>DATHWC010000027.1:0-4826 GCA_035460985.1 Lunatimonas sp.
CGGTAGGGGGTAAACATGCTTTTCTCCATAAACTCCGGATTTTTCCAGGCATAGTAGGACGACAAACAGGTGACGGCGATCAAAATAACCGTTAAGGATAATTCCATGATGGTAGGGTGAAAAGGGAAATCTATTTTTCCCGGTTTACTAAATTCTTTGTAAGGTTATGAAGCATATCCATGCCTTCTTTGCGCAGCGGGTGGATCTCGTTAAGCTGGGCAAAACCTTTTTCAAAATAGGCTTGCATTTTACGCTCGGTAAGGTCCTGAATTCCCAATGAGTCATAAATGCGGGTTACTTCGCTAACTTTTTCCTCTTTATCGAAATCCATGTTTCCAATCCAGGATGCCAATTCTCCGGCTGTCTCACCGGTTGCCAGTTCCTTGGCTTTGATAAGCAAATAGGTTTTCTTGTTGGAGATAATATCACCACCTACCTGTTTACCAAAAAGATCCTTATCCGCATATACATCCAGAAGGTCGTCCTTGAGTTGGAAGCCAATACCAATATTTACCCCAAAATCATATAATTTTTGGCAATCAGCTTCTGAAGCTCCAGCTAAAATGGCACCAAGTTGCAATGCGTATCCTAACAAAACTGCTGTTTTAAGCCGGATCATTTCGAGATATTCCAGTTCTGATACCGACTCACGGGCCTCAAAATTCATATCCAACTGCTGCCCTTCACATACTTCGCCTGCTGTTTTATTAAAATGCTTGATACAATGGCCCAGCCTGTCCGGACCAATATGCAGTAACATATCATATGCTCTTACCAGCATCACATCACCGGATAAGATGGCGGTATTCGCGTTCCACTTTTTATGTACCGTTGGTTTGCCTCTGCGCAACGGTGCCTGATCCATGATATCGTCATGCATAAGCGTAAAATTATGGAAGACCTCCACAGCACAGGCCGGAGTCAGGATACGCTTATAGTCCGTTTGGTATAGATTATAGGCCAAAAGAGTCAAAAGTGGCCTGATTCGCTTGCCACCTAAGCCCATCAGATAAGATATAGGCTCGTATAATTCTTTTGGGTGTTGGCCGTAGGTGAGTTGCTGTATGTGGGCTTCCAGTTCCTGCTGTATCGCCTTTAGGTCAATCGTTTCAGTCATTCGTCGCAAATTCCAGATCTATGGTTCTTCTGTCTATGTCGGTTCGGGTGACACGAACACTTACTTTGTCTCCCAATGTAATGATGCGTTTGTTTTTAGATCCTATCAGGCGAAGGTTTCGCTCATCAAAATCATAGTAATCGTCTTTGATGTCCTGTACCCGTACCATCCCCTCACATTTGGTTTCGGTGATTTCCACATATACGCCCCATTCAGTCACCCCGGTGATGATGCCGTCGTAATCCTTTTCCTCAGCAAGTTTCATATATTCCACCTGCTTGTATTTAATGGAGGCTCTTTCGGCATCAGCCGCTCGCTTTTCCCTTTCGGAAGAATGGGTACACTTCTCGTCCCAGGCTAGGGTTTCTGGGGATTTGCCACCATCCAAATAGAGCTGAAGCAGCCTATGCACCATCATATCCGGATATCTTCTGATTGGGGAGGTAAAGTGGGTATAATGTTTGAAAGCCAATCCAAAGTGGATTTTCGGTTCTGTCGTATAAATGGCTTTGGCCATGCTGCGGATGGCAAGCTGTTCCAAGACATTCTGTTCCGGCTTGCCTTGGATATCGTCCATTAACTTGTTAAGGGTGTTGGACACCTTTTTTTCATCCGTTACGACAATCTCATGTCCAAATTTCCTTGCAAAACCCGCAAAGGTGGTCAAGCGCTCCAAATCCGGATAATCGTGGGTTCGGTACACAAAGGTGCTTTTACCTTTATTTTTATTGAAGACAAATTCCGCAACCGTCCTATTGGCAAGGAGCATAAATTCCTCAATCAATTTGTGAATATCTTTACGCTCTTTAATTATCAAGCCCAATGGAGTCCCTTTCTCATCCAACTTAAACTTTACTTCAACGGTTTCAAAATTAATGGCACCTCTTTTAAATCGCGCCTCCCGCAGCCGTTTGGCCAGACCGTTCAAATGCGTTAATTCCTCATAAAAATCTCCGTCCTGCTGATCAATATTTTCTTGCGCTTCCTCATAGGCAAACCTACGGTCAGAATGAATCACCGTACGCCCAATCCAATGGTTCAGAACCGCCCCATCATCATTCATTTCAAATACGCAGGAAAAAGTTAGTTTGTCTTCGTTTGGCCGAAGGGAACATAAACCATTGCTGAGTCTCTCCGGAAGCATGGGGATAGTTCTGTCCACAAGGTAAACAGAGGTTGCCCGGTGATAGGCTTCTTTTTCCAATAGAGAGCCGGGTTTGACATAATGTGTCACATCCGCAATATGGACGCCAATTTCATAATTTCCGTTGTCGAGCTTTTGATAGGATATGGCATCGTCAAAATCTTTTGCGTCAGCCGGATCGATGGTAAAGGTAGGAACCTCCCTAAAATCTCGCCTATCTTCTAAATCTTCCTTTCGGATCGTGTCGGATATTTTTTCCGCCTCCTGTACCACCTCCTCGGGATAATCAAAGGGTAATCCGAATTCGGCCATGATGGAATGGATTTCTACCTCATGATCTCCGGCCGTACCCAAAATTCGTATAATCCGTCCAATCGGATTCTTGTCCCCTTCTTTCCATTCAGTCATTTGTACCACCACTTTCTGATTGTGTTGGGCCTCCAGAAGGTCAGTTTTTTTTATAAAAATATCATGATGCATTTTTTTAAAATCAGGCACCACAAAGGCAAAACGGGGTGATATTTCTACCCGACCAACGAATTCATCTCTAGACCGCTCAGTAATCTCCAGCACTTTTCCCTCTCTGCGACCATTTTTTCCCCTGTTGGGGAATACCATCACCCGAACCTTATCCCCATCCAAGGCATTCTTCATGTCGGACTCCTTGACAAGTATGTCATCGTCTGATTTAACTTGATTCGAAGGAATTACAAACGCAAAACGGGCATTGACATAGTCTACTTCACCTTCTATAAATTCGGGATCACTTGCGGAACTAAATTCATTTCGGGAATTTTTGCTGACTTTTCCCTCCTGAACAAGTTCGATCAACAGATCAGCAATGCTACTTTTTGCGGCTGACTCTTTAATCTGAAGCTGTTTGATTAAATTTTTCTCTGAAAACTCCTCGCCATAATGATTTTCTAAAAAATTAAGGAGCGTTCTTTTTACTTGGGAAGCATTCGTTCCTTTGTCTTCTTTTTTTTTGCCCCGATAGTCTCGGTTTTTTCCTGATTTTCTTCCCATAAAAATAATTTCAAGTTATAAAGTTAAAGATTATATCCCTGTATCTGGGAGTTATTGCGGATTATCTTTGGTTTCATCATCGAGATTGATGATCGTCATTGCCAGATCTCCTGGCAGGCCTTGATACGCCAAATACACGCGGGCAGTCACTTCTACATCCCTTAGACAGTATTTCCGAATATTCTCCAGATCCCCATCCTGATAATAGACCTTGTTCACCATACTGCCGTCTATTCCCTCTTTGGAACTGGGAATGTCAAATGCAGCAGCCAAGAGTTCTAAACGCGTATAGTGTTTATAGTCACCGAATTTCCACATTTCCATGGTGTCCAAATGCCGGATTTCCCAAGGCTTCTTTCCCGCCAACTGCAAGACATCCGGCAAAGGTATTCTATTGATCAACATCCTGCGGCACAGATAGGGAAAGTCAAACTCCTTGCCATTGTGTCCACAAAGGATCCAGTTTTTCTTCTCCAACAATTCACGGAAGTGCATCAAGGTGTCATGTTCCTCTGTTTCGGCGAAGGACTTGGTGCGATAGACCAATTCATCCTCTGTCTTCGAATACATGAAAAACCCTACACCTACACAAATTACCTTTCCAAACTCCGCGTATATGCCGGCTTTTTCAAAATAGAGTTCAGCATGATCTATTGGCTCTGTTGATTGAATCTGCTTTGTTTTTCGTTGCCATTCTTCCTGTAGACGGGGCGGAATATCTTCAAAGGCCGGAAAAGCCGATGCCGTCTCAATGTCCAAAAACAATACATCGCTTAAATCTTGTAAAAAATCTGCCATATGTCACTTGGTATGAGGGATTCCATGTAAATCCAACTCAGGGATATACGTAACCTTTTCATCGGAAATACTACCGGGTAAAAATATGAATTTTTTGTCGAAAATTTGATCCAATATATAATAGCTTACCCAAAATTCATTGGTAAGCTGAAACAAGTCCGGCAATATAGGCTCCACCTTTGCAATAGCCTGAGCTTCTAATTTATCGATGACATGCCTTAAAACCGAAGTTTTACGCATCTCACCATTGATCTGTCCATAACCCTTCGAATTAATCATCACCGTGGTCAGTGAAATGAGGTTCTTATTGATAAGGTACACGGACCACTCGGTTTCCCCTGCACGGATTTCCCTGACAATGGCCAGATCTACTCCCGTGGCGGGATGAAAGGGAATGTCTTTTTTCATATGCTCTCCGTTACTGTTTCCAACTCCATTTCAAACTGTTGGGCTAAGTGCTGTTTTAATTTCTCTTTGACTTCCCGCTCATCAACCTTTTGGCCTATTTCCAGATGCAGCGATGTTACAGCCTTGTCCGGAATACCACAGGGCACAATATTGGAAAAATAATCAACCTCCACATTCACATTAAAGGCAAATCCGTGCATTGTAACCCAACGGCTGGATTTTACGCCCAATGCGCAAATTTTCCTGGGGTTTCTTCCCTGTTCGTAATCCAGCCATACGCCCGTTAGTCCTGCTATCCTTCCGGCTGATACACCGTAGTCAGCCAGGGTCAGG
>DATHWC010000028.1:0-16807 GCA_035460985.1 Lunatimonas sp.
CCCAGTATGTACAATAAATGGCCGATCCAATTTCTTTTGAACTTCAAAATAACCCTCCCCTTCTAAAAAAACCTCTCTCAATTCACCGGAAAAGTTTTCCTGATAATACAGTCTACTACCGGCATTTAACATAACCGTGGAGCTATCAGGAAGGGTGAAAGTCGATTTTACCCCTTGTCGGGTTGTATGCTCGGTAAATACAATGGGGGTTTCTGTTTCAATCCCTTCAACTCTTAAAAAAACTGTTGCCAAAAGGCTCAGCACAAAGCTGACAAGTAAAATACCGGCAACTTTATATCCCTGGCTGAACCGAAACGGATTCTCAGATTTCCGCTCCATTCTTTTGATCGTACTTTGGGAATTTAATGGAATTACTTTTTCCTCGGGAAATACGGTAACAATTGCATGAGTCGATTGGTCAATCCTTTCCCAAAGGGATTTTTTATCCCTGTCATCAAGAACAAAACCATGATTTGGAAAATTGATCAGCAATTCCCTGGCAAGTTTGATTTCCCTCAACTTTTCGGGATAAGCATTGATTCTTTTTTCCCAAACCAGGTTTATTTCGGCATTGGGGGATAAAATCCATTTTCTAAACTCCGCGTTTAGTACAAAATCGTCGACTGTCCAGTTTGATATATCCATGATAAAAGTCACTTATAATACGTAAGGAGAAATTTGTCAAAAGTTCACCGTCTTAGGTGAAAAAAATTATTTCGAAAATAAAAGTGAATTATCTGGCAGGAAATTTTCCAATGAATAGATTAAAAATATCAAGGCAATTCTTTAAAATTAGCCTTGTGTAATTAGTATTAAAAACAGAATTAATACTAGACTTTTTCTAAGATTGGAAATAGCCTTACATACCAAGTTATAGACGGATTTCAGATGCAGATTCATTACGGAGGATGTATCCTCATAGGAAAGATTTTCAAAAAACAACAGGTGAACCACTTCTTTTTGTCTTAGGGGCAACTTCCCAAACGCATGCATAAGCCGCCTTCTAACCTCTTCGCTACCCTGATCTCTTACTAAATCAAACTCATGAGAATTTACCATAAATAAACCCTCAAATTCATCCACGGGTCGTAGATGCAATTTTCCTGAATTATCGGCTAAATCCCGGTGAATTCTATTGCTTATAGATTTCAGCAAATAAAGCTTGACATTGTCGGTTTTTTTCAAGCCTGACCTGTATTTCCACAAACTTTCAAATACCTCATGGATACAATCCTGAACATAGCTGCTATTTGGCTTGATAGCCATCCCTACCCGGTACATATCATCCACGTAGGAGGAATGGATCATTGCTAATCCCTTCTTGTCTCCCTGTCTTAGTTTATCCCACCATTCCAATTCATCGCCAGAACATGAAGCTGGGTATTCGTTAAGTGAAAACATGAGTTATATTGGGTTATTTGGATTTTCTAAGATATGAAAAAATTTCTACCTATAGATTTGAAAAAGAAAAATTCACCATTTTTTCTATCTGCAATATATTTTTGTTGATGAATGGAGGAAAAATTGAATCAATACCTTCATTAGATCAGGTTTAAAAGCAAACTCTGTCTAAAGTATCAAAAAAATGCGCACCATTCACTCACTCTTCAAGTGTCACCCTTATAAACCTAGGCCTGTAAAAGTCTGGCTGAATTTCCACATCCGCAAAAAAATCAAAAGAATTGATATTATAGCTAATCAATAATTCCCCCGGCTTGGAAAGGTTAGCGTGGGCTTTGGCATTGTAACTGAACAGATGCTTTCCATCTTTAAAATCGGGACTTGCATCCCATATTGGGAAAATAGGTCCGTATGGGCCTTCGGGTGATAAAGACAAACGCAGACCCACGTTGGCTCCAATCGCATCTGTCTGAAAAACCATGGCATACCTGCCATCTTTAAGAGGAGTTACACTTAACTCATTGGAGGCTCTATCGGCAATAGACGCTGCCTTCATCATATCACGTTGCCAGACATTTCCATCCCAAAATTCCCAAAGCTGAAATTGTTCGATGTCATTTGGGGTAATTCTGGCCACCATTACCTCCTTTTTGGTTCCTTTTACCCCATAGATATAAACATACCCATCCGGACTCAGGGCTCCGGCAGCTTCTGTGTTTACCAAAATGCCGGCCCCAAAAGATCCGGTATTCTCCGGATCGCCATCCATATAAAACGGGGTGTCAAGTTGGCGTTGTTCTTCAAAGGGGGGCTTACTGCCTGCCGGAAGAACAATCAACGTATTCCCCACTTCTTTAAAATTAAATACCTCGGCATCCGTCGTGGTAATTCTATAGCCAAAGAGATAGATATCGTTCCCTTTTTCCTGATTTACAAACCCGTCCCCCAACCAATAATACTCCCCCGAATTACTGTTTGGTGTACTGGGAACAAAAAGTGCCTTTGGAGTATCTTGGTTATCTAATGCCCAGTGAAAGGAAATACTGGATTCTTTTGGTTCCACTCCGGATATTAATGCGATTGAATTATTGATCATTACCAAAGGAGTATCCAGTTTGCCGTCTGTTATTTCCCCTATCAAGCTATCGCTAAACAATACCATAGTTGTACCGTCCGCCTCAGACCCAGCCGAATCTACTCCGGACATTGGTATAGTAAAAATCCCATCTCCGCCAAACCAACCTGAGGTTCTTTGAAAGAGGTTAGTCCATTCAGTTGCTTCTTCTACGGTAAACTTTAGTTCGGCAAGAGAGGTGTTTTTCTGGATTGCGGAAAGGTCGATTTTTGATGAGCAGGAGTAAATCAGAAGAGATATTATCAAAATTGAATACCTTAAAGCAAAACTTATTAAATTCCTTGATTTCCTTTTTTCTATTAATTCCATTTGTCTATACTTTGCTTTTTGTTGGGTAATAACTGACCGCTACTCCCCTACATGTGCTTTATAAAACTCCCAAATTTCATTGGCAACATTTCTTCCAAGTTCCAGGCCTGCCAAATTATCCGACTGTATATGGTAGCCTCCTAAAACCCTGGAATACCCGGCCATCTCTGCGGTTTCTGTAAATGTAGGAAAATGAAGCACTACCGTATCACCCAAAAAATCCGGTTCTGTCATCGCACCTGCGACTAGGGTTACGCTTTCGGCAAACTCATCGCTTCCTGTCCATAACCTAAGTGCTTCCGCACAGGCACCGCTTACTGCGCTGTGTCCCGAAACATAACTTGGAAATGGAGGGCACAGAAAGGTCTCCGGGGAATAGGGACGCCATTGGCTGCCTGGCATTTGGATCATTCCTATCTTTTCACCACCCCAGCCTTGTATTTGTTGATCTTTGAAAAGGTTATGAACCAAGGCAAAAGGCCTGGCATAGTCGTAAAACATTTTTGAATCCCAAGCGGCAATAAAGGCATCCATGGCCACTATCTGATTGTAAAAATACATTTTCACATCCTGATCCAAAGTATGTTGATCTCTCCGGGATACATCTTGGGCAAATTTGAGCCAATGCCCTGCCTGTTGGACAGACTTGGGTCCATCCCGCATAAACTCCACCAAGGCCTTTTGGTAATCCGTCAGATTGGTTTGAACATCGACTACTTCCTGAATTTCCATCCTTAACTGATCAGAACCAATCGCTGGAGGCGGGCCCGGACGGAATTGAGCAGCAGATTTAAGTCCTATTGGCTTTACTCTATCCCAAAACGGAGTCAAGCAGGGCGGTGCAAACCTACCCCCTTTCCCATCCGAAAAATATTTTGGCTGCCATCTGCCGGGGTCCACATTTTCCTCGGCAGAATTGGCAGGTTCATAGCCGGTATAATTAAAATATGGCAACTGGGAGGCACCAGATTCTTCGCCATACTGGTTGGCACCATCACCTTTTCTGGAAGTAATAACCTGAAAAGCGGCCAGATTTCCGATTCCTTCCGGGGAAGTGGCATCCATCGTCGCATTTGTGGGATTTAATCCCAGGTCTACCATAAAATCAGCATACAACGTGCTATCGCTTGGAAAGTATTCCAGAAGACTTCGAAACGCGGCATAACTAATAGCAACCTCTTTGTTCTTTAATGTCCTTTCTGCTGCAGGTCGTCTGGAAACATCTTTCAAATAAACAGGTATTGCCTTATCGTCATACACAGACCACGCATCAAAGATGGATGTAAATACCAATGCCAAATACCTGGAAGTTACCGTCGGCCGCGGATTAAATCTCTCCGTATCCCTTGCCGTGGCTTCCAAAATAGTTTGCGCCCATCTATATGCCAAATTATCCACTCCGACTTGTTCATGGTCCGTTTTAGTGGACGCCATATTTCCGCATCCAGGGAGGATGGCCAGGTAAACCATTATAAAAAAGAAAAATGCCTTACTTCTTTTCATAAGCTGCTTTGATTATATCAATCGCCTGTTCGGGAAGTGCAACAGGAAGTTTACAGGTATTATTTATACAAACATAAATCAGCGTTTTCCCTTTTTCAAACCTGTTTTTGAACAATGGAAGCTCATTTTCCGTCTCTGAACCCACTATGAGCGTGTTTGATAAGTGAACTTTATTTAAGCTTTTGACTAACGCTTTTGAATTTTCTCCAACTACGGCAACTTCATGAAAGGGATGGGAAATATGCATCAATAGCTGATTCCATTTCCCGTAAGCCTGTCCATCCGTAAGAACATTGGGAATCATAGACGCCAACATTTTTTCAGTTCTATCGATATACCCTTTATTGCCTAAGAGATGTCCAAGTTGAAACAAGTTCAACGCCATGGATGCATTGGAAGAAGGCAACACCCCATCGTGGGTGGGTATAAGGGTTGAAATCAACTCTTCATGCTGACTGAATTTGAACATCCCTGTAGCATCATCTGAAAACGATTTTAAAACAACATCATTAAGGGACATTGCAATATCCAAATGATCCTGATTTCCGGTAAACCCATACAATTTGATCAAAGCCTCTATTAAAAACGCATAATCTTCCAAAAACCCCGATACGTGACTCCCCCCTTCCTTATAGGAATGAATCAAATGGTTTTCATCAAAACTATGCGTCTGAAGAAAATCCAGTATTTCAATGGACTTATTTAAATAGGTTTCATCTCCCAATGCAGCATAGGCGTCCAAAAATCCGATCATAAGCAAAGCATTCCAAGAGGTAATTATTTTATCATCTTTTCGGGGTGGAATTCTGTTTTGCCTCGCTTTCAGCAGGTCATTTTTCCATTTCGATTTCAGAGCCGAAAATTCATGTTCAGAAATTCCATGCTGTATGGCGAAATCTTTGTCAGATCCTTCTCTCGAAAGAACAAAAGAGGTATCATCTGATTGCCGTTGGGAAGTAATGGAGAAATAGTCTGCGGATAGACCATAATCATCCCCCATCACAGTCTTTAACTCATCTTCTTCCCACAAATAATATTTCCCCTCTATACCGTCAGTATCCGCATCCAAAGCAGCGTAATATCCCCCATATGGATTTTTCATTTCACGCTCCAAGAAATCACATATCCCTACGATAATTTCCCGATATTCCTCCTCTTTGAATTCTTTAAAGGCATTGGCATATAAACTAAGCATTTGGGCATTGTCATAGAGCATTTTTTCAAAATGGGGCACTTTCCAATAGATATCGGTGCTATATCTAAAAAAACCGCCTCGTACTTGGTCATAAATTCCACCCAAAGCCATTTTATTCAATGTATTTTGAATATGCACCTTATATTCCTGATTGTTCGACACTGCGGCATAATTCAACAAAAAATTTAGATTTGCGGGCATCATAAACTTTTCATCTCCCCTATCTCCTCCCCAATCTAGATCCCACTTGGATTTCCAATTGTCAACGCTCACCGCCAAATTCTCCGCATTATTTTCCGTTATATTGGATACCAAAACGATCTTGTTCATATCTTGAATTCCCTGGGCCAGCATTTTTCCGTATTGAACGGCCTTCTCAGGTTCATCCGTGAAAAACTTGTTCACGTCAAGTAAAACTTGGATCCATTCCTCCTTTGTGTGGTAGGTACCTCCATATAAGGGGTTGCCATTTGGTAAGGTGATCACATTTAGCGGCCATCCTCCGCTTCCTGTAATTAACTGAAGAGCGGTCATATATACATTGTCAACGTCCGGCCGCTCCTCCCTATCCACTTTGATATTAATGAAATTTTCATTCATAAAATCAGCAACCTGCTGATCCTCAAACGTCTCTGATTCCATCACATGACACCAATGACAAGAGGAATACCCGATACTTACCAAAATGAGTTTACCTTCCGATTTGGCTTGATTTAATGCCTCCATGCTCCAAGGCACCCAATCAACTGGATTGTTAGCATGCTGCAATAGGTAAGGACTTGTTTCATGGATCAAGGCATTGGCATTTGAGCGGGTTACTTCGGCTTGCTTCTTTTTGCCACAGGACGACAATCCCAGCATCAGGATTAAAAAAATGTAGTAAAGGGCGATGAAATTCTTCATGCTTTTTGGGTCTATGAACATTCGAGGATTGGAAAATTGAGATTAAGGACGGCCCGCGGTTGTTGCCATAAATCCAAGCTCTTCATTTTGTTCGATGCGGATCAATTGAAGAGGCGCATTATTTTTTGCAAATAAAATCCCATCGGCTCCCCCTGCCAATTTCATTTTTATTGTTGACTTCACCTCTCCCCGTATCATCAATCCACTTTCATAGGGCATTTGACTTACGAAGCCCCCCTTTCCGTCACCGATCAACAGACCTCCATAACTGGAATCGTTTCTTGGGGTTTCCACCTCAGAACCATAGAGATTTCCAGCATATAGGACATCTAGATGGCCGTCCTGGTTTACATCAAGCGTAACCATGGCATTAATGGAAGATATTTGGGTAAAAATATCCAAGGGGGTAAGTTTAAAAGTACCATCACCTAAATTTTCCACATACCGATGGGCAAAGCTTTTTACTTCATAATGTTCAGCCTTTTCCAAATGTTCGGATGTATATATCTGCTCAAGGCTGGCAGAAGCATATGATTTATAATCTTTAAATTTTACTTTAATCGCAGGTATCTGTTGGGAGGAGCATTCTCTCCCGCGTACAGGTACCCGCACTCCTTTATCCAAATAACTTAACACTAGATCATCCCTACTATCATTATCATAATCATAGACATAAAGACTAAAGGGAGATGCTTCGCTTGCTTGGTATTTGTAATTTTTGCCTAGATTTCCAATGATAAAGTCCACGTCCCCATCCCCGTCAAAATCTTCCCCATGAAGGCCAAACCACCATCCTGCTGTATCTTCCAATCCTGAGGATGCGGTATGATTTACGAAGTTGCCATTCATGTTTTTTAGATAGGTAATCCCCATCCATTCACCCACAAGTATGAGGTCTTGCTGTTGATCCCCATCAATATCTACCCATTTCGCTTTAGTCACCATTCCCAAATCCAATAAATCAGGAGCTACCTCTTCGGTTACATCCTCAAACCGTATTTCCCCCTCACTACTGTTATTTATTAGAATATAGTTTTTTGGAGCATGAGGATAATTTCTGGGCGTTACCCTGCCTCCGACAAATAAATCCAAATCGCCGTCATTATCTATATCTGCGGCAATTACAACCGAGCCACTTTCTCTCATTATCGGAAGTGCCGTATCTGATTTTTCAAATTGACCATTTCCTTTGTTGATATAGAATTTATCTTGGTAGTATGCATCTCCTTTTCGAAGCTCATTTCCACCACACACCACATAAAGATCAGGAAGACCATCTCCATTGGCATCAAAAAACAGCGCACCTACATCCTCCCGGAACTTATCCTTTTCCCAGAGATCTTTCAATATTTCAGTAAAGGTGCCGTCCCTATTTTGCCGGTACATCTTACCACTGTGGCCATAGGATCCACCAATATAAAAATCATCCAAGCCGTCATTATCGATATCTCCAACTGCCAGAGCCGGGCCATATTCGGAAATCTTATGGGGTAATAAAACCTGATATTGAAAATCATCAAAATTGTTTTCAACGTGCTGGTGATTTAACAAAACTTCAGCGGTAATGTCCTTAAAAAAAGTTGGTACAGTCGCTCGTTCTTCTTCCATAATTTCAACCGCATCCGAAATATCAATTTGAATTCTTTGGTTAGCAGAAACATTTTCTAATACATTTTGGAGTCCGTTTGGCCATAGTACACGTACATTTTTAATTGTGACTGTCTTTCCAACTCCAAAATGAACTATGGGATCAACGGAGGACTGAAAACCTCTAGTAAGGGTTAATTCCTGAAATTGGGTAAGCGAATCGGTCTCCAACCATATTTTAGCACCTATACCAAAAGCATTCTCCTTATTCCCCTTAAGTTCAACCTGAAAAAAATTGTTGTTTGTGACCTCGTTTGACTTGTTTTCATAAATAGTGGCCCGGTCGTCCAGATTATTGATTACCAAGTCCAAATCCCCATCATTGTCCAAGTCCACATAGGCTACGCCATTCGAAAACCCATTAAAATCTACTCCCCAGCTTTCCGATACATCCGCAAACGTTAAATTTGCATTATTGCGGAAGGCGAAATTTTTGATTTTTTCCGATGGTATTTTTTTCGTCAGATCAAGGGAGTTTTCATCTTCGAAATTTTGAACATCGTCACTTCTGAAGTAATCACTGTTGTTGATATCTCTTCTTACACCGTTGGTTACATAAATATCCTTGAAGCCGTCGTTGTCGAAATCAGCAAAAAGAGAAGCCCAGCTCCAATCGGTAGAGGAAACACCCGCCATTTTCCCAATATCACCAAAACGGGGCAAACCGTTGGTGTCATTGCCCATATGTAGCTGTAGGGTATTTATGGAATATTGGTAGTGCATGTCATTTTTGACCATGGAATAGAACCGCTCAGGGTCCATGCTATCCATATTCTCCTTAGCCCTTCTATAGCTTTTCGGCATCATATCAACCTGATAGATATCCAAATAGCCGTCATTGTTAAAGTCGGCAACATCTGTTCCCATCCCAAAATAGGAGGTGTGGTTTGTTAATTCGAGATTATGGTCTGTGAAAGTCCCGTCCTGATTGTTGATATAGAAAAAATCAGGCGTACTAAAATCATTGGATACGTATAAATCCGGCCAACCGTCCTGGTTATAATCTCCAACAGAAACGCCCAAGGACAATCCGTATTTATCAAGCCCAGCGACCTGCGTCATGTCGGTAAACTTACCGTTACCTTCATTCCTGTAGAGCCGGTCGCTTCTGTGATAAGGCGCTGCATCGCGATAGGTCAAATATTCCACCATACTAGTTCTCGACGGTACAATGGGGTAATTGATGACATATAAATCCTGAAGGCCATCGCCATCGTAATCAAAAAAAACAGCTTGCGTACTATTTCCCTCATCAGCAACCCCATAGGCTTCTCCCATCTCTGTAAATGTCGGGATTTCGCCTTCTTTGGCATCGTTAATAAAAAGCAAATTCTTTGTAGTACCCCATTTTCCGGATACACTGACATAGATGTCCAACCATCCGTCCTGATTGGCATCTCCTACTGTAACACCTGTCATCCACCTGTCATCTCCCGCAACGCCTGCAAGGTCTGTGATATCTCCAAATTTTAAATTTCCTTTATTGAGGTAAAGTTTATTGGGAACCATATTTCCCGTGAAATAAATATCCGGTAGGCCATCGTTGTTGAAATCCCCAACAGCCACGCCCCCACCCATATAGATATACATGTAGTTAAAATAGTTGATGGAATCATTTTCGGTCAAGTCATTGGAAAAATCAATTCCGGTCTCACGCTGTGAACGTTCATGAAACAACTGATTTTTCTCAGAAGAACCCCCACACCCTGACATGAAAAATAAGAGTGAAATGAGCAAAAGTACACTCTCTTTCATTACTTTTTTTATTAGCAAGCAACTATCTTTCACCCCTTTTTTCATTCAAACATTACCTTTTGGTACTTCCTTTACAAACTAATTAGACACAAAACCACAGAAGCATAGCAGCTATCGCTCCTTTTACTTCTGTGGCTTAAACTAATGAATTTAACTCAGAATATCAATCTCCATATCCCGGATTTTGTTGTATGTTGTTGTTACTACGTTGGATTTCTTCTCTAGGAATTGGAAATCGGTAGTAGTGATCACCCGGCCATGGAAACCGCGGATCTACGTCTAAAATAATACCATAGGTGTACCTTAACGTTCCTAACATATCCCCTTCTTCGGCTGTGGTCCAATCCATGGTTACACTGCTAAGACCCCTAATTGGATTCCGGTCAATGTTTCCAGGCGCCGCCTTCCAGCGCAATAGGTCCCAAAACCGCATATCCTCCAAATGTAGCTCTACAGCACGTTCATTTCTATAATCACGCACCAAATCTGCTCCCGTGCTGGTAATATCCGGCATATTTACAGAAGGCCTTTTGCGTACCATATTAATGTATTCCCTAGCTACGTCTTCATTACCCAAGGCAATCTGAATCTCCGCATAATTTAAATAAAACTCCGCCAATCGCATAAAAACTGTCAACTGACTGTAGTCAAAGTCAAAACTTGCACGCGGTCCTTGAAAATCCAATAGTTTCCTAAATGTGTAGCCTGTCTGTACCCTCCAGTGAAACGGAGTCAAACCCTTGATCCAATAGGTCTTTGAATCCCTTCCAAAATCAAACAACGTTTGACCGTTTAGTGGATCAATTTTATTTGGATTTTGGTAAGGAGGTTGATTATCAGGATTTGGATTTGCATCTTCCCAGTATTCATAAAGACGTTGAGTACTTTTTGATCCGTCAATTATATTGACAGGGCCGGCGCCAGGATATAGGATATAACTGTAATACCTTGGATCCCTGTTGGCATTAGGATCCTGTTCATCATATCCGGAAGCGGGATTGACAGTCATTCCATCCGGCAAATAGGGATATTCCCCGTTTTCCATTTGAAACATGTTGATGAAATGCTGGGTAGGCATCAAACGCTGTCGAGCATCAAACCCACTTGGCCAGTAGTCATAGTTGTATCCCCAATCAGGAATTCTTGATCCTGCGGTGTATGTTCTGCCGAAAATAGATTCGTCAGTTTTCAGCGGCTGAAGGAATAGATCCTCATGGGTGGGATGCAAAGTAAACCCCGCATCTATCACAGCTTTGGTAGCTGTGGCAGCTGCTTGCCATTTGCTAAGGTCATTAGTTGGATTGTTCAATGGGCTAGCCATGTATAGTAGCATCCTAGCTTTCAACCCCATAGCTGCTTCCTTACTTACTTTTCCAGCAGCAGGCGTTGCGCCTTCCAATAAAGTCATCGCAAGCTCCGCTTCATCCAAAACAAATCGGGCACATTCGTCATACGTGTTTCGTGAAACATCAAATGAGTCATCATCCAACCGAAAGCTTGTTGTAATTAGGGGAACTCCTCCAAAGGT
This sequence comes from Lunatimonas sp., assembly GCA_035460985.1. GTDB lineage: Bacteria > Bacteroidota > Bacteroidia > Cytophagales > Cyclobacteriaceae > Lunatibacter. The sequence continues at coordinate 11,377 of DATHWC010000028.1, forward strand.
CCTAATAAGTTCAAAATACATCCAGGCTCTTATAAAATGAACCTCTCCCTTTACACGGTTCAGGAACTGTGGATCTAAGGTTGAGCCTTCCACTTTTTCAAAGAAGATATTAGCCCTTCTTATATAATCATATTCTTCAGCCCAAATATTAGTCAATTGGGTAATATTGTCCGGGTTAATATTACCTTCCAAATATTGCCGAATCCCACCGGCTCTATTATGTGTGTCCGGTGCGGAAACCGCGATATCGGTTATTCCAACATAACCACCGGATCCCGGGCTCCAGTGAGGCTTGATTCCGTTATACATATTGTAAACGTAGTTTTGCAAAAAGGTAGGATCCGTAAAAACGTTTTCCTCAGATATGGCATCCAACGGGGTGACGTCAAGTAAATCGTCGCTACAAGCGGTCAAAATATATCCGCACAGTATCAAGGTTAGGATCTTTTTCATCAGGGTGATTTTTTGTATTCCGTTTTTCATGACTTTTAAAAAGAAAGATTAAGACCGAAACCCAATGTTCTCATATTCGGGTATGTGCCCCCTTTACCGCTGAGGAATTCAGGGTCTCCCGCTCCAAATCTTGCCAGATTATTATAAATCATAAATAAATTTTCTCCTGACAAATAAACCCGTAAACCGGAAATGCCAATTCGGCTTGTTAACTCTCTTGGTAGATTATATCCAAATTCGGCAGATTTAAACCGAACCCATGTGGCATTGTGATACCAGAAATCATTGTTTTGTGCGGCAAATCCGACTGGACGAATCCTAGGGAGTGTGGCATCTCTATTTTCGAGGTCATACGTATTGTTGGCCACATAAGCGAGTCCATTTCCATTTGCACCCGTGTTAAATCCATTATCAAGCCTGAATTTGCCACCATCCTGACCCTGAAGCAACATGGTAAGGTCAAAGTTTTTGTAATCAAACCCAATAGTCATCCCAAATTGGGATCTGGGAAATGGGTTAACATTATAGCGATACCTATCATTTCCATCAATGACGCCATCACTATTTAAGTCCTCGAATATGAGGCTCCCCAAGGTAGCATTAGGATAACTGACATAAGTGTCCAAATCCTCCTGTGTCCGATAAATGCCAATGGCATGATACACCAACTCAGATCCGATCCGTCTTCCCTCTAATTTTTGATAAGGCTCGGCCTGCGGCACCTCATCGAAAAATATAATCTCGTTGTCATTGAAGGAATAGTTTGCACTTATTCTATAATTGACTTGGCCTATATTTTCCCTAAACCCCAACTGGAACTCAATCCCGTGACTTTTCATTTCACCAATGTTCTCATCCGGAAGGATAAGTCCGGTGTACCCAGGAATCGACGCCTGCCTCCTACCCAAAATATTCGTTGTGTAGGTTCTGTAGATATCTGTTTCCAGCGTCAATCTATCCTCCAAAAACCCAAGTTCCAATCCAATGTCCGTAGATTCGGAAACTTCCCATGTGATGTTTGGATTTGGTGTTGTCAGCGCAGTAATACCACGCACATCAGCTCCGTTCACTACCCATCCAGGCCCATAACCAAATCGGCCAATGTACTGAAACGGATCTACCCGGTCATTTCCCAATTTCCCCCATGAGGCCCTCAATTTCATGTTGCTGATAACATTGTCCGACATAAATGCCTCGTTACTCACTACCCATCCCGCAGATAGCCCAGGAAAAAAGCCCCACCTAGTTTCTTTAGGAAAAATCGGAGAACCATCGTATCGGAAATTAAACCCGAACAAGTACTTTTCTTTGAAATCATATGTCATACGTCCAAAATAATTTTGACGGGCATTTTGAGAGGCTCCTCCGCTGTTGTTCCATTGGGCACGATTTTCACTCCCCGCAAAAAGCTGATCAATCTGAGGGGAATCAAATCCCAGTCGCTGAGCCCAGAAGAAATTATCGTCATAAGTCATTTGTTCGTAAGCGACGAAAGCACTTATCTTATGGTCTGTTTTAATGGTCTTTTCATAAACAATTTTGGTATTCAGTGTAGCCATTGTGCTCTGGGAGAAATCTTCCCTTAAGCCAATATCTTCAACTGTTCTTGAAGTTCTCTTTACAATATTTCCCTCCGAGTTTCTTTCGTAATAATCCCAAACGTAATCAAATGACTTATTGTAATTGAATGTCTTGACAATTGACGCAAAACCATCCACAGAAAGCCCCGCCACAAAAGGGACATTGTATTTGAACCTAAATGTACCATTAGCAACATCCGTGGTATTTCTTCTATAGCCAGGACTTAATAGCCTTGCCGCTGGGTTTAAATGAGACCAACCTTCACCGGGATACCTAAAGTCCCCACCTATGTAAGCCTCTTGTAATGGGCTGGTGGATGCAAAAGCTCCGATGGCACCTGAACCTCCTTGAGGGGATTGGGTGAATTTTTGACGGTAGGATATGTCAACTCCTACTTCTAGATCATCTGTAACTGTAACATCCAGATTTGCCCGGACATTATATTGCTTGAGTTTTGTAATGTCATCAGCCCGCATAATTCCGCCTTGATTTACCATACCTACTGAAGTGAAATACCTTACCCGGTCAGATCCTCCACGCATGGTTAAAGATTGTCTGGATATTGATGCTGGAGGGTCTACCAAAGCATCCCACCAATCCTCTGCTCGCCTGTTTCCATTTCTGAACGATTCAATTAACGCATCAGGAAATTCCGGTCCGGCTCCTTCAAGTGCTCGGTTTCGGTTCAACACATCCATATAATCAAATACATTGGCGGACTGGACCTTCATGGTAGGTGACTGGAAGAGCTGTGAACTGGTAAAGTTGAAAGTTGGCTTTCCTGTTTGACCACGTTTTGTGGTTACCAAGATTACCCCACCGGCTGATTGGGCTCCATAAATGGCGGCTGAGGCATCTTTCAATACGGATATGGATTCAATATCATTGGGGTCGAGTCGGTTAAGACCATCCGGATCCGCATTGGCCACTCCATCAATTACGATTAGTGCAGAATTGTTTCTTGTGGTATTGAAGCCTCTGACAAGAATCTGTGCATCATCAAATCCGGGGACGGCACTCCGCTGATTTACATAAAGTCCAGCCAGCCTGCCGGACAGGGCATTCGATAAGGACACCGCAGAAGATTTTTTGATTTCATCACCTGAGGCCTGAACCACCGCATTGGTCAGTTCTGATTTCTTCGCTGTACCATATCCCATCACAATTACCTCATCTAATGCCTGCGCACTTTGTTCCAAGGTTACATCAATGGTGGTTTGGTTACCTACCTGGACAGTTTGAGACTCAAATCCGATAAATGAAAAAACCAGGGATGAGCCCTCAGGAACGACAATGGAATACTTTCCGTCCATATCTGTGGCTGTGCCCGAGGTTGTCCCCGGAACGAAAACGGTTACTCCCGGTATAGGGTCCCCATTTGAATCCATTACAGTACCACTTACCGTAACATCTACGATAATGGCTTCCGATGATCGCCTATTATTGGATAGTTTAACGCTAATCTTATCGTCCACCTGCTTAAATGACAAGCGGTGAGATGAAGAAAGGGCCAATAAAACAGACTCCAGTGTCTGATCCCGTAAATGCATACTGACAGGTTCCGCATTTTCCAGCAATTGACTATCAAATATAAAGGTGAATTCCGTCAACTTTTTAATTTCAACAAAAGTCTCTTTCAAAGATCTATTTTCCAAGTCCAAGCTTAGATAGACCTGCTTAATATCCAACGAGCCTTGCGCTTTAGTAGGTGCGGCGTATATCAGTTGCAGGAAAAGCAGCTGGAAAAGGAATCCGTAGAGGTAGTATTTTCCTATCATACATAGGGCGTGTAATGTTTTTTTCATAAATTTGTATGTTTTATTGTGACAGATTAGCAGTAAAGCAAAGGCAAATAGTTGGGCCTGAAATTCTTTCTATTTGCTGGACAAAGTCAATGATTTTCATTGGCTTTGTCAATTTTTGTACTTTTTTTCCTCATCCGGTTCATTTATGGCGTAAAAACCAGCTTAACTGTTTTCTGGTCAATTTTATAGTCAAATCCATACGCATATCCGATCGTTTCCAAAACATTGGTTAAATAGATATCTTTAAACTCTCCTGAAATTTCAAGTTTTTTGGATGGTGGATTTATTAAGGATATATCTACCCCATACCAGCGCTCTAGAATCATTTTAAATTCGGAAAGTGAAACATTGTCAAAAAGCAAAATTCCGGACTTCCATAGAAATGCCTTTTTGGGATTAAATTTTCGCTTTTTCAAATTCTGATTTCCAATCACCCTCAGTTCTTCGCCAGGTTTAAGGAAAATCGGCACAAACTCTTGAGAGTCACTCATTACTTCAACCTTTCCCGTAGCAAGTTGAACCTGAATATTCTCGGAGTCATAGGAATTGATGTTGAATGATGTGCCCAAAGCAGTTGTGATAAGTGTTCCGGAAAATACCTGAAAAGGCAGAAGGCTATCCGGGGCGACTTCAAAAAACGATTCTCCCTTCAAGTATACCTGACGGTTAGTCTCCCCAAAATCACTCCTGAATTTGATTTCAGATTCTGCATTAATGATCACTGTACTTCCATCAGGTAAATGTATCTTGGATTTCTGACCTTTAGGGTTGAATTTTGTAATCCATTCGGCTTCAACTTTCTCCACTACTTCCACTTTTTCAGTTTTGACAATATCAAAAGCCAAAAATGCTATAAAAGAGAAGAAGACTAAAAATAAAACATATGATGCTTTCTTCCGAAAGTTTGACCGGTAAGTATTGGTGTCTTTGCAAGCAATGGGAGTATGTGAATTTTTTATTTGAATACGTTGGTGGATTTTTGATAGGAGTGTCAATTGGTCCTGCACTTCCCAATCATTCCCGGGCAGGTCCAATTCCAGTAGAATTAGTCTTGACTGACGTAATAATATTGCCGTGCCCTTATCATTCGCGATTTTTTCCCAATGTGAGCTTGTGGGAGAATCCGGATTCAAAACCCACCTTACGAAGGATCTATCCTGCAAAAAATCATCTACGGTGGTATAGGTCTTCATGGGCTAACTGCTCTATAGATTAGAGAGGTTTTTTTTTCAGAAATCTCATCTCTTAATCAAAAAAATATCAATTAATTTTTATCATTTGAAAAATAATCCATCCTTCATACTTCATTCAGCAATAAAAACTCAACGCTAAAATAGAATATAAAAGAATAAAATTAACAGTTTGGGAGAGAAATCACTCGGTGACAATACATCTTTTAGTGTTTTTACGCCCTTAAAAATTAAATTGTAAATCGAGGGTATCTGTACTCCCATTAATTCTGAAATTTCATCATAAGTCAATTCTTGAAGGTAACGAAGATATATTGCCTCTTTCTGTCTTAAAGGTAATTCGTCGATCGCCCTGCTGAGTTTATGGCTGACATCTAAGCTGATTTGATTTTGCTCTAAAAT
>DATHWC010000029.1:0-5417 GCA_035460985.1 Lunatimonas sp.
AACGATACCCATTCAGGAAAGATCCTATGACTGAAGGCAACCTGAAAATTTAGCTTTAAAATACCGAGTCCGTATGCACAATTATCTAAAAATAGTCTTCATTTTACTGCTTTTGACACAAATTGTCTCCACATACGGGCAGTCGGAAGCAATTGAATATGCCACTGCCCGAGATGGCAAACAGTTCAAGATCTTCCAGTTTCCCCATGACCAAATGCCCCGAATCGATGGGGATAAGTCAGATTGGAACATGGTACCTGAATCTTATGTATATGGTACTGAGTTACTCAACGACACCGAAGATGGGCATGGTACCGATATAGACCCTCTAGATCTGGATGTCCGGGTAACTGTAGGTTGGGTCAAGGGGTTAAACAGGCTCTATTTTTTGTATGAAGCATATGATGACTTTTGGGATTTTGAACGGTTCAATCCTTCGGGATACCTCAATGATATTTTTGAAATTGTGGTGGATGGGGATATGTCCGGAGGCCCATTTATTTACAATCCGCTAATTCCCGACGCCAGAAAATGGGGCGATCATCCTGCCCATATTTTCAATCACCTAACATTTAGTGGCTATCATGCGCAAAACTACCACATTTATACGCCGCCAGCCCACAATTCTTGGGTTTTGGTGTGGGGCTCGCAGCCTTGGGTAGCGGAGTTTCCACATGCGAATTATGCGTATGATTACGATTTTAAACATGGTGAAAGCGGTAAACTTACCTTGGAGTTTTGGATTACTCCCTTTGACCATGCACCATTTGAGGGACCGGAGCATGCTGTTGAAACCAAATTGGAGGAAAACGGCATGATAGGGCTAAGCTGGTCCATATTGGATTTTGACGGCGACAAACGGGATGGTCACATCAATTTGTCCCACGATACCCGCATGGTGATGGATGCATCTTACCTTTGTGCGTTCAAACTGATGCCGTTGGAAGGCCAATTTTTGGAAAAGATTAAATCGGAATGGTCCTTTAGCCTGGTAAAAAGCCGCCCGAGAACAGTTGCCTTTCAGGATCAATCAATAGGTGAAGTTACTTCTTGGCACTGGGATTTTGGCGATGGGGGTACTTCCACAGAACAGCATCCTATATATCACTATCCGAATTCGGGTGTACATTACAATGTAACGTTGGAAGTAAGCGGTCCAGACGGGACATCCAAAAAGACGCGTTTTTGGGAGGTTATCGTTCCTTAGAGTTTTCTTAGAGCAAAATAGGCCTGTTTTCCTCAATGGAGTTATAGGCAGCCGCAGCGATTTCCATGGCTTTAAGCCCATCATCTCCGGTGGCCGGCATTCTTTCATTGTTCTGCAAAGCATCAAAAAATGCCTTTAACTCCAACAGATAGGATTCGGCATAGCGGTCCATAAAAAAATCCAAGTTTCTCGCATACTGGGTTCCTTCATCTCCTGAGAAGCTGTTGGTGGTTTTTAGTGGGTTTTCCGTTCGGATCATACCTTTCGAACCAAATACTTCCAGCCGCTGATCATAGCCGTAAGCTGCTTCCCGGCAGTTTTCTATCAACGCAGTTGCTCCGTTTTCGAAAGTTAGCATTACCGTTGCGAAATCTATATCCCCGGCTTTGGCAATAGCCGGACTTACCACGTTGCTACCTTGGGCAAAGACTTGAGTTACCTCACAGCCCATTTGGAATCGAGCCATATCAAAATCATGAATGGTCATATCCATCAGCATGCCTCCGGACTTTTTGATGTAGCTGATGGGAGGAGGACCGGGATCCCGGCTGATGATATGGAGAGAGCGTATATTTCCAATCATGCCGGATTGGATACGCTGCCTGACATCCGCAAAGTTCGGATCAAATCGCTGATTAAAGGCCAGCATAAGTGGAACACGATACTCCTTTACGATGTCAAGGGTTCTGCGAACCCTATCCAAGGATAGATCAAGGGGCTTTTCACAAAATATAGCTTTTCCAGCCCGGGCTGCGGCTTCCACATATTCGGCATGACTATCTGTGGCCGAACAAATCAATACGGCATCTATGTCTGGATTTTCCAAGACCTCACCAGCATCAGAACTGACGGATGTAACTCCCATTGTTCGGGCAAATTCTTGTCCGCCTAAGGAAGGATTCATCACTGCGGTTACGTTAACCTGTCTTAAATGACTTAGACAGTTGCTGAGATGTATTTTTCCGATCCGCCCAATCCCAATAATTCCAATATTCATAATGTGGTTATTTTTTACTAAAGTAAATTTTTTTCCTTCATTTACATAAAAGAAGTGGATTTTTGGAGGATAAAACCCTAAATTGACAAATTATCAATAGGCCTGTCCCACTAATTCTATGTCTCGTTTTTATGCTTTCCTCCGTCAACGCCTCCAGCATTCAGGTGTCTATTGGGTAACCGGGCTTTTGGTTTTTGCCGTTTTCGGAGCATGTAATCGGGAACAACACCATACGCAGCTTTCTGATATCCCGGAAAAAGTTGATTTCAATTTTCATATCAAGCCAATTTTGGTTCAAAAGTGCTTCCTCTGCCATGGTCCGGACCCCAGTAGCAGGGAAGCGGATTTAAGGTTGGATATTTTTGAAGGCGCTACCGCAAAATTGGAAAGTGGGAACTCGGCAATTGTACCAGGAAAGCCGAATAGGAGTGAATTGCTAAAAAGAATTGGACACTCGGATGCAGAAATGCGGATGCCGCCAGCAGAGATGAATCAAGAGCTTACGGCAAGAGAAATAGCATTACTGAGACAATGGATAGCGGATGGAGCCGTATATGAGCCGCATTGGGCCTTTGTTCCCCCCCAAAAAAGTCAAGACGATAGCCCACTATTTGAATCCCAAACAGAGGCGATTGATGCGCTAGTTTCGAAAAAAATGGATGAAAATGGGTTGATCCCGTCACAAAAAGCTAACAAAGAATCGCTTCTTCGCCGCTTATCCTATGTCCTTACCGGGTTGCCACCGACTCAGGAAGAACTCGAAGCTTTCCTGGCAGATGATGGGAAAGACACCTATGAGCGCCAAGTGGATGAATATTTGGAATCCAAAGCTTTCGGGGAGCGGTGGGCGAGGCATTGGATGGATGTAGTCCGTTATGCTGAAACCAAAGGCCATGAGTTTGACTATGTTATTCAAGGTGCCTGGCGTTATCGGGATTACCTGATTAGGGCGTTTAACGCAGATATTCCTTATAATCAGCTTGTGCAGGAACATTTGGCTGGGGACCTGATGGAGCGTCCTAGAATCCATCCGATGGATGGGACAAATGAATCCATTTTGGGAACAATGTTTTATGCGCTAGGAGAAGGAACCCACAGTCCGGTAGATACCCGTAAAGATGAATCTGACCGCATTGACAACATGATTGACGTTACGACTAAGTCATTTCAGGCCCTAACCGTAGCATGTGCCAAATGCCACGACCACAAGTTTGACCCCATTCCCACTGCTGACTATTACGGACTATACGGCATCATGGAAAGCACCCGGTTTTCCCCCGTTCCAACTACCTCCCCTGTACTGGTAGAGCAAACTATTGAAGAAGCTGAGCGGATGCAGGCCTTTATACGGAAGGAATTTGCCAAAAATTTAAAAGTGGATACGCAGGAGCATAAGTTTCCTGTACAGCTCACTTCTTTGACGTCTGACGTGAATGAGAGCAAAGCTATTCGGGTGTTGGGTGATTTTAGGGGGCAGGATTTTTCAGGTTGGAAAAGTGATGGTAGAGCTTTTGGACCTAAAACAACTTTGGGGAGGCCGATTTTCCATTCGGATAAAAAACGCCTGTCTAAACTTGACGAGGGAAAAGCCTCTAGTAGGTATTACAGCACCGGGATTTTTGGGGCGTTGCGTTCTCCGAATTTTGTTGTAGACCAAGATTACATCGGTGTTCGTGCCAGGGGAAAAAACGGCACAATTCGAATAGTGATGGATAATTTTCAATTGATCCAATACCCCATATATGGAGGCATGAGTAAGAATGTACAGACAGAAGAATGGGAAAACCTGGTATTTGATATAGGTCAGTGGAAAGGGCACAAGGCGTACATTGAGGTGTTACCAGGTGCTTATAAACAACACCGTTATGTGCAGCAGGAGGAGGATTATGTGGAGGTCGAATATGCCATCTCTTTTGACAATGAATGGCAAGAACCTACACTAAACCCATCAGAGACTAATTTGGAGCTGCGGGAAATAATTGGGAATTGGGAATCCCATCAGTCCAATCCAGTTGAAATAGCCTATCTTAACAAGTTTATTTCAGAAAATCAATCAGTAGAATTAAAAGGTACCCAAAGAGAGGCAGTTGACAAATGGGAAATGTTGACGAACCAGGTCAAAGATTCTGTCTTTTTCAGTGGCATTTCCGAGGGGTTCAAAATTGAAAGCCCGGTCTTTGTCCGTGGAAGCCATTTGGACTTATCTCCGGATTTGGTTCCCAGGGCGTTTTTGCCTGGAATTACTAAAAGCACCCCTGTAATTGAGAGCCCTGGTAGTGGGCGGAAGGAAATGGTTCAGGCAATATTATCGCCGGAAAATCCACTTACCTCCCGGGTTATGGTTAACCGGATTTGGCATCATCTTTTTGGAAGAGGAATTGTGGAGACGGTGGATAATTTTGGATTGCAGGGAAAATTACCCACACATCCGGAGTTACTGGATTTTCTTGCACTTAGTTTTCAGGAGAATGGATGGTCTGTAAAGCAATTGATTCGGTCAATTGTACTAACGGAGACCTTTCAACGGGCTACTTCTGCGGACGGTGCAGTGCGGGAAAAAGACCCGGAGAATCTTTATCTGGCAAGATACCCCGTTCGAAGATTGGAAGCTGAAGCCATCCGGGATGCCATGTTGCGGGCGGCCGGTAACTTGGACACAGCTTCGTTTGGTTCTCCCGTAAAGGTTCATTTAACCAGTTTTATGCAGGGCAGGGGAAGACCTGGGGATTCCGGGCCTCTGGATGGAGACGGAAGGAGGAGCATTTATCTAGAAGTAAGAAGAAATTTTCTCAGCCACCTGCTCCAAACCTTTGATTTTCCTACCCCCTTTAATACTTTCGGAAGGCGGGACGTAACGAATGTACCCGCACAATCCCTGATGCTGATGAATGATCCTTTTGTGACCCATCAAGCGGAAATGATGGCAAGGAACCTTATGGAATTTCCCGATGAGGATTATGAAAGCAGGATTTATCGTATTTACCAGCGGCTATTTACCAGAAATCCCACTGCTGAGGAGTTGAATTCTGCCGTTGAATTTATCGGTCAGTGGAATGTAGAACCTACGCTATCCGATCAGGAAATCATGGCCAATGACGCTTTGTGGAAAGAGTATTGCCATGCCCTGTTTAATGTAAAAGAATTTATTTACCTGATGTAATGCCATGAAATCGAGCATGACGGGAACGTCACACAGTGGGATGATTATCATGG
>DATHWC010000030.1:0-6126 GCA_035460985.1 Lunatimonas sp.
AATTTGGCTATCATGTAAGAAGTATAGAAGATTTTCTAAAAGTAAATGAGCTAGCAAATCTATCAGACAATCTAAAAATAGCTAAAGAAGAATTTGAGATTACGGGTTTTATAGGAGACCCTCCATGCCCTGATTTTTCTGTTGGTGGAAAAAATAAAGGGAAAGAAGGCGAGAATGGAAAACTATCAGGATCATACGCAGATTTGATTTGCAAGACAAAACCGGATTTTTTCTTATTTGAAAACGTAAAAGGCCTTTGGCGAACCAAGAAACATAGACAGTTTTATGAGTCTCTAAAAGACAGATTAACCTCAAGTGGCTATTTTCTAACCGAAAAGCTAATTAATGCTATTGAATACGGTGCCCCGCAGGATCGGGATAGAATAATTTTGATTGGATTTCATTCTGAATTTCTAAAAAAGAATAAATATAAGAACAATGGAACCTCTTTTTTATGGGATTTTGACTGGAATTGTGCAAAGCACTATTATTCAAAAAAAATATTCAACCTTGAGTGGCCACAACAAGAAGAGTTCTTCCCTGATTTAGAAAAATCTATACCTAATAATATTCCAATTGAGCTAACAGTTCAACACTGGTTTGATAAAAATGATGTTGGATCACATCCAAATGCCAACATGTATTTTAAGCCGAAAGCGGGATTGGCGAAATTCCAACGGATCTTGGAAGGGGATGATAAAAAGAAATCATACAAGCGTCTTCATAGATGGAGATATTCTCCCACCGCAGCCTATGGTAACAATGAAGTGCATCTTCATCCTTATAAGGCTAGAAGAATTTCGGTAGCTGAGGCGCTGTCCATTCAATCATTGCCCGTGGAGTTTGAGATTCCTAAAAATACAACCCTTTCAAATTCTTTTAAAGCAATTGGAAATGGCGTCCCCTATTTAGCAGGCAAAGGGTTGGCATTAACTATTTTGAATTTCATCTCAACTTTTATTCCAGATTATAAACCTTTGTTAAATGGAGAAATTGACAGCCCAAAACCTGGCCACCTTTATAGACCAACTTCCCAAGCAGAACAGCTATCAGTAGAGGAATTATATTCATTATGTCAAAAGAGAAAACTAAAAGGAATTACAGAGGAGTTTTTGGATTGCTATATGGAGTCCATAGAAAATTGAATAAAAATGACGGATGTGGTAGTCGCTACAAGCAATCAATGGGGAATTGGAAATATTAGAAATTTTGTGTCGCATTCAAACACGTTAGGACTAAAATTATCGGCAATGTAAGTTAACCGAAAGTAATATTTCTATTTGAAACAGATTTAGTACGAATCAACAACTTCCAGCACCTGCTTAACACAGGCACCCAGATCATTTTTCACTTCATGGTCCCAAAAACGCAGCACAGTCCACCCCTTCGCCCTATAAAATCCGTTGATCTCCCGATCCCGCTGCATGTTTCGCTCAATCTTCGATAGCCAGAAGTCCCGGTTGCTTTTGATACTTTGCTGCCGATGCTCCCAATTATACCCGTGCCAAAAAGAACCGTCCACAAAGACCAACAGCTTATACTTTATCAGGCAGATATCGGGTTTTCCGGGTAACTTTCGGTTATTACTGCGATGGCGGACGCCTGCATGCCAAAGCGCCAATTTTAGCCGCTTTTCCGGACGGGTTCCCGAACTTCGGATTCGCGCCATGTTTGCAGAGCGCTTTGCCGTAGTGTAGAACCCATTCGCCTCGCAAAAGGCGGGAACCGCTATTTTCGGAAATACATAGGGCGTGTTTGGACGCTTCTTGGTCATGAAAGGGAAAATCAGAAGACTGCAAGTGAAATTAAATTTATTTTGTCTACTGGGAAAACGGATTTATTAACGGTTTTGGTTCCGAGTGGTTATTTTATCACTGGCGACGCAAAATTTCGGCGTTTTGGTATTTTTCTCCCAGCATGGTTACCTTTGCGCCGACAAACACAAACTTGCATCTGCGGGAAAGAGAATGAAAGAAACCTTTATAAAGCTCCGGCGAGGGCTGATGAAAACGCCCCTTATAGATTTATTGGTTTTACCCGCAGTAGTCGTCTCTGCTTTGGTCCTCCGATTTGTTCGGAGGATTGGGGTTCAAAAGTTTCCCATCTCCAAGGAGGCCTTGCTAACAATTGGATTAATACCTATAAGGGATCACTATTACGAGCCGCTTTTCCAAAAGAAGCACCTCACAAAACCGCTTTCTGCTAAAAGAAATCTTCCAGGAATCGATTGGAACATTCCCGAGCAACTGTCAATTTTGGATACGTTTCAATTTGAGAAAGAATTATCTGTTTTTAAAGAATCCTATTCAGACGAATTGACCTTTCATTACGAAAATGGCGCATTTGAATCGGGAGATGCCGAATATTGGTATCAGCTTATCCGCACCATTAAGCCCTCTCGAATCATCGAAATAGGAAGCGGAAACTCCACAAAAATGGCTCGGGCTGCGATCTTGAAAAATCAGTTTGAGGATCCTACTTATATCTGCGATCACTGTTGTATAGAACCATACGAAATGCCATGGCTGGAAAAACTGGGCATCCAAATCATCCGAAAGAAAGTGGAGCAGGTAGACCCTTCATTTTTTCAGCAGCTAGGCGCGAACGATATCCTTTTTATTGATTCCTCTCATATTATTCGACCACAGGGGGATGTATTATTCGAATATTTGGAGATTCTTCCTACCTTGAAATCTGGGGTTATCGTCCATGTTCATGACATTTTCTCTCCCCATGATTATCCGGAGGAATGGGTGATTGGTGAGATACGTTTTTGGAATGAACAATATCTGCTTGAGGCCTTTTTGACGTCAAACCCCAGCTGGAAAATCCTCGGTGCTGTTAATTACCTCCACCACAATCATTTTAAAAAGCTCAAACAAAAATGCCCCAAACTAACTCCCGATATGGAACCTGGCTCCTTTTACATGCAAAGGATTTGATAATAAAAAGGAAGGTTTCGAAGAAAGAACTATTATAAAAAACGCTAATCTTTAGCATCCCAGAGGACTGTACGGTCCGTTGTTCTTCCAAAGCCATCATGAGGACCATGGAAATACCCACTTCCTCCATTATACGTTGGCACAAGTGAAAGATCTCCTTGGATCATTGCCTCCAGCGAAAGCAAAGCTAATGGCTCAATGGCGTTGACAGATGCATACCTATTGGATTTGCTTGGCACAAATAGACTGTTATGAAAACGATTGTCTAAAATATTATCTCCCAGACGAACAGCTAGATCCTTATAGGCTGTATCATCCGTCACTTTGCAGATTTCCAGCAGCGCAAAAATTGCCATCGGATCGGATAAGGAAGCATTTTGAATTATTTCCATTCCCTGTCCGGGGGATTCTCCCATGTCTCCCAGACCATATCCCATTGCCATCTGTCGAAAACTAGCCCAGAGCTCAGGATCTCCAGAAAGTCGGTATGCCAAAGCATAGGACCAAAGTAACAGCGTAGGGACCGAGGTGGAGGAAAGAACCGTTCCCTTTTTCCCAAAATAGCCATCTCGTTTGATTGAGTAATCTGTTAGGTCTGTTCCATCAGCCCAAATGGGCTTGGCTAAATTCCTTTCTGGATCATAGCCATACTTTGCCCAGGCTTTCATTCCGGTGATCGTCCACTCCAGTAATTCCGCTCCCTTATCGCCTAACTTTTCGGCCATCTGCAATTGGATAATTGCGTTGTTGCCATAAATGGCTCCCGGGTTTCTCAACATGTATCCTTCCAATGCCACATCGCCAAATTCCGCAGCAAACTGGTTTTCTGCTCTATCTCCGTAATTTGAAGTGGTGGGTAAGGGTCCAGTGGCTGGTGGGGTATCCTTTCGTATAGGCTTACTGTATTGATAGACACCCAAGCCAGTCTTCGGGTGTCGGGCTTGTACATACTGTCCGGCTAGTCGCATGGACCAGTCGTAGGCACCCTGTTCCCCGGTAAAACCGTACAGCATCAATCCCGCATAAATCAGATCCGTCCCGGCATTGATAAAGGTAAGCCCGTCTCCTTCAAAAAATGGGGTGCCTTTTATGAACTTGTTATTCCATAAATCTCCCATGGTATCTTCGTAATCACCGTGCCGATTCATATCCAAATTGCTCCAATCCATCACATGGGCGTTCCAGAAAGCCCGGATAAAACGGTCTGTCGCTGTCGGGTCGACCTCATGCATTAGTTCATAATAGGGCAGAGTGAACTTAAATTCATGCCTATACCCTTCACCCACATGTTCTCCAGAGGCCAAATCCAAAAAGCGGTGACCTCCCCAATAAAGTAAACCGTTTGGATGCTGGAGATTCTCAAATCCGTAGTTAAGAGCCGCTTCTCCCGCAAGTTTGTATTTGTCATCACCAGTGAGGTTAGACAAGCCCACCAAGGTACGGAAGAGGTTCTGTTGATTTGCCAAGTTCGATGGAATCCAAGTGTTACCTTCGTGAACCCAAGTAGCGGCAGTAAGATCGGCGACCCGTAAACCATCAACAAATAATGGGGTATGTTGATCCCGATACGTGTCCCGACCATGTTCCAACACCAAATCAGCATATTCCCTGACAGCTTGAAGCCTCTTTGATTCGGGTTGGTTAGGAGATGTTTTCTTGATTGTCAACTCTTTTTGGTGGAGAGCAAGTAGGCTTCCAACAAGCACAATGAGAGAAAGAAGAAAACCTCTGGTCAACGGAATGTTCATAGGGCGGTTGGTTTTTTAGGGAAACCAATATAGGAATTAACCCTTAGAAATCAAATGTTTATCGAAGCCTAAATCCACCAGTCCCTCAAAGGCCGCCCAGACATCCTTAGGAATTTCTTGATAAATCTGAAAACCCATCTCCGGGTACACCTTGATCCGCTCCAAATCACCCACCATGGCATTGACCATAAGCTCAAAAGATATCTTATCATTCGGGTAATCATGCATCACAATTTGTGGACTGGTAACGACCAGCTCCTTTTCCGGCCAATTTTGCTTGAAGGTTGCGTAACTCCTTCTTTCCATAAATGGTTTTTGAACGACAATAAAACGTTGGGGATCTAACCTTTGATTTGATAGCACCTGTTTGGTAAACCGAATGTTTTCACCGGTATTGGTAGACTTATTTTCTATTAGTATGGCATCTTTTGGTACCCCAAGGGAGTAAGCGATTTTGGCAAACTTATCTGCTTCCGGCTCATCCCAGAGGCCTTTAGTGAAATTCCCCAATCCGCCTGAAAAAAGGAGCCATGGAGCCATTCCTTCCAAATATAAATGTGCCCCTCTTTCCGCTACACGGACATCATTACTTCCCAGCACTAAAATACAATCTGAGGGCAACAGCGTGTGATTGGTATGGTGATAATCCCAGAGTAATTGGGCCCAATTTAAAATTTGCGTGGTTGGCTGTCGAGTGAGTTGATTCATGGAAAATTTTTGATGGTCAAATCTCAAAAATACTGCAGAAAATACAATATTTAAATTACACTCAAGATATGCGGGAACTAAGGATAAGAGACGCTTCGTAATGATGCCGTTGTTGCTTTATCTAGCTCTTTAAAACCCTTACAGCAAATGAAAAATATCTTCCGACTAGATATCTTTAATGTGTTTTAAACTTTATTGATATTTAATTTCCTATTTCAAATATTTACTAAAATTATATTTGTAAGTAGAAATTTTTCATAAAACGAATATAAGTAACCTTAAAGAGAAATAAAACAAATCCGAAGAGTAATCAACAACTTCCGTCCTATCGGTGAGCTAAATCAATAGTTGGCTATGCATCTTATATTCAAAAAATATTAAATTTAATTGAAGTATAAAAACATAATTTTTAAAATAAAAAATAGTGGTAAAATTACTGATATTTTAAAAAGATGCTTTTTTTTAACAACAAATAAACCAAATACTAAAATTTTAACATAATTAGCTGTAAAAGCTGTTCAAACTATTTTAATATTTTCCATGTTTGGCTTTCATCAAAATTATATTATTAATATGTTTACCAAAAAATTCGATCTGGAAAAGGTTAATTTTTTGGCAATTAAAGTGACTTAAATCTTAAACAAAAATCAATGGTAAAAATTTACAAATTCACCTTAAGCATTTTATTTCTGCTACTAAGCGCAGGAATTAGCTTTGCCCAGTACACG
>DATHWC010000031.1:0-28893 GCA_035460985.1 Lunatimonas sp.
CAGTATGATCCCGCTGCCATTGAATACACCGTGGCAGGGGCATTATCCGAATACGACTTGCCGGGTTTGATGGAAGCGCTGGCCGACCGAAATCCGTTGCTGCTTCAGACTCAGGAAACATCCACGTCAGAAACTTCCCTATTGCAGGTAAAACTTAGAAATCCATCATCTAACTCTGGTGTTTCTGATCATTCTGTTAGATCAAAAGAAGAAATGATGGAGGTATTGGGGAGGTGGGTTGTAGAATAAATGATATTGGCAGCTCGGACCTACTTCTAAATCATAAGACTGTTTTAGAAAGCAAATGCAAACGCTTTCCACTGAAAAAAATAATTTGAGGTTGTCGATAACTTTCAAAGTATTTATTGCCCAATTCTTTAATAAAAACACTCACTCAATTTTTACTAAAGGTCCCAAGGTTAAGTAACCAAGCAGTTACTATTTGATTCGTTAAACACGCAAAAAGCGATCAGTTTTCAAAATCGATCGATTAGCCCATGATGTCTTTATGTAGCGACGACCTTAATTTTTGTTTCTTGGATAACTCTTGACGACCAATTTACCTTTTCGGTTTGAATTTATTTAAAAAAGTAGGTTATTTTATATTTTCCTTAATCTTTCTTTGGAATATCGGCCATTTTCCTTAACTTAATCACTGAAAATTATTGTGTCCTATGAATACCCAGTTTGAAACCATTCCTTTTGAAGCCCTGGATGGCTTTTCCTGTAACTTGAAGCATTTTATTTCCCCCAATCCTACCAAAGGGCCGGTTTTGTTGGTTCACGGGGCGGGTGTGAGGAGCAATATTTTCAATCCACCATCGGACCAAAATATTATTCACATGCTGGCTGATGCAGGATATGATGTATGGTTGGAAAACTGGCGGGGAAGCATAGACTTGGAGCCAAACGAGTGGGACTTGGACCAAGTGGCGAAAAACGACCATCCTGCCGCGGTCCGGAAAATCACAGAACTGACCGGAAGTCAGGAAGTAAAAGCTATTATTCATTGCCAAGGCAGTACCAGTTTTATGATATCCGCCGCTTTGGGCTTATTGCCTCAGGTAAAGGTGATCATCAGCAATGCGGTTTCCCTTCATCCGGTCATTCCCAAATTCTCCGTTTTCAAGCTTAATGTGCTGCTGCCGATCGTGGGTACGGTATTTAATTACCTGGACCCGTCGTGGGGGATAGAAGCCCCCGACACGAAATCGAAGGTGATCAGAAAGGTAGTCCAGGCCACCCATTGGGAAAAGGATACAACAGTGGGGAAAATGGTCAGTTTCACCTACGGAGCAGGCTGGCCTGCACTATGGGAACTAGATAATCTGGACAAAAAAACCATGGACTGGATTCAATACGAATTTGCCCATGTGCCGATTTCTTTTTTTAGACATATCCGAAATTGCGTCAAAAATGGAGTATTGGTACCATCGGGAAACGGTGAAGCCCACTACGAAGTAACCCCCATGCAGACAGATGCCCGCATAGTCTTGTTTGGTGGGGTAAAAAACAAGTGCTTTCTGGCAGAGAGCCAGGTAAGAACATTTAACTATTTGGAGAAGAATAAACCGGGGTTCCATAAATTATACTTAATGGAGAAATACAGCCATTTGGATATATTTTTTGGGAAAAATGCACATGTCGATGTGTTTCCAGTGATGATTAATGAACTAGATAAAGGTTAATAACTTATGCCCCCAAAAAGAATCAAGCAATATACCGGAAGGTATGCCCTAGTAGATGGCATTCCGTATCAAATGCCGGTTCGGGCCGCCAATTCACCGGCGTTTTTAGCTGGATTTACATGTGATTGGGAAAAAGCGAATGCGTTGCTTCCCGGAAATGAAATACATGCACTTAAATTACCCAACGGCAGGGCCATTCTTCTAATTACCGTCATCAATTATGTCGATACCAGCATCGGCAAATACATTGAATATAGTATAGCGATAGGGTGTACGAAAGGGAAAAAGCCAGCACCCCGGATATTGAATACCGTACTTTTCAAATACTATGGTACCGGACAGTATATTCTGGACCTTCCGGTAAGCTCGGAAATTTCGGTAAAGGGAGGCAAGGGTATCTGGGGCATGCCCAAGCATCAGGCCAACTTAGACTTTATCGACGCCGAAGAAACCGTTAGCAGTCAATATGAAAAGGACGGTTTATTTGCGTTCCGCGTTGAAATCAAAAAACCTAAATCACCATCTTTTCGGATTAAGATAGGCGCCACCAATTATTGCAGGTATAGAAATATGCTGATGGCATCTTACATATATTTTGACACCAAAGCAGGAGTCAACCTCTTTGGAAAGGCCCAAGCCAAACTCTATATCGGAGATCATCCCAATGTTGCCATGCTGCGTGATATCGACATTAACCCGGATCCAATGTTCACGGTTTATATGCCTTCCGCAAACGGAATTTTGGATGATCATATGCAGTGTTGGTTTATGACTTATGACGATCCACCAGCTGCAATGCCAGAGGGATTTGAAAGTGTCTTTCATTTGGGCAACGGAGAGGAATGGTTGTCACCTCCCAGTATTGTGGATTACGAAAAATATGCCATTAAATAACGTGTAGCCACCGATCTAACTATGGAAACCACAAAAAAAAGTCCTTTCTGGAAGCGCCACCTGCAGCTGTTGGTGGTGTTGATCTCAATTGTCACCCTGATTTTAGGTATTTTTCAATTATTGAATCCCCACGCTGCCTTGGGAATGATGGGTAAAGGTGAAATCCTTCCTGTCACTGCCCATTATTTTTCCATGTTGGGTTTATTTATGATATTGTTTAATGGCATGGTGCTACATACGGTCTATGAAATTCAAACAAGTAAAACAATAATCTTGTGGGCTGCCTTACAAAAGGTGGGGGTGGCGGTTCTTGTATTTATCGGGATATTTGGCGGCCATTTTCATTTCACAGCCATTGGCGTTGCATTGTTTGATTTAATTTCCGGAGTTCTTTTTCTTTTGTTTTTTGTCCAGCTTAATAACGTGTCCTCCCATTCAAACCCCTTACAGACCAATGATTCACCGACCGATATCGTCTGAAGAACCTCCACCCCGGGCGTTAATTTTGGCTGGAGGCGGAGTGCGGATTGCTTATCAGACGGGTGTCCTTTGGGCCTTGGAGGAGGAAGGAATCAGTTTTCAACACGTGGATGGCACTTCTGGTGGTATTTTCAACACGGCCATGCTCGCCAGTGGGCACAGTGTAAGAAAGATGATGGATCGGTGGAGAAGCCTTCCTATGTCTTATTTTGCGGCTGGAAGACCTTTTTTGGAATATTTGCGTCCATTTCGCATGTGGGGATTTAGCGATGCCAATGGAATCCGGAAAAAAGTGTTTCCCCATTTGGGAATAGATATTTTATCCATCCGATCAGGAGCATTTCCGGCTAATTTCAACCTATGTAACTTTACCACTAAGCAAATTGAGGCCATACCAACCCAGGAAATTACGGAGGATCACCTGATCGCTGGGATATCATTGCCCATGCTAATGCCTGCCCTCCATATCGACGGCTCCTGGTATATGGATGCGGCTTGGGTTAAAGATGCCAATTTATTGGAGGAAGTGGAATTGGGGGCTACGGAACTCTGGTTGATCTGGGCTATTGGAAATTATCCCACTTACATGAAGGGGGCCTTTCACCAATATGTACACTCCCTGGAAATGAGTGCCAACGGAGGGCTTTTTGAAGAACTTGAACGGATAAAACTGATCAACAGGATTCGAAAGCTGGAAGGTGGGTCGGAGAGGGAACAGGTAAAACTTCACGTGATCACCCCTGTTTTTCCCTTGCCATTAGATTCAGAGTTGTTTCTCCAAAAAATCACAACCCGTGATCTCATTAATCAAGGGTATGCAGACGGCAAGCGGTATCTAGCTAGTAGGAAGCCTGAAGGAGTCCCCCTTGACCATACTGTAACTCAGTCCGAGGATGTTGGCGAAACTTGCTCCTTCAGTGGGATATATTCCGGGAAGCTGATTTGGGATGGACTTCCTACCGAGACTGTTTTTTATGCCTTTTTTAAAATATCCACAACGAAATTGCAAGAAGTCGCCATAGATTTGTTTTCCAGTATATATTTTGCTAAGTTGGACTTGGAAATACCGCTTTTTGCCAAAGAAGTATCCGCAAAACCTCATTTTGGCAATACCTTCGTCAAAGTAATCAGTGAAATGGTCCTTTCGGGGAAAGTCTATCTTGTTCATGCGAATTGGATACTTAGGGGTCCTTGGTATCAGGTAGTTGGCCTGGATTTTAAGGATGTTGCTATTCGGATTTTTCCCAAAGATGGGAATTCTGAAACGCTTGTAATCGAAGGAAAACTTTTCCAGTCATTTTGGAATAGGGTAAAGGCCTCAATTTTTACCTCAACCAAAGGGAAAGACGGCATGAGGGGAGGAATTAAGACGCGAATACATTTATCACGAAAAATGATTCAGATATGAAGTTTGAGAAGAAACCCATGGTAAATTGGTATGATCCCAAGCAGCTTGCATTCACCGGG
Organism: Lunatimonas sp.; assembly: GCA_035460985.1. Taxonomy (GTDB): domain Bacteria; phylum Bacteroidota; class Bacteroidia; order Cytophagales; family Cyclobacteriaceae; genus Lunatibacter. The sequence goes on from DATHWC010000031.1 coordinate 4,530, forward strand.
ATGAAGACGGTTTTGTCCTCTGTATTCGGGAATTTTGCAGACCGTAGGGAAATGCAGGCCGCGTTAGATCAAGAAATAAGCCCTTTCGACTATTCCGATAAAAATGAAATGTGGTTTGATTTTATCTCAGATTTGGGAGACGGATTCAACCCAACCTATACCCTGGCCCATACGCTGGCTCAGCCCTCCATTGAATCGGAAGGAATAACGTTGAAAAGGGGAGAATTTTTGGTGATGGGAGGAGATGAAATATACCCTACTCCGGAAATGATCGAATACGACAACCGCCTCAGAGGGCCATATTATGCTGCTTTCCCAAAGACAAAAGACAGTGATGAGCAACGGCCGGACGTGTATGCCATACCCGGTAATCATGACTGGTATGATGGGTTGACCAATTTCCTCCGTCTATTTACGCAAGAAAGGTCACTGGGAAATTGGCAAACAAGGCAGACACGAAGCTATTTTGCGATCAAACTTCCACATGATTATTGGCTGATAGCTATCGACGTACAATTAAATGCGGATATTGATTACCCTCAAATCTGTTATTTCAAAGAAATTGCCCAAAAACACTTTACCTCCTCTACCAAAGTTATTTTGGCAACAGCAGAACCTGCTTGGGTTTATAAGTCCTTTGACCCAAAAAACACCTCCTATGACAGAATAAAGTTTTTTATTGAAAGGGTCCTATTCGGGCAGGGAGAATCAGGTTACGAAGAAAAGAACAAAAGTATATCCGTCACCACTATATTGACAGGTGACCTGCACCATTATGCCCGGTACGAGGAGATCCATCCCGACAATCGAGTCCGCCAACTTATAACAGCGGGAGGTGGGGGTGCATTTATGCACCCTACGAACACTCTTCTGGATGAAATAGAAACAATAGATGGAAAAAAAGCCCATTTGAAAGCAGTCTTTCCTTCGAAAGCAGATTCGGTTAGATTAAGTCTCCTTAACCTTATTTTCCCCTATTTCAGTTTGACAATGTTATTCTTTTTTGGGACTCTTCATGCATTTACCTCGTGGATCCTTCAGACCAAACGGAATGCTAGCGGTGATACAGTCATGGTCAGGCTCAGCGAAATAGATCTTTTTGACGGAGGGTTTGGATCGTTTTTTTCAGCAATCACGGAGTCATTAAGTCATAATCCGGGAGCCATTTTCCTCAATGTGCTGCTTTTTATTGGATTAATGTTATTTACTGATATCAAATCGTACAACGGTAAGTTAAATTACCTGGCAGGTTTTGTACATGCCATCCTTCATCTAGTAAACTTCTATGTGTTGCTTTGGCTTTTTTCCCGCATAAACCTTTTTGAATTGGGATTGATCTTGGATTCACCAAGTCAAGTGATCCTTTTTGCAATCGAAATGATATTGGTCGGAGGTATTATAAGCGGTATATTGTTTGGAATTTATCTAACCTTTAGCGTGCTCGTGCTAAAAAACCCCATCACTGAGGCATCGTCTTCCTACCGCTGGGAAGGATACAAAAACTTCCTTCGCATACATCTTGATAACGACGCCCTAACCATATATCCGATTGGATTCAAGACAGTTGTCTCCGATTGGAAGGATATTGGAATCGAAGAGTCTCCAAAATTCAAAGGAAGTCCAGTGAAATTCTCACTGATAGAGTCCCCAATTGTTATCAAACATGAAATCGAGCATGACGAAGATCAAATCAGACTGTGATGATTATTTGTCATGCGAGATTCCATCTGGCCTTTGAAAAACAAAACATAAACAGATGAAAAAACTTTCTAAACCATTCACCCACCTGAAGGAAAAGTACGATGTAATAATCATTGGATCAGGTTATGGAGGGAGCATAGCAGCCTCCAGAATGTCCCGTGCCGGCCTTTCTGTATGCCTACTTGAAAAGGGAAAGGAATTTTTGCCTGGAGAATTCCCCAACACATTGAGGAAGGCGTCAGGGGAAATGAACTTTATACGGGGCAAGTCCCCGGGTATCAACCGCAACGGTCTGTATGAATTTACCATGGGTAACGGGATCAATGTATTCAAAGGCTGCGGACTAGGCGGAACCTCCTTGGTCAATGCCAATGTGTCCATTAGGCCAGAACCCCGGGTTATGCAAGATGCTGCATGGCCCAGTGCCATCCGGGAAAATGTGGAAAGTTTTCATGAAGGGGTCGATAGGGCTTGGGAGATGCTTGTGCCCAATCCATATCCGGAGGGGAAAAATGGATATCCGGTTCTAAAAAAAACCGATGCCATGCGGAAATCAGCCAAATTTATGTCGGAGCCTTTTCGGCTTTTGGATATCAATGTGACTTTTGAGGATAAGCAAAACCATGTGGGGATCAAGCAACCGAAATGTACCAATTGTGGGGACTGTGTGACAGGGTGTAATGTTGGTGCGAAAAATACCACCGCCATGAATTACCTGCCTGATGCCTTTAACCACGGCGCGGAAATTTTTACCGAGACAAATGTGCGTTATGTGGAGCGGCAGGGAGATTATTGGCAGGTTTATTTTCACCCTGTGCAAATCGGAAGGGAAAATTTTGACGCACCTCTGATGTTTATCCGATCCGAAAATGTAATACTCAGTGGCGGATCGCTGGGTTCGACTGAAATCCTTCTCCGTTCGGCACAAAATGGACTGAAAGTTTCCGCCAACTTGGGAAAACGGTTTACAGGAAACGGAGATGTGCTTGGATTTGGCTATAACAACGACATACCCATCAACGGAATAGGTTTGGGGAGAAAAGGCACAGATTCCATAGCCAATGTGGGTCCCTGCATCACCAGTGTGATTGATATGCGTGAGCGTACGGAATTGGAATCAGGCATGACTTTGGAGGAGGGTACAGTTCCGGGCCCAATACGCTCCATTATGCCCAAGGCACTGATTGCTTTTTCCCGCTTAGCAGGAAAGGATACAGACCGAGGATTTATGGATTACCTGCGCGAAAAATGGAGGGAAATCAGGAGCCTTTTTCTAGGTGCCTTTCACGGTGCTGTGAATCATACCCAAATCTACCTGGTTATGACCCATGACGATGGCAATGGTGAAATGGTTCTTACCGACGGAAAGCTAAGTATCAACTGGAGGGGAGTGGGTAAGCAGGAAATTTTCAATAAGGTAAATGGTGAAATACACAGCGCTACCAAAGCCTTGGGAGGCACCAAAATTCCGAATCCCACTTGGAACAAAATGATGAACTATGATTTGGTTACCGTCCATCCACTAGGAGGCTGCGCCATGGCAGACGATGCACAGCATGGGGTAGTGGACCACAAAGGACAGGTTTTTGCCGGAACAGTTGGAAATGAACTCCATCACGGACTTTATGTAATGGATGGAGCGGTGATCCCAAGACCAGTGGGCACCAATCCCCTGCTTACTATAAGCGGATTGGCAGAACGTAGCTGTAAGTTAATTGTGCAGGAAAAGGGGTTGACTTTATCCTATGCATTTAATCCGCCTCAGCATAGAGACCAGGATACCTCACCCGTTGGTACTGGCGTTCAGTTTACCGAAACTATGCGCGGATATTATGGGCCTGGTGAAACTGAAGATTATGAAAAGGGATTTCAGATGGGAAAAAGCAGCCATTCTGAATTTGAATTTACCATGACAATACAGACAGAAGATATAGATGCTTTCGTGGCAGATGAAAAGCACCAGGCCCGTATGATCGGTACCATGCTGGCTCCTGCCTTATCTCCTTATCCAATGACGGCCTTAAACGGGGTATTTAACCTGTTCATTGATAATCCAAATTTCCCTGACCGTAAAAAAATGAAATACACTGCGCAGTTATACAGTAGGGAAGGTAAAAACTATTATTTTGAAGGATTCAAGGATATTTTCAACGACAAAGGCTTTGATGTGTGGAAAGACACCACTACTTTGTTTATCAGTATCTACGATGGAACGGATTCAACTAGCAACCCTATCGGAAAGGGAAAACTGGTCATTCGAATTGCTGATTTCATGCGGCAGCTCCGAACTGTCAAAGCGATTCATGCCCGCAGCACCTCTGATGGGCTACGGGCGGTAAGCGCATTTGGAAAATTCTTTGCCGGAAATGTATTTGAAACCTATTTTAAACTTTGAGATTTTAAATGACCCGTTATATTCACCGGGGAAGCAAATTAAATCTCATTACGTTTCTTGAGGACTACATGCATCTTCGCGTTTAGTCTTCCACTATAAAGCTGTGTGTTTGAAAGAGGGGTTGACCGTCTGTGGATATCCCTTCTACGGTCACCCTGTATTTTCCAGGTGTATCAGCCGTATAAAAGGATAGTGTCCTGCGGGTTCCTGCGTTGAGGCGGATATTTGGCTCCCAATAGATTGTACTTCTCCAATCGGGGTAGTCAAAGTATTCCGAATTGGACTCCTCATAGGTAGGTGAGTAAAACCTACGGGTCTTGGTATATCCTCCGGCAAGGTGCGTCATGATATGCTTGCCCCGCTCTGGGTCCACTTCTTCGGATTCACCACCCCGGTGGGTAAAGAATGCAATCACTCCGCCACCAGCCCTACCTCCGTAGATACCCGCAGCGCCCGGCCCTTTGAGAATTTCAATTCGGCTGATGTCAAATTGATTAATACTTTGCATGGCTCCTTCACTGATGGGCATCCCATCTAATAGGTAGAGAGGTGTTCCCTGACCTCGGATAACTGCCCGAAATTCATTCATTCCAGTGCGGGAGATCTGAAGTCCAGCCACACGGCCCTGCAAGCTTTCGAGGATGTTTCCCGATGGTGCCACAGGCAACTGCTCCCTATTCAACGTTACGTCTGCACGGCTATGTAGTCGAAAGGGCTCTATAATCTCCGCTCTACCTTCAATGACAACTTCCTGAAGCAACACCTCCCTTAAATCCATACCAGCTATCGCCGACTCGGTTGCTTGAAAGCGCTCTTCAAAAGCTGTCTGGAAATATTCGGAAGATAAAGGTGGCAGCAGGGCAAGATTTGGGCGAAGGACATGAGAACTTCGTGGGGGAGGATCTTGACGGGAGAGCATTGATATTTCCACGTCGGACCTATTTCCCCGACTGTCCGAACCCTGAACGACGACTTGAATCGTATCCGTAAAATAAAATCCCTGAAACCCAAAATAACCATCCGCGTTGGTGGCAGTCGTGATAAAGGTTTGGTACTGGTCCTTAAGATAAAGAAGTGTTTCGCCATCGGAAACGGGTTCGCCATTGCTACGGGTAAGTCTTCCCCAAAGTGTCAGGTCTTGTTCTTGGGCAAAACGGATTGCAGGATACTTAGATTCCACCACATCATTCCATTCAAACGTACGCCAACCTTGAGTCATCATCAATAAGCGAAGTGCCTCCTGATGTTCCCGGTCATCGGATTCAAAATAGTAACCCGGTGAGTGCACGCTTCCTTTGAGCTCTGAACTAAGTAACAAATAGGTTAAGATATTTTCCTGGTCGGAGTGGTATGGAACTAATTCCTCCGCGATCACTGCCATGGAAAGTTTCGCAGGTGTATCGCTACCCACTGCGGAAAATTGCACTGACAGGTCTACTTTTTCCCGTGTGCCGTAGCTGGGTTTTTCAGCGCTGATGGTGATTTCGTGATTAGCATGAGGTTTTTTGAAAATTAGCCTCTCCGCAAGAGGTTCACCATTCTCGGAAGCTAAAGTAATTCTAGATATTCCGGCAGGAAATTGCGATTTGCTGAGGGAATGGTAGTAGTCTTCATCGGCTGATACCGGGAATGATTCAGCATGTATCAGTGTATCCGTATTCATAATGACCATCCATATTTTTGGAACTTCGGAAACGTTGGTTCTTATGGCGATTTTCACTGAATCGGAATTTGAAACTTCATCCACCTCCATGGCATAGCCTTTAGGCAGGGCTTTAGGTAAAGAGTATTCAAACATTTCACCATTCAAACCAGGGATCTTAGCATATAGTTGAGAGTTGGCTGCAGGTTGGACCGTAAATGATCCCGTGCCTTCATGCACATCAGAAAAAGTTAGGATTTCATTTCCCTCTCCGTCGACTAAACTTCCCTGAATGGACACTCCCTTACCCTGTTGGTCGGTAGCTTTGAAAGCCACCACTTGGGATATCCCTTCAATTAGCTCCCCGCCCTCAGGGAAAAATCGCACATCTATTTCCGATTGTATATCTACTTCTCTGGTTGGAACGGTGTCAGATGGGGATATGATTGAAATTTCCCGTTGGAAAAAATAGGCTTCCCCAAAGTTTTTTTGCCAATGAGTGTGGGCGGAAAGCAAATATTCGCCTGACGACAGGTCATCAGGCAACAGTATATCACCGAATGCGGCACCCTCCTCAATTGGAAGCGTAAGGCTTTTCACTGGTTGATTTGTTTTAGTTACCAAGTCCACATAGAGTACACCGCTTTTTTGTGTTGGAAGGAGTGAGGCAGCATCCACGATATATGCTGCCAACCAGAGGGTTTCACCAGGAAGGTACTGGGATTTATCTTGATGGATATAAACTTTCTCAGGCCCATAATTTGCCGAATAAGTTTGTATGAAGTTTTTGATACGCTCAGGGTCAATTTGTGCAGGAAGTATATATGCACTGACGGAAATAACAAGTGCTACACTTGCGATCAAAATGATGAAAGGGAGATTTTTCATGGAGAAGGTAAATTGTATAAATAATCCTTAAAAAAGTTGGCGGTTGGTAATGAGTTGATTTCACTAAATTTCGAACGTTTAGTGTAGTAACAAAATACCAATTATTATGCCAGATTGGGTATTTGGAACTTTCAGTCGCCATTGAAAAGCACCAAAACCGTAAAATAACTATTTTTAATTTGTCATATAAAAATAAACCAACTAATATTTTATATTTAGGATATTTATCGGCATATTATTTACATCATAGTCCATTATTGGGCCAATAATTAACTAATGACAAAAATGAAAATCATTATTTTAAATAAAAAATACAGATTTTTCAGGACAAAAGTGGTTATTTATTCGTATTATTGATAACTTTATATTTACTAACACTGCCGCCGCAATGAAAAAGCATTTAATGTTTATTCCTGATATTGTTTTAGTCATGTTGATCATTTTCAGTTGTGAAAGGATGGATCTTACTGAATGGAGGAATTCAACGGATAGTTTCCCCTATTCAAATCAAAATACAACAAACCTAAATCAAGTGACGTTAGACAGCGTCAGTTCTAACTCTAATGTTGAAATATGGGAAAATCATCGCGCCGAATATAATGAAAGGGCAAAATTCATATTAGGTAATTTTCGTGTAAAAAAGATTGGAGAGAATTAATTGGTTGCAGCGGTTTTAAAGAACAACGCTAAATGCTATTTGTTTGTTGGAAAAATAGCTTTATCCGGATATCTTTTTAATTCAGCCATAATCACTTCGACTAATTTTCCTCTGACTTGGCCTGATTTCTTGGGTTCTACCAGATAGCGTAAAGTAACTTCTATCCAAGTATTGGAGTGCGCGCGGAGGATCACCGCTGGATATTCATTCACATCCAGTGCATCAACAGGAGTCTCTGCCAATATTTTTTTAAACCTTGCCACCCGTCTCACCATAGCTTTTCCAATCTCTCGCTCAGCGATACGTTGCACAGTATCTGTCACAAATTTAAAATCACTTCCATGGGACAAGTAAAAATTAAGCTCATTCCAAATAAATGGGAACAATGGCCAGGAGTAATTGTAAATATACTCATTGAAAACTTTGGAATTTGCAAACCGAATTATCCGGCCACTGGGATGGTCTCCAGATAGGTAATCTCCATTAAACTCCCATAGGGTGGTGTCAATATAACTTACGTTTATTACATCGCCATATACGTTGCCAATCCGTATTCTGTCTCCAACATCATATGGCTTTCGGATAAGTAGGTATATCCATCCAAAAAAACTTGTGAGGGGATTTTGCAAGGCCAATCCCAATATAAGGGATACAATCCCAAAAGATACCATTGCGGCGTACCAATTGGCAAAAAGCAATGAAAGAATAATTAGAAATACCAGGATGGCGGCAAATAAATCTGTAATACGGTTAAAATTGAATACGGTAGTCTCATTTCCAACTTTCCGAGTGACAATTTTTTTTAAAAGTCGGTTAGCCGTTAACACTAAACTAACAAACATTATCGCTAACACGATTTTTTGCACTACAGGTATGTAATTGGCCGGTATTGGTAAATAGTCCCTAGCTAACAAAAAATAGAAAACCGCACATCCAACAAATAATAGAGCTGTAGCTCCCAGAATAGGAGCCTCCTTTTTTATGGTTTCAGAACTATCCTTTGGCAAGTTGATTGCATTCTCGTACAATGCCCGTTGTACTTTTTCATCCTTTTTGATTTCTTCTAATTCTTTGTCCTCCATATTTAGAGCTAATTATAAAATCGATTGTATCAATCAATTGATGTCTGTGAAGATTTAAGTAAAAATAAGTGCTGACACTGTAGGCAACAAGAATGCCAAAAAGATTTTTTCAATGAAGGACAAAGGGTTAGGATGAAAGCTAATTCTTTGAAATTCTCAATACCCATATACCTAATATTTTGGAAAAAAAACAACGGCAGAATTTCTGCCGCTGTTTGGGATTGGTTAGGTAGGTCAATAGGTTGATAACGGCTTCATGGGCAACTGTCGCCGCGTTAATTCCAGTTATTTTTTAAATGTGAAGTCCGGGAGCGGAATGATTTCCCCACCCTTCATGGCTGATTCATGTGCCAGGATCCCTACACAAGTTATGTTTGCTGACTGTCTTGCGTCGGGATAAGGAGCTCTGCCTTCGTCAAGTGCTGAAAGAAACTCATGTACCAAATGGGGGTGGGAACCTCCATGTCCGGCACCCTGAATAAAGGAAAGATGCTGGTTGTCGTCCGAATCATAAACTCCCGCCGTGGTAAACGATGCGATCTCTTCTGGCAGTAAGTGGGCAAAATCAGGGATTTTCACTTTTTCGGGCTCCTCACCGGTATGGATCACGCTATCCTCATGCTCGATAAGCGTCCACTCAAATGATTTTTTAGAACCATAGGCATCGAAACTTTCCCTATACTGTCTTGCCGTATTGAAAAGAGACCGGGTTACTTCGGCAGCCAAGTCGGAATCCTTCAACTTGATATGACAGGTTTCAATGGCAAAGGGAGACCCGTATTTTTCGATCAGGTTTTCATCAATTCTTCCGGACCCAAAGCAGGAGACATACTCTGCCTGTGCCTTCGGAAGAGCAAGTACGGGACCCACACAGTGGGTGGCATAGTGCATGGGTGGCAAGCCTTCCCAATACCCAGGCCATCCGGCCATTTCCTGTTGATGGCTGGCTCTCAAGAATTGGAGCTTACCCATTTCACCTTTTTCATACATATCCTTGACAAAGAGGAATTCACGACTGTAAATGACCGTTTCCATCATCATGTAGGTAAGGTCCGATTTCTCCGTCTCTTCTACTATTTGCCTGCATTCCTCGACTGTGGTAGCCATAGGAACGGTACAGGCAACATGTTTTCCAGCGCGCAGTGCTTTTAACGACTGCTCCGCATGGGCCTGAATGGGGGTATTAATATGAACTGCGTCGATATTTGGATCCTTCAACAACTCGTCATAGTCGGTATATCTTTTTTCGATGCCAAAAGCATCGCCGATTTCATTGAGTTTATCCTCGTTTCGTTGACAGATGGCATACATATTAGCCAGCGGGTGTTTTTGGTAGATGGGAATAAATTCCGCTCCAAAACCAAGTCCTATGATGGCTATGTTTATTTTTTTGTCGTTCATAGTATATGTGTATTGTTGATTACTCTAAAACTGATTATGTTGATCAAGAAGCCCATTCTTTTAGGAACTTCAATCCTTCCGATGCAAAGTCATCTTGGCTTTCAGCCAAAGGTCTCCATATACAGACAGCACCCGCCAATTCTTTGATTTCAGGGGTAAAACTTTCGATTGATATAGTCCCTTGGTAGTTGATTTTTTCCAACCCCCGGCGGTAATCCTCCCAACGGGTTTGTCCCGTACCTGGTGTTCCGCGGTAATTTTCAGAAACCTGCACATGGATAAGTTTCTCTCCCACCAATGAAATGGCCTCTTCGATACTTCTTTCCTCGATATTCATGTGAAATCCGTCCAGCAAAACTTTGGCTGCCGGGTGATTGATATCGTGTATTAGCTGCATCAAATCAGCGGCGTTGTTGATCAAGTCTGTTTCAAAGCGGTTTAAAGGTTCGAGTGCAATTTCCTGACCTGCGGATGCGGCCATTTTGCATACGATGTGTAAATTTTTGACCGCCCTGTCCCATTCCACTTTTTTTTGTTCAGAAGAAAGCAGTCTTGCTTTGCCCACTGCAGAGTACATGGGTCCTGCTACAAACTTGGCGCCTAATGCGGCACTGATTTCGAAGCATTTTTGGATATAGTCAAAGCTAGTTTGATGGAATGATGGGTCATCGTGAGTCAGGTCTCGGGATGGACCAAAGGCCCCACAAATTACTGGCTTAAGATCATGCTGCCTCAAAGCATTCTGAACTCCTGCCACATCGATAAGGTCAGGATCCTCTACCGGAATTTCAACAGCGTCAAATCCCATACCTTTAATTTTTTCAAATAGGGTTGGGGTGTCTGATTTGAAGGGAGATGTCCAAAGCCACGTCGTGACTCCAAAAGTTACGTTTAAACTCATGGTATAATTATTGGGTAAATCGACCCAAACACAAAATTAAGTTGGGTCGATGTGAAATTTTTAAAGTTTACAAGTGCTATTCCACAATCATGATTCCGTTCATGATTCTCCAGTGGCCGGGTACTGTACATATGTATACATATTCCCCTGGAGTAGTGGGTGCCCGAAATACAAGTGATTCACTGGATTCGGGATCAACCAGACGGGTTGCCGCAATTATTTCAGGCATCTTAGGAACGTAATTCATGTCGGCTCCTTTTGGATCCCTGGCTAACGCATCTGCGGCAGCCCCTACTTTTTCCATGGTTCCGGGCATGGCGATTACCAGGTTATGCTGCATGAAGTCTGTATTTTCAAAGTCAATCGTCACTTCATACCCTGCCTTTACGGTAAAGGTTGGTTTGTTAAATTTCATTTCATGTTGGATGACACCCATTTTGACGGTGACTGAACCAGCGGCGGCACCTTCTTGAACGGACTCTTGGCTTAAGGTGACACTCTGTTCCTCACCTGAAGGTTGAAGCAATCTCAAGTACGACTCACGGGCATTCATGCGGCCTCTAAACCAAAATGGTCTCGGATAGTCACCTACCTGCTTATCTCCTTGATTATCATTTCCGATACGTACTCGATCTGATGCAAGAGCAGTTGTAAAAAGGCCATTAGCGTTTGTGGTAGCGACTGTTTTTTCGTCTATCAGCAAATTCATTGACCCATCTTTCAGAAGATTGGCCTGAACGACAAACTGCTGTGAAGGCAAGTTGCCCTTTGAATCAATTTTAAATGACTTTCCATCTTGCTTTACCAACCAATGTACAGCATTATTCTGTACATACAGGCTATAGCCATTGTCGGTAGTTCCCTGTGCCACAATTATACCTTCCAATGCCTCATCACCGGCTTTGCTGATAGTAGCTTTTAAGTGTATCTCCTTGTTTTCAATTGCAGGAGGAAAAGGAATACCTGCTCTTCGGTCAAGGCTATATTGCTCCTGAACCAGACTTTTTGAAACACGTTCTGCAAGATTTAGCAACGAGTCCGGTTTTGTAATTTGTGCTACCTGTTTTACTTGATCTTCAAAAGATTGTGGATGGGCCAAAACGGCAGCAAACAGAGCTTGGGGAAGGTAGTCATCGGTATTATTTTCCTCCAAAAGGCTGGCATCAAGTAAGGCTTTACCTAATGTCGCAGTGGGTGGCATATCAGCAACAGCTAACAATGCTGATTTTCTGGTGTTTAAGTCGGGATCATTTATCAGGTTGGCGTCCAATATGGCTTGAGCGCCGGCTTCGGTACGTGGTAAAACATGTACCGCATTTTTCCTTACCCCGGCTGCTGTATGATTTAAGGCCTTATAAACTACCCGGTTTACCTTATCATTGGATCCGTCAAGCATACCCAAACCATGAAGTGCCCACAAAGCATGCACGGCGGGACTGTTTAAACCAATTTCATCGACCGAATTGTTGTCAATCAATTTCAACAGTTCATCAACAATTTCTTTATTTTGGTTTTCAACAATTAATCGTTGCGCAGTTCTTCTCCAGAACATGTTGTCGCTTTTCAACCCTGAGATTAGGTCCTTATTGCTTGTAGGATCAATTTTAAACGGTTTGTAATCAGGAGCACCCTTATAAACTAAGCGGTAGATCCTTCCGTGTTCTGAATCACGTAGGGGATTAATATATGCATTGCCCTCCCCATTTTCAAAACCCTGGGGGGTAGGATTGTGCTGTATGATAAAGTTATACCAATCTGCAATCCACAAGGCTCCATCAGGGCCAACCTCCGCATGTACCGGTGAGAACCACTCGTCTGAACTGGCTAGAATATTAAACCCGTTTCTTTCCCTGAATCCAGAACCGTCTTTGTCGATAATTGCCCTGTGTAGGACCCTTCCAGTAGGTTCCGCGACAAAAGCAACTTTATTCCAGTACGATTTAGGGAAACTTCTTGCAGTATAAAGGTGGTGACCGGCTGCCGCTGTATAACTTCCATGCCAGTCAACCTGCCGTAAATAAGGTGTTAAGTGGGGCATGTCATAATGGGTGTCAATTCCGTGGGCTGCGTTTACCGAACCGCCCTGAATCGGTCTTCTAACATATTTATTATCCATAGCTAAATAGACACTGTGTTGCCCGTTTGCTGTGGAGATAAACACGTCAAATTCCTCTGAAAACCCTAAACCCCAGGTATTGTTGCTGGTGTTGCCCAAGAACTCAAAATCAGTACCATCCGGCCTAAACCGATAGACCCCCTGACTGAAATTAAAGGGTTTGCCATCGATTTCTCCATTGAATCCGGAATAACCCAATACTCCCCAAACCTTGTTGTCAAATCCGTACATCAGGTTGGATGGACCTGCATGGGTATCGCTTTTACCCCAGCCGGTAATAACGGTTTCCCGCAAGTCGGCTTTGCCATCTCCGTTGGTATCTTTGAAAAAAACAAAATCGGGTGCCATGGAAACCAATAGACCGCCATTGACCCAGACCATACTAGTCGGAATATTTAAATTATCCGCAAAAACGGTAATTTTATCTGCCTTACCGTCTCCATCAGTATCCTCTAAAACCTTAATCAGGTCACTACCGCCATCTTTTCTCACTTCGTTCGGGTAGTCTGTTGTCTCAATGACATAAAGCCTGCCCTGATCGTCCCACGCCATTGCCATGGGGTTGATAATGTCTGGCTCGGAGGCGAACAACTGCAACTCGAAGCCACCCGGTATTTGTACCAGTTTCATAGACTCTTCCGGTGAAAGGGGATGCTGGAATTTTGGAGCTGGATCCCTTCTTTCATAATTGGGGATTTCAGCCTCGCTGAATACCGGCACGGGAATATTGTAATCCTTCACTTGTTGCACCACCTTTTCACCCACAGCCCAATAAACGCCATTGGCAACTAAAGTATGAAAATCCGCTTTGCCCCAGGTGCGCTCATCATGGCCGTAAGCGGTGTAAAACACCCTTCCTTTTCCCTGCTCACGAACCCATGTCCAGGGCTCCCGATGGTCTCCCTCTACCCGTTCCATCAGGACGGTCATATCAGGGTTCAGCTTACTGTGAACGTACGTTTCATCCCAAGTCTCAAATTCATTGACTCCCTGCATAATCTGGTGGGAGGGGTCAATAATATCAACAGTAAAGTCTCCCACGCCATGGGATTTGAACTGGCCGCCTACAGTTTCCACGAACCAGTCTGAATTGCGGAAGCAAAAGGATGCACTGTGTAGGGGTATAAAAGCTTTTCCACCTTCCACATATGATTTCAGGGCTTTTTCCTGCTCGGAGGTAATTTCATCGTGATTGGCATAGATCATTACGCCGTCATAAAGAGCCAGGTTGTTGTCGTTTAGATCATTTGGATCCGAGGTATAGGTAAGGTTGATTCCTTTTTGGAAAAGCGGCATGGCGAGCATGGGCATCAACTTTTCGGAATTGTGGTGCTGACTGTCGTGTCCCAGAAAAAGGATCTCTATCCTCCGGGGACCATCCGATAGTCCAAAACGGGTGGCTTTGTCTCCACAAGCGGCAAACAACACTGCGAAGATTAATATAAAACCGAGTTGTTTCATTTTTTTGAGTTTATTGAGCATGCGTTAATTTAGTATAATAAGTGTAAAGATGATAATTATTGATGAATGTTTCTCACTGTATTTTGCCAAATTCTGACTGTATTTTATCACGATAATGAAAAAATTACTATTTTTAACGCATAATATGAGAATGATGTGAACAAACCGTTTCAAAAATCGAAAATTCCAGACCACATGGCATTTGTCGTGAGGGACTTGATAGCCCCTTCCTTTGATTCCAATTGGCATTTCCATCCCGAATACCAGCTGTTTTTGGTGCTGGAGGGTAGGGGAACCCGGTTTGTGGGAGATACTATGAAACCTTTTAGGGAGAATGACCTGGTCTTTACAGGGCCAAATCTACCGCACCTATGGCGAAATGATCAGGAATATTTCCATAAATCCCAAAAATTAAAGACACATGGTATTGTGGTCTATTTCTCAGCTGATTTCATAGGTGAGGGATTACTTGAAAAGGAAGAATTTGAGGGGTTAAAGCATCTGTTGCAACGTTCGGTGAGGGGATTGGAAGTAAATGGGGAAACCAACCGCGTGATCCGACCCATGATGAAAAGGTTGCTGACCTTGAAGGGACTGGAAAGTATTATTCACCTGTTAAGAATTTTGCAGTTGATGGTCGTTTCCAAGGATTGCCACCCCATTGTTCAGGCTGGCTATACTAACATGAGCAAAGCTTCGGAAGAAGACCGGATGAGTCAGGTCTATGATTACGTAATGGACCATTTCAGGGAGGGAATACGGTTGGAAGATGTGGCTACACTTTCGAATATGACAGTAAGTTCCTTTAGCCGCTATTTCAAGTCCCGTATGAATAAATCTTTTTCAGATTTTCTCTCTGACGTAAGGATCAGTCATGCCTGCAAACTGCTTCATGAGGAAAGGATTAATATCAGTGAAGTATGCTATGAAAGCGGCTTTAACACCCTTTCCAATTTCAACCGGCAGTTTAAGGACCGGATAGGGGTCACGCCTATGTCCTATAAAAAGGATTTTCAGCAGCGGTTTGGCTAGTGAATAAGGAAAATAAAATAGATATAGCTTAGTATTTGGGTAGGAAGTATGTGTTAAGGTTGCCTCTAAACGAAGGGCCTCATCCTCTAAGACCAAGAATCTATTGATGATTTGGTTTAGTGCCATTTATCTTTTTATAGTGCCGGAAAATTTAGAATAATAAATGTCATAATGTATTTTATTGTAAACTTTATATCCCTACTTTAGTGTCCAACCCAAAATAGCAAAAATGGAAAAAAGTTTACAACAACTTCGAACGGAACAAGTATGTGATGATTTTGAAAATTGGCAAAAAATCAGAAATAATGAACGTACCGGATTAGAAGCAATTTACAAGAAATATATTCCCCAACTTTTTTCATTGGGTAAATCCATTGTTTCAGACGAAGACTTCGTAAAGGACTGTATTCAGGATGTTTTTTTGGACCTTTGGAAATACAGGAATTCGATCAAAAAGATCGATAATTTTAAGTTGTATCTTTTTAAATGTTTAAGCCACAAAATTTGTAGGCAAATAGAAGCCTCCAAAATGAACAGGGGATTATTAAAATCGGAAAAATATGACGTTTTGCATTTTTTAGAATCTGCCGAAAGTGATTTGATCAGAAGTCAAATTGATCAAGAAAGAAGTTTTAAATTATCCAACGCCATCGATAAATTGCCTGCACGCCAAAGAGAGGTCATCCGGTATTATTTTTTTGATAGTTTTAGCTATGAGCAAATCGCTGAGATTATGAAAATCAACGTTCAGTCAGTCTACACGCTGGTCTGGAAAGCCATTTCAGGGTTAAAGAAAAGTCTGTAAGATAACTTTGGGGCTGAATTAATTTGTCAAAATCCATTTCAAATTTGGTGATATTTCAGTGTTATTTTGCGAATTTCTCAAATGCTGGTCATTTTTATTTTGACAACGATAAATATTATTTTTTTTTTAAAATCACGAGGATAGATTTTAGTAAAAACCTGCTCATATGTATTAGGTTTTTGAAGAATGGATATCGCCAAATATACAGCTGAAGATTTTGTTATGGACCCTTCCTTTAGGAGGTGGGTGGTAAATCCCGATGCAGAAACCAAAATTGAATGGGAAGAGCTTCTGTCGAAAAATCCACATCAGTACGAAGCGGCGGAAAAGGCTAGAGAAATTATCTTTAACCTATCAATTAAAAGCCATCAAATAGATAATAAATTAATATCTGAAATCTGGGAACAAATAGAGCGAAATCTGGATGTGGAAACGTCATTTGATTACAAGGTGGTTCCTCTCGATTCAAAAAGTACCCTAGGCAAGAAGTCAAGCAGAGCTCCCGTCATCAATTTGGGCTTTTGGTGGGGAGTGGCCTGTTTCTTTATCGTATGTCTGACGTCTCTCTATTTATTTGGCCCGGTAGAGGAGGATGAAAATTTAGTAATATCTGAACCGAAAACTTATGTAGAGCGGATTACACCTCCGGGGGTAAAATCGAACCTCATGCTTTCTGATGGGTCCAAAATAATCCTAAATTCCAACAGTAAACTGAAATTTCGGAAGCAGTTTGACTTGGACAAAAGAGAGGTCTTTTTGGAAGGGGAGGCATTTTTTGATGTGGCGGAGGATTCTATTCGACCCTTTATCGTAAACGTAGGCCAGGTTAATGCCGTAGCTTTAGGTACCTCTTTTAATATAAAAGCCTATAACACATCAAATATGGATATCGCACTGGTTTCCGGTAAGGTATTAATAGAAGACAGTGAAGGCGAAAAGCCCTCCGTTTTGTTGGTTCCGGGTCAGATGGCACAATTGGGAAAGGAGACCTTACAGGTAACAGACTTCGATAAAGATTTAATTCTTAGTTGGACAATAAAGCAGATTTTGTTTAAAGAAACGCCATTAGATGAAGCCATTTTCTTGCTGGAAAACTGGTATGGTGTTAAAATTCATATTTTCAACCGGCCTAAAAGCAAAGTAACCTTCTCCGGTAAATTTGAGGATGAAACTTTGAAAAATGTCCTTTATGGACTAAGCTATGTAGCCGGTTTCAAATTTTCAATCCATCAAAATGATGTAAATATAAAGTTCAACAATTAACCTTATAACCCAAAATCAATTGCCTATGGAAGAAAGCCAATATCGAATAAATGCCCAAAGAATATTTGACATGGACTATTAAAATATGTTACTATTATTTTAATAATCCCGGCGGGAAACCCCGCCAGTGCATCCCAAAATATATACCCAATCAAAAAATGTAGAGATATGAAAAATCCTATACCGTTAGCCATTCATTTGGCTAAGTTGTTTACTTATGTTTTCTTAGTTCAGTTGGTGTCAGTAGGCTTGTTATTTGCAAACGACACACATGCTCAGATAAAGACCATTGAGGAAGTAATGATCAGTGTAAAGTTCCACAATACCAAAGTGGAGAGGGCATTTTCCCGTATTGAAAAAGTATCTGGTTTCAATTTCATATACTCTGGCGAAGACTTGAAACAGCTTGCACCCATTACTATTGAGGATGATGAGACAAAAAGCATGTATGAAATCCTTCAGGACATTTCGACACTAACAAAACTTGAGTTTCGACAGGTTAACAATAACATTCACGTCAGAGTAAAGGGGCAACCTATAGTTGAGGAAGCAGCCGTTGAAGTGTTACAAGAAGCTGCCGTGTTTCCAATAACAGGGGTAGTAACCGATGAATCCGGGGAATCTCTCCCCGGTGCTACTGTAATAGTAGAAGGGACAACCGTAGGGACGGTTACCGATGTTGATGGTAAATTCTCTCTCGATGTAGAGCAGGGGGCCGTTTTAGTGATTTCATTTGTTGGTTTTGAAACCCAGAAAGTCACAGTAGGTTCCGCCACTACGCTAACCATCCGAATGATTATGGATTCGAGGTCTCTGGAAGAAGTGGTAGTGGTAGGGTATGGTGAACAACGCAAAGTCACTTTTACCGGATCGGTGTCGTCGGTGGGAGGTGATGCTATCAGAACAGCTCCGGTCACCAATGTCAGCAATAGCTTGGTGGGTAGGCTTCCCGGTTTGAGTTCCGTGACTAGAAGCGGGGAACCCGGAAATGACGATTCCACCATTAGGATAAGGGGGACCAACACCTTGGGTAACAACGGCGCATTGATAGTAGTGGACGGCATTCCTGGCAGGTCATTGGCCAGAATCGACCCAAATAGTGTGGAAAGCATAACGGTTTTAAAAGACGCTTCTGCCGCTATTTATGGTGCCCAAGCGGCTAATGGGGTAATACTGGTTACAACAAAAAGAGGAAAAAGCGGAAAAGCAATCATTGAAATCAACTCCAATCTTGGCTGGAATCAACCCACTGTGCTTCCTGAAATGGCAAATGCTGAACAGTACCTCACCATGCTCAATGAGATCGATATGTACAGAAATAGGCCGGTGAGGTTTACGGATCAGGAAATTAACAATTTTAGGGAAGGAACAGATCCCTGGTTACATCCAGATACAGATTGGTTTGGAGAGGTGCTTAGGCCATGGGCACCTCAAAGTTACCATACCGTAACAGCTTCTGGGGGAAATGAAAGTATAAATTATTTCGTCATGTTTGGTGCTAAAGGCCAAGATGGTTATTATTATAACAGTGCCACCCGATACGACCAGTATGATTTCAGAAGTAACCTGGACGGAAAAATAAATGATTATATAAAAATCGGTTTTGATGTGGCAGGTCGACAGGAGGTAAGAAACTTTCCTACCCGTTCAGCCGGTAACATATTTAGGATGATCATGAGGGGTAAACCAAATATGCATGCTTACTGGCCTGATGGCAGTCCCGGACCGGATATTGAGTATGGAGACAACCCCTCTGTCATCACCACAGATGCCACCGGCTATGATCAGACCAATATGTACAATTTGCAAAGTACATTGCGGCTGAATATCGATGCACCTTGGGTAGAAGGTCTTTCCTTTAATGGAAACGTAGGTTTGGACCAGACGTTTAGGATGCAAAAGCGATTCGAAACGCCTTGGTTTCTTTACTCATGGGATGGAAATACGCTTGGAGCAGACGGAACACCTGAATTGGTCAGAGGACAAAGGGGCTTCAATGACCCCAGGCTGACTGAAAACATGGGCGCAGACAGGCAGTTACTTGTCAATGGGATGCTTAATTACAACCGTACCTTTCAAGATGACCACACCATGAGGTTAATGGTAGGTATGGAATCCCGAACTGGATATGGTAATACGCTAAATGCCTTCCGTCGCTTTTTTGTTTCTACTGCGGTGGATCAGATGTTTGCGGGCGGAAATGCAGAAAGAGACAATGGTGGATCTGCCTACCAAAATGCACGGTTTAATTATTTTGGCAGGTTCAATTATGAGTTTCAGGAAAAATACCTCGCAGAGTTTGTATGGAGGTATGACGGATCTTACATTTTCCCACAAGGTAGCAGGTTTGGGTTTTTTCCGGGAATTTCTGTCGGATGGAGGGTATCGGAGGAAGATTTCTGGAAAAGAAACATGCCCAATGCCGACCACTTTAAAATCAGGGCATCTTATGGACAGACAGGAAATGACCGGATCGATGAATGGCAATACCTAGCGTCTTATGGCTTTGGAAATATCCCTTATATCTTTGGTGTTGATCAGGAAAACCAAGCGCTCAGAGAACTCAGGATACCAAATCCAAATGTAACTTGGGAGGTGGCCGACCAATATAATTTTGGTGTAGAGCTGGGTTTCTTCAACAGTCGCCTTACTGTAGAAGCTGATGTATTCTACAATTATCGCTCACAGATCCTTTGGTGGAGAAATGCTTCGATTCCGGTGTCTACAGGATTGACCCTTCCCCGGGAAAATATCGGTGAGGTATCCAACAGAGGCTACGAATTCATCACTACCTATAATGGAAACGCAGGTGATTTCACCTATCAGATTTCTGCCAACGCAGGTTATGCGTTAAACAGGGTGGAATTTTGGGATGAATCTCCAGGAGCTCCTCAATATCAACAAACCACTGGCCGGCCCATCCCTACCAATCCATTTAATCCCAACCAGGATCTTTACTATCAGTCAGTAGGAATCTTCCGGGATCAGGCACAAATAGATGCAACTCCCCATTGGCCGGGTGCAAGACCGGGAGATGTCATTTTTGAAGATGTCAATGGAGATGGTGTATTAGATGGATTAGACATGGTAAGGAATGATCGCAACAATATACCCAGATTTACCGGAGGGCTGAATATGAGTGCGCAATGGAAAGGATTTGATTTATCCATTTTATTTCAGGGAGCTACAGGCGCTGTACGATATGTCAGCACGGAATCCGGAGAAATTGGCAATTATTTAAAAGATTTTGCCGACAACCGGTGGACGCCGGAGAACAGTAATGCGAATTTTCCACGCACTTTCAACAGGACTGATGAATATTGGATGAATCAGCGAAACACATTCTGGCTTAACAGTACAGATTATGTTAGGTTAAAAAATCTGGAACTGGGTTATAATTTCCCATCATTTATAGCCAGCAAGTTGGCGTTACAGAATTTCAGGATTTACATCAGTGGGTTTAATCTTTTAACTTATTCACCTGACTTGAGGAATTTTGACCCGGAATCTGATAGCGCAAGTGGACAGAGCTATCCCCTACAACGTGTGATCAACAGTGGTCTTACCTTAACCTTTTGAGACGATGAAAAGCAACAAAACAATTTATACAGTATTGCTCGCCTTGACAGTATGGGTGAGTTCTTGCAGTGAAGAGTTCCTGGACCGCCAGCCGTTGGACCAGTATGCGGAAGTTGCGGTCTGGAACGATGAAAATTTGATAGAAACTTTTGTAAACAACATTTACTTTGCCGTTCCTCACGGATTCCATGCTTTAATGATGTCCAGCCTAGTGGATGAGTCCATGGCGGTATGGGATTGGGAAACCAGTAATGCTACCAAAAGTCTTGTCAATCCAAGTTACTTGGGTGTTTGGGATGAAAATTTCTGGACAGGTAGAAGGTATCAACAGATTGCCTGGACAAATGGATTTCGGCATATAAGAAACTGTAACATATTTATGGAGAAAATCGGTGAAGCTGAATTTGCCGATGAAAATCTAAAAAACAGACTTATTGGAGAGGTCCATTTTTTGCGGGCATTTATCTATCACAATTTATTATCCATCTATGGAGGTGTACCTTTGATCAAAGTGGCCTATGGTTTGGGTGAAGATTATGAACAACCAAGAGCAAGTTATGCCGAAGTGCTTGCATATGTGGTCGAAGAGGCAGACAAGGCTGCTGAACTTCTCCCCTTACAACAACTTGGAAGTAATATGGGTAGAGCTACCAAAGGGGCTGCGTTAGCTCTGAAAGCAAGGGCGTTGCTGTATGCAGCGAGTGACCTATACCATAATCCCTCATGGGCACAGGGTTTTTCCCAACCTGAACTTATTAGTTTTACCACTGGTGATCAAATGAGCCGATGGAGAGCCGCCAAAGATGCAGCAAGAGAAGTAATGGATTTGGGACTATACTCACTTCATATGAATGGTGGTGATCCATCTGAAAATTTCCAACAATTGTTTATATCAAAAGAAACTTCAGAGGATATCTATGTGAGGTTTTTATTGCAACGGGTACAGGAAGGCTGGGATATTGGAGATCCCGGATTATTTAATGGACCCAATGGATATCATAACTGGGGTGGAAATACACCTATTGGGCAATTGGCAGATGATTTTGAGATGGCTGATGGTACCAAGTTTGACTGGAACAATCCCAACCATGCAGCCGATCCCTATGGTAGCCGAGACCCAAGGTTTTATGCCACGTTTCTCTATGAAGGTGCCCAATGGAGACAGAGGCCTGCGAATTTGAGAGATTCTGATCCTCAAGGAATTATTCAAGTAGGCCAATGGGAAAGATACAATGCAGCTGCCAATCGGGTTGATATTGTCAATGGTTTGGATACCAGACAAGGCCCCATCGAAGATTGGAATGGTACCTACACAGGCTATTACCTCAAGAAATTCATTGATCCCAATGTCGATCATCAGTACTTCAGACAGGAAGTGCCATGGAGAGTGATGAGATATACAGAAGTATTGCTCAATTATGTAGAAGCATGTATAGAGTTAGGGGAGGAATCCGAGGCAAGAACTTACCTAAATATGATCAGAGCTCGCGCAGGGATGCCTCCTGTAACTGATTCTGGACAAGATCTAAAAGAACGTTACAGAAATGAAAGAAGGGTAGAACTGGCTTATGAGGACCATCGCTATTTTGATGTGAGAAGATGGATGATTGCCCCCTCAGTTTATGGGGATGCCACAGGAGTCAGGGTAAGGTATCAGTTACTACCGGACAATACTACTGCGCAAAACCCGACCTATACAGTTATCAACGTTCAGGAAAGGGCATGGCAGGATCGGTCCTACCTATTGCCCATAAAATTGGATGAAATGAACAGAAATTTCTCACTGGTTCAAAATCCACTATATTAACTATCCTTCCAGGTTTTGCTGATAACCAGTTTGTTGTTCAAATTAAATGAGTAAAACCTGGAAGGCTTTTTTTCATTAGAATCAACTGATTACATAAAAGTACTGCGGATAGAAGCTATAATAATTTAACCGAGAAGGCTGGTTGTCAAAAGATAACCAGCCTTTTTTTAATAAAAAGCGAAGACGATATTCAACAACCGACTAAACTATTTCGGCCATGGTGCTTTTTCAGAAATCAGTTTTTTCTCAACCAATTCCTCCCAGAATTCCTGCGGAATTTTCACTTTCATGGATTCCACGTTTTCACGTGCCTGATCCGGGTACCTCGTGCCTGGAATGACTGCGGATACAACATCAGGGGCTGCCGAAAACTGTAGAGCGGCGGTCCTTAAGTCCGTGCCGTGTTTTTTGGCTAGTTCACCTATCTTTTCCCGTTTCTCTTTGAAACCCTTAGGAATCTCTCCCCAGTAGTCGTAGCGGTCAATTCCGGCAAGAAACCCAGCATTCAATGGGGCACCCACCACGATGTCCACTCCTTTCCGTTCACAGGCAGGAAATAACCGCTCCAGAGCGTCTTCATGGTACATCAGCGAATACTGAGTGGCTGAGAGGCATATGTTTGGCTCCGCGATTTTCAAGGTTTCCAGAATGGGTTCTATCCGATTTACCCCTAGGCCCCAGCCTTTAATCAGTCCTTCCTCTTTCATCTTGGTCAACTCAGGCATGGCACCGTCGGCGGCTACCTTGAAGTATTCTTTCCAATTTTCCTTCATGTCTCCGTTATCAGGAGATAGATCGTGGATAAATACGATGTCAATACTATTGATACCTAGTCGTTGGAGACTGTCTTCAATCGATCGGCGTATGCCGGATGCCGTATAATCGTATTCGTAGTCAAATGGAGAGGCGTTCTTCCAGGTGTTGTACTTTGGGGTTTCCTTTGCGGCTTTTAATATCCTTCCGACTTTTGTCGCAAGGATATATTCTTCCCGCTTTTTGTTGTGGAGAAAGCGTCCAAAACGACGCTCACTCAACCCCAGGCCATACCAGGGGGATGTGTCAAAAAATCTTACGCCGGCCTCCCAGGCTCCTTCCATTGCGTGTTGGGCCAGTTCATCCGTCGTAGGGCGGAAACCATTTCCAATCGCCACACCGCCTAAACCAAAATTGGAAGGTAGATTAATACTATTCAGTTTTGATCTTTCTTTCATATTCGTTGCGTTTTCAAAAGCAAACACCGGCAGATAGGTGGCCATACCACCGGCCATCCCCATATGCAGGGACTTGCTAATAAATTTTCTTCTTGAGTTCATGTGAAATAACCTTTTAACTCTACTTGGTTAAAAGTAATGTATTTTTGATTTATTGGCAAAAATTAACTAGGTCAAATAGATATGAGATGGCAGTCCAGGTATCTAACACCGCCGATACTCACATGGACACTGGGTCTAAAAAAATTCGTTATGGGATAGAAAAAATTCAAATTCCAGCAAATAAAAAAAGCTATGAAACAGAATCTCATAGCTTTAGTCAATTAACAATAAACCCAAAATAACCTGCTGTAGGAGAAGGAGTCGAACCTCCACGGGGCAGTTAGGCAAAAACACGAGCTCGATGTTTGCTTTATCCTGAA
>DATHWC010000032.1:0-9508 GCA_035460985.1 Lunatimonas sp.
TATGAGCAAGAAAAAATTGGGATTTGGAATAATCGGAACAGGGGCTATTGCCGGATTACACGCAGCGGCAATTAATGCCTGTGAAGATGCAGAACTGGTGGCAGTTTGCAGCTCAACACAAGAAAGGGCAACTGATGCAGCTAAAAAGTTTGGAGTCCCTGCTGACCATGAATGGGACAAGTTTTTCCAAAGAAAGGAAATAGACGTCGTAGCGATCTGCACCCATAGTGGAAATCACCTAGAGCCCGCAATTTCGGCTGCAAAAGCTGGCAAACATATTTTATTGGAAAAGCCTATTGAAGTAAGTGTAGCCCGTGCGGATGAGTTGATTCAGGTATGTAAATCAGCGGGTGTGAAGTTGGGGGTGATATTTCAAAATAGGCTTAAACCAGGATATCTTCAATTGAAAGAAGCCGTAAATAAAGGCCTTTTGGGAAAACTGCTGATGGGCACCGCTGCCATCAATTGGTATCGGGACCCATCGTATTACAGCAGTAGCAGCTGGAAAGGAACCATTGTCGGTGACGGTGGTGCTGCCTTGATCAATCAAGGAGTTCATACCATTGATTTGTTGCTGGATATTATGGGAGAGGCAAGGGCTGTTTATGGACAGGTAAGAACAATGGTCCATGACATCGAGGGAGAAGATGTGGGTGCGGCATTAATAAATTTTAAGAGCGGTGCTCTCGGGACTATTACGGGCGGTACTGCTCTTTATCCAGGCAATCCCGAACGGTTGGAAATTTATGGGGAAAAGGGAAATGTTATTCTAGAAGCCGGTAAAATTGTGACCTGGAACGTTTCCGGATCCACTGGGGAATTGCCTACTTCAGAAGTTGGTGGCAGCGGTGCCTCCGATCCGATGGCTATCGATTTCCGACTTCACTTGGGTCAAGTGCAGGACATGGTGGATGCGGTTAGGGAAGACAGGGAGCCCATGGTTACTGGTGAAGACGCTAGGCAATCGTTGGCGCTAATCCTAGGAATCTACCAGTCATCGAGAGAAGGGAAACAAATTGTTCTGAAATAATGGGTTAACTCTATCCCTTAAAAAAATAAATGACCAACATTTTGGCGGGAACCGTTCCCTCATTGATGGGATTATGGGCGATATTCCCGTCAAAAAGTATGGAATCCCCCTCATTTAGCGAAATACGCTGGGTTTTAAAGTCGTAGGTGATAGATCCGGAAACCATAAATTTGTATTCGTAGGCATCGGTGGTTACGTAATCACGGGTGGACCCCGGCATTATTTCCAACAACACAATGTCAATGGTGGTATTGGCAAAGCTTTTCGTGAAAATTCGGTAGTAGCTATAGCCCTCAGACGTCTCTTTTTCAAAGAATTCGTATTCTTCTTTTCGCTTTACAAGTATGTTTAAGCCTTTTTCATTCATGGATAAATCGCTGAAAAACTCTGTAAAGTCAATTTCCAATGCTTTGATTATCTGTATCAAAACCAGGAGAGAGGGAATGGTACGGCTATTTTCTATCTGGGAAATTAACCCCTTGCTAACTCCAGCCTTGTCCGCCAAATCCTGTACAGTGAAATTTTTGGATTTTCGAAGGTTTTTAATCTTGTTACTGATTTGTATTAGGACATAGTCTTCCATAGGCTAGGTTTAAATAAAAGTCAAATATAGGGCAATTTGGTTAAAAATTGAATGCCGAAAAATCCCCATTCCAGAGCAAAATTACCAGTTTCTCCACTTAGTATTTGTAAACATTGTTTACCTTTGTCGAACATTTTTATACTTTACAGAGCCAAATTTCACTAAGAAAGTGATAAAAATGAAAGATTAGTTCGCACTTCGGCTTGCAATAAATCCAGGTTAAGCGTGATATTTAAAGAAATTAGTAACCATAAATAGAAGTTATTATGTCAAACCCCATCCATTCTAATCCCTTTACAGTAAACGGTAAAACCTATGATCCAGCACCCAAGCCCATTGTAGTTATCTGCATGGATGGATCGGCAGATGAGTATTTGGACGCCAATATGGCCTTTGATCGTCTTCCGAATATTAAAAAAATAGCTAGGCAGGGATATAGGGGGATGGTACGTGGGGCATTGCCTTCCTTTACCAATGTAAATAATTCTTCCATTGTCACGGGAGTGACCCCTGCGGAACATGGTATCTGTGGCAATTTTTTTTACGATAAAGAAAAAGACGAAGAAGTAATGATGAACTCGTCCAGCTATCTGCGTCGGGATACTATTTTGGCGGCAGCGGCTAATGCCGGTAGAAAAGTGGCTGTGGTCACTGCCAAAGAAAAACTTAGGGATATCCTTTCCTACAAACTTGATGGGGGAATAGCTTTTTCCGCCGAAAAAGCCAATCAGGCAAAAATGGACACACATGGCATTGAAAATGTGGAAAAAGTAGTAGGTTACCAAACCCCCGCCATTTACAGCCCTGAGGCCAGCCTTTTTGTGCTTCGAGCCGGGGTTGCTTTGATTGAAAAAGGCATGGCGGATTTTCTGTACCTCTCCTTGACCGATTATATGCAACACACCTATGCGCCGGATGCGGAAGAATCCCTAAAATTTTATGAAGATCAGGACCGGGAATTGGGTAAATTACTTGCACTGGGTGCCATTATTGGCGCAACTGCCGACCACGGAATGAATGCCAAGATTACTGCGGAGGGTACCCCCAATGTATTGTACATAGAGACTATGCTTACCGAAAAATTCGGTTCTGGATTCCGGGTAATCTGCCCCATTACAGACCCTTACGTCAAGCATCACGGGGCATTGGGTTCGTATGTGGTTGTCCATGTTGATGATCAGGAAATTATTCCGGAAGTTAAAAACTGGCTTTCCGTTCAATCCGGTATTTCGGAAGTATATGACAAAGAAATCGGGTGCCGCATCTTGGAGCAACCTATAGACCGAACGGGAGATCTGTTTGTATTGTCAGCCCGGGATGTGGTAGTCGGAAAAACACCAAACGACCACGACCTAAAGGCCTTGGACGGAACCCTTCGTTCGCATGGGGGCCGCTATGAAGAAATGGTTCCCTTACTGATTTCCCATCCCCTTAATGATATCTATAAGCGAAAAGCAATGGGGGACCCAAGAAATTTTGATGTTTTTGATTTCACAATTAATGGGACCAACTTGTAGAAGCCATGAGTAGCAGTGAAAAAAAATATGACATCCAGCCGCAGCATCTAAACAGCTATATCGCGGGAAAAAAAATCCAATCGGATTCATTGTTGGAAGTTTTCAGTCCATATAATGGAACACTGGTTGGCACCGTTACGTTGGCCGATAGCCATGATGTGGAAGCGGCAATTAGTGTGGCATTGGCGAAGGGTGAGGTTACAAGCAGGTATGACCGTTTTACCATTTTGGACAAAACACGGCAACTGCTGATGGAAAACCAGGAAGACTTTGCAAGAACCATCAGTTTGGAGTCCGGTTTGGCGATACGCGAAGCGATGTATGAGACCAAACGTGCCCATGACGTGCTGCTTTTTGCCGCTATGGAATCCCTAAAGGATGACGGCCAAGTGTTTTCCTGTGACATTTCCCCCAACGGAAAGAACAGGAAAATTTTTACTGTAAGGGAGCCTTTAAATTTGGCCGTTGCAATTACTCCATTTAACCATCCATTAAATCAGGTCATTCATAAAATAGCCCCCGCAATAGCTACTGGGACACCTGTAATTCTAAAGCCCTCCGAAAAAACTCCGCTTACGGCCATCAAATTGGTGGAGCTTTTGTATAAAGCTGGATTACCTCCTTATATGCTGAGTGTGTTACTGGGACCAACCAAGGAAGTGGCGGAAAAATTGGTCAAAGATCCCCGGGTCGAATTGGTTTCCTTTACAGGGAGTGTGGCTGTGGGTAAGCATATTGCCAATAGCGTCGGATATAAGAAATTAATTTTGGAATTGGGCGGTAACGACCCCTTAATAATCCTGGAGGATGCCGATCTGGATCAGGCTGCTTTTTTGGCTGCGGAGGGTGCATTCAGAAACAGCGGACAACGTTGCACAGCTGTTAAACGCATTTTGGTGCAGGAATCTATAAAGGAGAAATTTTTGGAGAAATTTCTTGAAAAAGCCAAGAATTATACTTCAGGAGATCCCTTGGATCCCGATACGGTCGTAGGTACCGTTATCGATGAAGCGGCAGCCATTTACCTGGAAGATGTTGTGAATAAGGCGGTTGCTAAAGGAGCCAATGTGCTCTTGGGAGGAAAACGGACAGGAGCTTTAATGGAACCTACTGTAATCGATAATGTACCGAGGGATGCGCAAATGGTCGTTCAGGAATCCTTTGGCCCATTGGCACCGATTCTTACTTTCACGGATGTTACGGATGCCATCGCACTTTCCAACAGCACCGCATTTGGTCTTTCCTCGGGTGTACTTACCCAAAATATGGAATTGGCCATTCGGTTTGTAAAGGAACTTCAGGTAGGTACAGTCAATATCAATGAGGTTCCGGGATACCGCATTGAATCATCGCCATTTGGTGGAATTAAAGACTCTGGATTAGGTATCAAGGAAGGGGTAATAGAAGCTATGAAAGGGTTTACTTATGTCAAAACCTTTTCAATTCCCTGGTAAGAGGTTAAAAGCATCACTATCATGGAAAAGGCGGATCTGATTATAGTAGGCGGTGGCATATTCGGATGTGCGATAGCGTATTATTATTCCCGTGACAATCCCGGGAAGAAGGTAGTGTTGTTGGAACGGAATGGACTGAACAGTGGGGCTACGAGCAGGGCAGCAGCCTTGATGACCGTGGTGCGGCCCAAGCGGTCCTATATTCCACTTTCTTTGGAAACCTATAAAGTGATTTCTCTTTTAGAAAAGGACTTGAACGAATCCTTGGGAATGCAATGTGTCGGGATGCTACATGTGGCAGCCAGCGAACAAACAGTGAATGCGTTGGTTGAATTAGAAGGAATTGGCAGTGAGTTTGATAGAGAAGTATCAACCCTTTCGTCAGGTGAAGCCAACCACCTAGTTCCCTGGCTGAAAACTGACGACTTGTTGAAAATAGCCCTTATGTCCGGGGAGGGATTTTGTGACCCGTATCTTCTGGGGACATTTTTTGCACGCTGTGCGCAACAACAGAGAGCCATTTTAAAACAGGGTATCGAAGTAAGGGCGTTGCTAATAGATAAAAATAGGGTAGTTGGTATTAACACCTCGGAAGGGAAAATGTCTGCTCCGGTTGTGGTGGACGCGGCAGGGGTTTGGGCACCTATATTGGCCAATCAGGCGGGATTTGGGCTTCCTATGGCGCCCGTTCGCAGTCAATATTGGATTACGCAAAAGGCTGAATATTTTCCACCCAACTCGCCTATGGTGCTGCTTCCAGATGCCCAAGCCTATACCAGACCGGATTCAGGAGCCCTGATCATAGGCATTCGGGAAAGTAAATCCATGGTAATCTCCCCCGCAGATTTACCAAAAGACCTCGCTGCTTACGCTTTTAGTCCCTATGAAGGAAGGGATGACCTTGCCGAAAATGGAGCCAAACTGGCCCGATTTTTCCCGAAATTATACGATACCAGAATCAGACATTTCATGGCAGGTTTTTCCGGTTACACACCCGATGGACAATTAGTCTTGGGTGAGGTTCCTGGGGTACAAGGACTGTTGGTGGCTTCGGGTTGCTGCGGTGCGGGTATTTCTGTGGCTGGAGGGGTAGGACTGGGAATTGCTTCCCTAGCTGCCGGCAGTGTCAACCCGTTTGATTTTTCCGAATTTAGATTGGATCGTTTCGGAAGTATTGACGCTTTTGATTATGAGTGGCTTGCCCGTTGCGCTGCAGCGAGATCTCAGAAGGTCAGTGGATGATCTCATGTAGCAATGATGCCTCCAATCTCTGTCAATTTACGTAGGCCAGTCTGAATTATTTCAACCTCTCCAGATTTTTGATACTTAATATTGCTCAATAGTTAAGAGAGAAAAAATGGTTAACCATATCCCAAACATTTTTTCTGTTTATTTTTTGTATTCAATACTGTTTAAATAGATGGAATTATTATATTCGACAACATTTTAATTAACTATTTTTATGAAACGCAGAGAATTTCTTCATGCTACCGCTTTGCTAGGTGGTGCCTTGGCATTACCCAATGAAAGCTTTTCCATGCCCGTAAAGCCAAAAAAGCCCAAACATGTGCTTGTTATCGGGGCAGGGTTCGCGGGTTTGGCAGCTGCCTATAAATTGAAAAAGGAGGGCATCCGGGTAACCATATTGGAAGCCCGAAATCGGGTAGGGGGAAGGGTGTATTCCCACAAACCTCTAAAAGAAAAAGATCTTGTGATTGAACTCGGTGCCGAATGGGTAGGGAAATCCCATGAACGGGTCATCGAACTATGTCAGGAGTTTGGCTTAGAACTGCGCAACAATCAATTTGATACGCATCTTATTTATCAAGGAGGATATTCGAAGGCGAATGAATGGAAGCTTTCCGATGATATGGAAAGTTTTTGGGATAAAAGACGGACGTTTTGGGAGGAGCTTTCTTCCAAAGACAAAGCTGGAATGGACAAGATGGACTGGTGGCGTTTTCTTTCACTGAGGGGTTTTTCCGATAGGGACCTTGACATACGGGAATTACTGGATAGTACGGATTTTGGGGAGACCATCCGCAGCGTTTCAGCGTATTCAGCAATGGGTGAATATGCGGAAAGTAGCGACAAAAACGAAATGGATTTTAAGATTATAGGTGGAAATGGATTGTTGGCCAAGAAAATGGCGGATGCTATAGGTTCAGAGAACATACACCTTAGTCACGCCGTTCAGACCGTCAACCAGGGGAAGCAAGGTGTTACACTAATTTGTCAAGATGGTAAGACCTTTACTGCAGACCGATTGATATGTACAGCTCCAACCTACTCGGTGCTTAAAATGAATTGGAACCCGGGATTACCTTCTTCTCTAACCGAGGCACTTCACAGCCTCCAATATGCGCGTATAGGAAAATTCCCCGTTGTGTTTTCAGAGCGATTTTGGGGAACGGAAAATTTCGACTGTGTAACAGATGATGCGGGACACTATTTTTATCATGGCACTAAAGACCAACCCGGCAAGGAGGGTGTGTTGATATCCTATTCAGTAGGGGACAAAGCAGACGTTCTTAACGCCCAACCTGCAGAGCGCAGAAGGCAGTTGGTGTTGGAATCTTTAAAGCCAGCCTTTGGAGACTTGAACAAATACGTATTGTCGGACATGAAATATTACTGGGGAAAGGATCCCTATTCGTATGGAGCTTATGCAAAGTATGGTATCGGTCAATGGTCTCAGGTGATGCCAGTACTACGCAAGCCATTTCGGTCCGTTCACTTTGCAGGGGAGCACTTGGCGGATTGGCAAGGATTTATGGAAGGGGCAGTCAATTCAGGTGAAGATGCTGTTGACCAGTTTCTTTAATTTTTTTCTGACGGGAAAAATGTTAGGAATAATTATATTTAATACCTCTATATTTCCACTCAACAAATAATTTGACAGGCTCAGTAGAATTTTCGGATTTAAATGGACAAGACAGCTTAATTTGTTTACATTAGCCCGTAAATAATAATTAATACCCAAAAAACGCCTAAGAGAACCTTGGGTTGATCAAGGAATCACAGAATTTATGCATAAGCGATTGTATCAACTGGGAACTGCGATAGCTACGGCTATGTTTCTTTTCCCATCATGTAAATCTGGCGAGGATAGTGGGGTTGAAACAGCGAAAATCCCCGACCAAATCAGTTACAATTTTCATATCCGTCCCATTCTTTCTGACAACTGCTTTGCCTGTCATGGACCTGACGCAAATAAGCGTGAGGCGGGATTGCGCCTGGACATCGGAGAGGAGGCGTACAAAGCTCTTTCTGAGACCCCGGGAGCGCATGCCTTAGTTCCAGGAAAACCTAAGGAATCGGAAGCCTACCGACGTTTGATCTCTGATGATCCATCTGTTCAGATGCCGCCGCCGGACTCCAATTTGAAGCTAACGGATAGGGAAATCCGTATGATAGAAAAATGGGTTCGTCAGGGAGCTGTCTACGAACCTCATTGGGCATTTGTTCCACCTGAAATGCCGGAATTACCGGCTGTCTCCCAATCTGACTGGCCTCTCAATGAGGTAGATTATTTTATACTGGCAATGCAGGAAGAATCCGGTATGAAACCAAATCCAAGGGCGGACAAAGAAGCTCTGCTGAAGCGGCTGAGTTTGGACCTGACAGGACTGCCTCCAAGTGTTGAGCAGATGGATGCGTTTCTGGCAGACAATTCTCCGGATGCCTATGAAAAACTGGTGGACAAGCTACTATCCAGCCCTGCATACGGGGAAAAGATGGCTGTTTACTGGATGGACATTGCCCGATTTGCCGATTCACACGGCTTTCAGGACGACAGCTACCGGAGTCAGTGGCCCTGGCGGGACTGGGTGATACATGCGTTTAACGAGAACATGCCCTATGACCAGTTTATTACCTGGCAGCTGGCCGGTGACCTGATGCCAGAGGCCAGCAAAGAACAGCTTTTGGCTACCGGATTCAACCGCAACCATAAAATCACCGAAGAGGGAGGGATCGTAGATGAAGAATATCGGGTGATGTACGTGACTGACCGTACAAATACCTTTGGCAAGGCATTAATGGGAATTACCATGGAGTGTGCTGGCTGTCATGATCACAAATACGACCCCATTTCCCAAAAGGAATACTACTCCCTCTATTCCTTTTTTAACAACATACAGGAAAAGGGGATAGAATCTGTGGTTGGTGGTCCTGAGACCTATGCCAAGAGACCTTTTATGCATATCAGCAACGAGGATGCTGAATCCATCCTTGCCTTTGTTAACAAAAAAGACACCTTGGACTTGATCGTATCGGTGATGGGTGAACTGGATTCTATTCGTCCTACCTACGTGTTGGACAGGGGAATCTATGACCGTCCGACGGATCCCGTGGAACCCCTCACGCCGGAATCTATCCTCCGTTTCGGTCCCGAGTTTGAGAAAAATAGGCTGGGGCTTTCCAAATGGATGTTTAGTGAGAAAAATCCACTTACAGCCAGGGTGTTTGTCAATCAGATTTGGCAGGAAATATTTGGGAAAGGTATTGTAACTACTCCCGGTGACTTTGGCATGCAGGGTGCGCTTCCCAGCCACCCGGATCTTTTGGATTGGCTTGCTGTAGACCTTCGGGAAAACGGCTGGGACATGAAGCGGCTTGTCAGACAGTTGGTAACATCGGCTACCTATATGCAGTCGGCGGCCATAAGCTCGAAGCAACTTGAGCATGATCCGGACAATAAACTACTCACCAGAGCTCCCCGTTACCGTGTAAAAGCGGAATTTGTCCGGGATATGATATTGGCAAGCAGCGGTCTACTGAACAAAGAGATTGGCGGCCCCAGTGCCAAACCCTATCAGCCCTCCGGCCTTTGGGAAGGAGCCACTTCAGGGCGGGGAATTCTTTCTGTCTACAAACAGGACCACGGTTCGGAGCTTTATCGGCGCGGGTTGTACAATTTTAT
>DATHWC010000033.1:0-9914 GCA_035460985.1 Lunatimonas sp.
ACCAACAAATAACATAGAAAACGTCAAAAGTGGGCATTCCGCTAGAGATGAATTTGAGGTTGCCAACAGTTATGAATATGCTGTAGAGGGACTGAATCTGGAGACGGATACTATGAATTCAACTGTTCCGGACATCCATTTTGTGACAAATGGAAAACAGCTCTCCAAAAGTTTGGGACTGGAAACCCATCATTTTAGACATGTTCAGCATGCTGATGCGACACCACCTATTCTCAATGAATTATATCAAAAAGCCAGTTGGTTCGCTTTGGGTGCTCAACCCCTTTTTATGCTTTTTGGCAACCGGATTGACAGCGAATTCCATGAAGCCATATGGCTTCATTATTCAAAATATGTAAAATCTAGGGGCCTTTATTCTGCTTTGAAGATAGGCAATCAACCCTATGGTATCCTTCCGGTTATGAATATCAGTAATGTGTTTTTGCCGGAAAACAATGACATCCGCGAAAGCGACAAACTTTTCGATAAAATGACGGTCCTTTTTGCCCGCATGGTGAAAAAATGGCTGTTGATGGCAAAAGGTGATCAGGCTCGGGTTCCAAGATTGAAGGGCAATGACAGCTATGAAGACGTTTTGAAGATATTGAGTATGCAGGAAAATTCCAGCTCCTATCAGATCCGGGCGCTGCAATACAGATCCTTTAAAAGCAAATTGTACGAATGGTTAAAAAATCGTCCTTCCAATAAGTCCATATTGGACTTTGCCAAAAGCATGGGAGAGGATTATGCAAGAGTTTGGGAGAACACCTTATCACTTACTGATTTATTGGGATTAGACCATCAGGAACTATCGCCGGAGGTGGATCAGTTGCTGCGGGCACCTATTTTAAGCCTGACTGACGGTAATAAAAACCTCATAGGATTTCAGGCGGGAAAATCAATAATTATGGATCTTAAAGGAAATAGCATTTCCACTGCACTGAATAATAGTGATTTTTTCTCCTTTGAACAGGAAGATCTCAGCAATTTCCAGGATTTTATTAGTGCGCTAAAGGAACAGAAAGAGAATGAATTGACTCAGTACCGGGGAGACCTCAGCCTATTTACAGATCTTTTGATAAGAAGCTTTACCAATGCTTGCCAATTATATTCCCGTCCCATTGTATTCGAACTGGAGCTTGGAGACACATCCTCTGGGAGTGAGCTCTTTAAGATTTCTTCTATACTTAAACCGGAAGGTACATTTGTTAACAAAGGAGATTCCGTAATCACCATTCAGGGTGCGGGCTCAAAAAGTATTTCAGTAGAAGCCCCCTTTGACGGAAATATCAAAAAAATACTCGTCACAGAAAATGATGTGGTAGTGCAAGGGACAGCTCTTTTTACTTTGGTTAACGAAATGAAGTATAACGAAGTGAAAAACTCGTTTATCACCTTGGGCCAGCAAATCATTGATGAAAGTAATGGAATTGCAGTAGGTGAAGAACGAAAAGCAGCCCAGAAAAAAGCAATTGGTGAGGCGGTTGATCTGAACAGTTACCGATTAGACGCATGGATTACCTCGTTGGCTGCCCGCCGAATTGAAGAAATGCGAAGTAGGGCCAAATATGAAAAAGGTATCTATTTTGGTGCCTACGGTTGGATTGAGGATTTGGAAAAAGATACAAGCCTAGTAAATACGAACTCTCTTATGGATACCTATCGGGAAGCAGGCGGGATTATCCATACCCCCGGGGCAGCACAGACAGTTGCCTCTACTGTTTTTAAAAACTCTTTTTTATCCCATAAGCAGGAGGAGGAAAGCAACCCTTTTACGATTAACCTCAGTTCTGATCGATTACAAAAAAGTCAATTCCTATTGGAAGGCATTCGTCAAGGACAGGAATTAGAGGCCCTTTTAGGTTATCAGTTGGAGCGTCACCTTCATGACAATGACTTACATCAGGAAATTTATCGGCTAAGGGAGGCATTTCCACTGTATGAGAACACTACCGGAAATTCGACGGGTTTTGTGAATTTAAGTGTTATTGATGGTTTAAAGGCTATTAAAAATAAGGAAAGGCTACCGGAACAGGTGAAAAAGCAAATCGAAAAACTGGAAGACACAATGGATGCCAGTTTGGATACCCTCTTTTATGAAGCTGGGTACCAAGTGACCCAGGGTAATTTAAGCCAGGCAGCCGCGGCCATTGATGCTACCAAAGGAGATATTTCACCGCCAGCTATAGAATCCTTAAAAACAAGGATCCCCGGAACAGGAATTAATCATAAACTAGTTATGGTTTTTGCGGCAACCTCAGAGCAATACCCCATTGAAAGTACCCGGGCTTTCGCCGAACCCAATTTGGAAAATTGGCTAAAAGAAGTCCTCGGGCCGATGGATAAAATAGTTTGCACGGTAGAGTTTCATGATATTCAGGATGACAATCTTATAGATAGGATAGAAATCAAACTGGCAGACTTGGATATAAGTTACCTGGACTTTTTGTATTTAAGTGACGATACGGTATCCAATGGTGCGGGAGAATTGGAACTTCGTATTAGGAATTCTGCATTGGAAAAAAGGGGAGAATTACCAGAAGAAACAAAATTTGTGGTAACAGAACCCGGCCAGGTCAATGGTTTTTCACTGATCCAGGCTCTGGAAGTAGCCCGATATGCCAAAGAACTTCTAAGCAAATGTCGTTACCTAAAATCGGAAGATTTATCGATGGAAAACGAAGCGATCCGATATGATAGAAAAACCCTGGATGAAATAAGAAATAATCGGTTACTGCCACTTATAGAGCGACTAAAAGAAATCGCCAAGTCTGACCTGACAATAAAAAGCAGTTTGAAATTACTGTCAAACCTAGATGTTGAATCT
Organism: Lunatimonas sp.; assembly: GCA_035460985.1. Classification (GTDB taxonomy): domain Bacteria; phylum Bacteroidota; class Bacteroidia; order Cytophagales; family Cyclobacteriaceae; genus Lunatibacter. Next base: position 2,828 of record DATHWC010000033.1, read on the forward strand.
GCAAAAACAGCCTTGCTCACCAATACTACTATAGATACCGGCAAATTGAAAACCGCTTTAGAAGCAAAAATAACAACTGCCGGGGATCTGCTTTCAAAATATGATCCGCAACTTCCATTTAATACCGCTTTTGACCACTTACAGAAGACCGTCAAAATCCTGTTTGGAGAAGCTTTTATTCTCCTACCCCCTGCGCTAGGTTCTGAAAATTTCACTCAGTCAATCAATACTCAAGTGCAACAACTTTTGGTCGGTGATCCGTCTGATGACACTGCCGACCAGGTATGGGGCCAGGAGCGCATAAAAAATTGGGTGCAAGGGGTTGCGCAAGTGCATGAAAATATGGAAATATTTGAGGATTGGTTGATGGTCCATCAGGTGTGGAATGAAAAGCTGGGACAATCCAATAAATATACCTACCAAATTGCTCAAGGTCCCACCTTGTCAAAATATCCATGGCTTGCACTATCCAAAGAAGAGATCGATCTTTTACTGAAAAAACACTATATCTCGCAACCAATTTATACAGATCCCCATAGTGGAGAGGCATATCCATTGGCAAATGGCTCCTATTATCCGGATAATTGTGAGAGTACAGTATTATATGCGAAAGAAAAGATCCCGTCGGATAAACCCGTATTTGGGTTTCTCATTGATGAATTCTCAGAGCATATTCCCAATAAAAAAATGGACACTGGAGTAAGTTTTAATTACAATATCCCAAATAACGAACCTCCACAGGCTCTTTTATTGGCAATCCATCCTAAAGCGACTCAAGAAAGGGATTTCTTTTGGTCGGAGGATGATCTCAGGGATATCCTTTATGATACCATAGATTTATACAAAGTAAGAATGGTAGATATAGAGGCGATACAGGAATATGGATATCTGTTGCCCATGACCTACTGGTTTAATTTACCCGGAAACAAATAAGACAGGTGTATGAGTTTGTACTATAAAATAAAAAGAAACCTATTTCCTGTTGAAGACGGGAATATCGGTTTTATTCCCCAGTTTCGGCTGGAAGGGAGGTCCAGGGATGGGGATAATGAGGCTGGATTGGAAATGAGAATCGCTGACCCGCTTTGGATGCTGGGAAGGCAATGGCAGTTTGGGGAATTTAAGGGGGAAGATAATGGGTCTCCCATTAGCGCTAAAACCAATTATAGAAAAGAGCAGGCCAATTTCTATTCTTTCCCAAACTCTGGAAAGCCGCAGTACATAGGAAATATTCCGTTGGAAGCCAGGGTAGAGGCTATGGATTTGACACCAAAGGATTTACGGAGTAAGGTGCGTATTGGACAAAAACTGGAAGAACTTATTGCGGCGCAATACCCGGCCTCTGAATCCGCCGCTTTTATTAAAAGCCTCAGGAAGGAATTTCCACTAAAAATGGAGGGGAAACCGGATCAAAAATCCATAAGCTTTTTCAAACTAATGGCCGGGAATGTGGTGGATGGTGGAACTGTATGGGAAAATATCAAAAACAATTCGTTTCCGAAAGACGATTTTCTACCATTGGCAACCGTTACCCATAAGCTCAAAAACTGGTATCAGGATCTCAATTTACCAGCACAGGATGGATCCTCCTGGCAATCAAAAAGATTAGTTCACCAATTCAGTGTGCTTGGGCAGGAAGGTATTGAGCTAATCGCTCCGGATTATCAAAGTGGACACCTGGACTGGTATTCCTTCGATAGGGCTAACATTGGTATTAATCCAACAGAAAACACAAAAGATTCTGAAGTATTTATGCCCATAAGGGTATCCTTTGCGGCAATGCCAGACAAGCGATTGTATTCTTTTGAAGATAGTAAACTGGATCTATCAGGTATGGAAGTAGATCAATCGGACCTTGTAAAATTAATGATCATTGATTTTTCCTTGGTCTCGGATAATGATTGGTTTTCGATCCCCATTGAGATGGAATTGGGAGAACTTTGCTGGATTAACCACATCACCGTAAAAGATGTATTTGGAATCACAACCGTTATTAATAATGATAAAAATACAGGTCAATTTTTGAATACCAACCCTCTGAAAATGTGGGATGCATTTAAAATACGGCCCTCGGATTTGTTAAGGGAAAGAGGAAGAAGCAATCAGGAATTGTATAAAAAAGAAGAGCAATTTCTCTATCTACCTCCGGTTACCCCATTTCATCAGGAATCACGCCCATTAGAAGAATTGCTTTTCCTTCGGGATGAATATGCCAATATGGTTTGGGGAATTGAAAATACAGTTTGCAATGGGTTAGGGAAACCCACCAATGGATATGAACTTCATTTAGAGTTAAACGGCCCTTTCTTAAAAACCGACGAAAGTGAAAAAGTATTGCCCCAATTTCGCTTAGCTTCTCCGGTACCTACCAACTGGATACCGTATTTACCTTTTCATATAGACGGTACCAATATAGAATTGCGCCGGGCAGTGATGATGCGAAATGAATCAAATACAGAGCCGGAAGATATTGATCCATTTTCTAATCTGGCACAAAACGACTTATTGACCATACGGGAAGAAGCGATACCCCGTGCAGGTGTCAGGGTGCAACTTACTAAGCAAAGGGTTCGGGGAACGGATGGCAGGACCTATATCTGGCTGGGACGAAAGGTATTGGCTGGAAGAGGCGAGGGAAGTAGTGGATTAAAATTTGACCAATTGTTATTCTGATTTTCAAACCGGTAAAAAAAAAAGTGGAACCTAAGAAGCTATAAAATGGCAAAAAGAATAAATTATTTTCTACCCTACATGAGGCAAGGTTTAACCACTCTGGCTGAGCATGATAAAGTGCCCGGAAAGAGAATGATTATTCCGGTAAAACTTACTATTTCTGCGAACAGCAGTACGGATAATACTACCAAAACAGGAATTGTTGAAAAAGAAATCACTCTTTTTGGGCCTGGAGATATTTTGGGAATAAATAAAAATATTATCTCAAGGGTAGCTCCTTCTCCAAATGCCAATAATTTCGAATCCTTGCTTGTTCCGTTTATTGAATTTTCCGAACCTGATATTTTATGGCGGTTTAGTAGCCTTCAAACCGCCGATAAGATAAACTGGATCCCATGGTTAACTCTGATAGTGTTAAAAGCGGAAAATGGTCAGGAAGAAGGGGAATTTGTGAAAATCCAAAATTCCAACAAGGAACTGCCTCCACAAATCCAACTAAAACCGAACGCTATTTTACCAGATCTGAGAGAATCCTGGCGTTGGGCACATGTACACCAGTTGGATATCGAAGAGGCCTCTCCAGAGCATATTGAAAATAGCCTAAAAATGGCACGCAAAAAGGCCGTTTGTCGACTATTATGTCCGAGAAGATTAAGGCCGAAAACCAAATACCATGCTTTTTTGATACCTGTATTTAAAATTGGAGCAGAGGCTGCAATGGGCACTTTTAATGAGACGGAAGACAGGACCCTGCTCACCTGGGAAACCCCAGCCAATGGAGTCGGCAAAATAGTTCCCTATTATCATGACTGGGAATTCAGCACGGGGACTGCAGGTGATTTTGAAAATCTGGTCCGTCAATTAGAGCCCAGGAATCTCGAGAATATGGGTACCCGCCCAATCGATTGCAGTAATCCAGGGTACGGTATGCAAGAGGAAGATGGGCTGGAATTGCAGATGGAGGCTGCTCTGAAATCCTTGGATACCAAATATCAGCCCTGGGGAATGGATAGTAATAATGACAGCACGAATGATACTCTGAGCAAAAGGAAACAAGAAGCCTTAGCGGGATTACTTAACAAAAGAGAAGAAAAAATTGATAAAGGAAACGGTGAAGTCGAAACCAAATTAAGGGTGACACCTCCGGTCTATGGGGAGTGGTATATATCCCGGGAGGGAGGAACGATAAAACTTGACCCACAAAGCAAAAACCAATGGTTGGAAGAATTAAACCTGGATTTCCGGCACCGCGCAGCCGCAGGATTAGGCGTAGAGTTTATAAAGGAAAATCAGGAAAATCTGATGAAATCTGCTTGGGAACAGTTCAGTAAAGTAAAAAAAATTAATCAAGAGCTCAACCTTGGAAGATTCGGCAGAGAAGTTTCTACCTGTATGTACAAGCGGATAAATAAAATGAACCCAAATAATGTCTTAAAAATGGCTTTGCCCGTACAGGACAAAATAGCTCATCAACCAGGCAAAACAATAGGGGCTTTTCTCAGCAATAGTACTGTCACGAATAATCAGATTAAAGTAAAAGCAAATAAGTATTTCTCCAAAATAAAAATTTCGAAGACAAAGCAAGAATTCCAACCTGTTAATAACTCCCAATTGGTAAGCTCAGGTTTTATGGTCGAGGGCATGAAAAATTTACAGCATAATATTGATGTAGAAAGTTTCAACACAATAAAGGCATCTGAAAATAATATCTGGCCAGCAGAAATAGTCCAACATACCATTTCATCCCTAAATCCAAAAATCACAATAGAACCCAGGATCCAAAGTAGAATCAATCATTTTCGGCGTATAGAAAAAACCGAAACTTCTCCAACTCCATCAGAAGATCTCTTACATCCGGTAAAATGGTACCCTGAATTTCACCGCCCCATGTATCACTTTTTAAAGGACATGTCTCAGGAATATATCTTGCCGGGCTTGGATAAGGTTCCACAAAATACGGTGGGGCTATTGCAAACAAACCGTAGGTTTATTGAAGCTTTCATGCTGGGGTTAAATCACGAAATGGCCTCTGAATTGAGGTGGAGGGAATTCCCAACAGATCTTAGGGGAAGCTATTTCAGAAGTTTTTGGGATACCAGTATTTATTCTGTGGATGCAAGTGAGCAATTGGCATTCAGGAATACAGAGATTGCGTTAACATTGCTGGAACAAATCCATAAGAAATACGGAGAAGCTTTTAATACACTTCCGAAAATAGAAGCAACCTATCTCATTGCCAATCCAAATGAAGTTGAAATGGAAATAGCCGAGGCCTATGAAAACGCAATAGAAAAATGGTTGCTTACCCGGGAAGAAGATAAAGACATTGAAAAACTTATTAACTGGAAGAGAAATAATCGGTTAGGAGATAATCCGGTAGCGGGTAAATTGAATAATCAGGAGGAGGATCAAAATCAAATGGTCCTACTGATACGGGGGGAGTTGCTCCAAAAATTCAATAATACATTGATCTATTTGGTGACGCAAAAAGCTGGTAAGCCAGATTTAGATCAAAATGCTAGCCGTACTTTCCCTGTTTTTGAAGGTTCAATTCCTCCTGATATTGTATTTATCGGATTTCCGATCAAAAAAGAAGAGGCCGCTGATTACTTTGTCATTTTCGAAGAGCGAATGACTGAATTACGGTTTGGCCTTGATGAAACCCCTGAGGGGTCAACACCTGGAACAGCAGAAAACGATTTTAGTTGGGAGCATTTTCCATCTCTTCCACCGGACGGATACCTGGATGGAATCCAACCAACCATATTTACCCAGGATTGGAATAATGCGGCTTTTATCAGTAAAGTCATGTTGCAGAAACAGGTGAGAGCAGCTATTGAACTAAAGGCCTTACTTCCGGGATAGTCAAATAAGAATTGGTGGGACCATTATACGAAACCCCATGGCGTACATATCACTACAACAACGATTGGCCAATTTGCCCCTTGTCATATGCGGACCCATATTAAGAGCGGTTAGCGCTGATTCGGTGACGGTTTGGGTTGCTTTAAAGGAAAGGAGGATGGTCTGGTTGCGGGTTCTCGAATATAATGAATTGTCACCCTTCCCGAATTTAAGAAATACGCTAACGACTGTCTTGGAAGGAAAGGCGTTAACCATAGGAATTGGGGAACATCTGCATATGATAGCCCTAACAGCGAAAGTGAAAAATGGGGATCCCCCTTTGGTGCCAGGGAAATTGTATTTTTATAATTTATTCTTTACCGATGCCGACCCTCCTCCTGCATCTGTCTCTTTATCTGATATTAATCTGGCAACAGAGGGCACTACGGCACCAATTGACTTTATCATTCACTACGAACACGAACCTGAGAACCCGGATCCGGAACACGTTAACCATGTACACCTTCCCTCTTTCTCATTATCCCCGGATGAGATAAATTCATTAAGAATTGTACATGGTTCTTGCAGAAAGCCAAATGCAGAAGGCTTGGATGCTATGCCCACCATTGACCAAATGATTAGTGAAGATTGGAAGCAGCCCTTTAATCGTCCGCATTTTCTTTTTTTAACTGGAGACCAGATTTATGCCGATGATGTTTCCACTATTCTCCTGTATATGGTGATGGAATCGCAAAAGGCATTTATGGGGCAAAACCAGCAGGAAACCTTTTTTCCTGAAATGATTAAAAAGAAATTATCTATTAAAAAATACCAGGAAAACAGCGAGGTTGTAGTTAAAAATGGAGAAGCTACCTGGAGTGGGATTTTGCCCCCTCCCAGGAAACGAGGGCCCTTGGTCAAATATTTTGCCAATTTTTCAGACGATAATTTTGATAATCATCTTATTTCATTCGGCGAATATTGCGCTATGTACTTGTTTGTTTGGTCGGACGTACTTTGGATCAAAGGAAATGAGAATGACATGGGATTTCCTGAATTTGAGGATGTTTACCCCAATGAACAAAAACTCTATACAGCCCCATTTTTGGACAGTAACGAGCAATTTCCTACGCAGGAATTTAATAACTATACCAAAGAAGCTAAGCGGCTTTTTGAATTTGTATCCACCTTGCCAAAGGTGCGAAGGGCACTGGCCAATGTTCCTACCTATATGATTTTCGATGATCACGAAGTCACGGATGATTGGTTTATGACCTTCAATTGGTGTGAAAATGTTCTCTCTAACCAACTGGGAAAACGAATTGTTCAAAATGGAATGCTGGCTTATACCCTTTTCCAAGCCTGGGGCAATTCCCCGGAACAATTTGAAGTCCAAAAACCTGGTGGTGAGTTGTTAAGTATTCTGGGAAAAAAGTGGATAAGCGGTTATTTTGATGCTACCGCAGGAGAAATTTCAGGTCCCTTGGGTTTACCGGTTTCATTGGAAAAAAAAGATATTTTCAAACTAGTTAATGGCGAAAACCGATTAAATGCCATTCCTGAAAAAAAT
>DATHWC010000034.1:0-19831 GCA_035460985.1 Lunatimonas sp.
TAAGGTTCCAGTTGATAACCTTGTGGAGAAAAATCTGATTCGCCTCCATTGACAGACCTGCGTGCTAAAACCTAAAAGGGAAGAAGTTAGACCCCTTCCCTTTTAAAATTATAAGATTTGTTAAACTCTTACAAATCAGAATATTCGGCTGGATACAAAAGGCGAGTATCGTTTTTGGAAACGGTATTTCTATACTCCTCCAGGTCCTTCATGGCTTCCCAATCAGGATCTACACGAAACGCATCCCATCCCGCATTTCTTTTTTCCATGTTTTCAAAAGTCGTCAAATACATCAGGTTAGGCATTTGCGCACCAGCCAGTGTTTCCCCATAAAAAATAGGATTGAAATTTAACTTGTCGAAAATATCAATTTCCCCATTATTAAACATCTTCACTTTTTGGTGATACAACCTCTCGGTAGCAGCCTCATAACTTCTTAACTCATAAATCCGATCTTTTTTGGGGCCAGTAACTCCGGAAGCATTATACCTTGGAGAGCCAGTAAATCCTTGCATCAGTGCTGTTTCAATTCGCTTGTAGGGAGGGTTGTTGTGCGCGGCAAAGATATAATCCCTTCCCGCTTGCTGATATGTATCGTCCTTAGCGAGTTTTCCCGGGAAGTTAAAATAGCTTTTTGAATTTGGATAAGGTATAAGCACATAGATTTTTTTGCCGGCATCTGCTTCAGACGCTATCGGTTTAAACACCCCTACTTCTTTGATACCATTTCTATGTGCGGCTGGAATAAACGCGTTTTTAAGGTAAGCATCAATCATTCCTTCCTGTTTAGCATTTTCAATGTGGTAAGTTCGAAGTTCATACAGGTCTCTTTTTCCTGCCTGACCTACAGCAGGGGCTATGGCCACGATGGCGATAATAAATGTAAATAAAATGATGGCGTAATCGATCTTCATACAAGTAGTTTTTCAGTGATAGGATTAAGATTAGGGTATTATTAATCGTAAAAGTAAGTTTTTCATTCCAAACAATCCATTCATTTACATTAATGGCTTGATTTTTTTATTCTACAGGGTATCCGGACCATTGATAAGTGGGTTCCCAACGAATATTTTGAGTCATTATTGGGTTTTGTTTTTTTGTGAATTATTTAAGTATGCCCTGAAAAAAAAAAAATCTTTATCCGGTATGTTTTAAAATATGCCTATTTTTGGAGCGGGAAATCCTTTTCCTTTTTATTTTAAATTCAGTTTCTTTTACCACTATTTGCAATATATATCAATAGTTTTATAATCAGTTAGTTATGAAAAGAATTTTAGTGACTGGAGGAGCCGGTTTTTTGGGCAGCCACCTATGTGATTTACTTTTAAGCGAAGGAAATGAGGTTTTGTGTGTTGACAATCTTTTTACGGGAAGACGGAGGAACATTCATCATTTATTGGAAAACAAAAATTTTGAGTTTATGAGGCATGATGTTACTATGCCCTTATTCGTCGAAGTGGATGAAATATACAACTTGGCCTGTCCTGCCAGTCCCATCCATTATCAGTTTGATCCGGTACAGACAACCAAGACCAGTGTCATAGGAGCTATCAACATGCTAGGTCTGGCTAAGCGCCTTAAAATAAAAATTTTACAAGCGTCCACCAGTGAGGTATACGGAGACCCCGAGGTACATCCACAGCCCGAATCGTATAAGGGTAGTGTGAGTATTACGGGAATCAGAGCGTGTTATGACGAAGGTAAGCGCTGTGCGGAAACCTTGTTTTTTGACTACCATAGACAACATAAACTGAATATCAAGGTCATGCGGATTTTCAACACCTATGGTCCAAGAATGAATCCTTACGATGGTAGGGTAGTGAGTAATTTCATTGTACAAGCTCTTCAAGGTAGAGATATTACAATTTTTGGTGATGGTAAACAAACCCGTAGTTTTTGTTATGTAGATGATTTGATTAGCGGCATGCACAAATTAATGAATAGCCGGGATGGATTTACAGGCCCGGTAAATATTGGAAACCCGGTGGAATTTACCATGCTGGAACTGGCGGAAAATGTAATTGAGCTGACTAATTCTAAGAGTAAACTGAAATTTATGCCGCTTCCTCAGGATGATCCCATGCAGCGGAGGCCAGTCATAGACTTGGCTAAAAAGGAGCTGGATTGGGAACCGAAAATCCCACTTCGTGTCGGTTTGGAGAAAACAATATCCTATTTTGACCAGGCACTTGCAGAAATGGAGTAGATTCATGGTAGGCTAATTTATTAATTGAGGCAGGAAAGAGGCAGGATACTTCGTACCTGCCGTTTTTGTTTAAATGAAAACGTACATTAAATATAGTAAAATGTAATTTAGATGTAATATTTTGTTATTCGGATTTTTATTGATTATTTATTTTACATTTCGTGATTTGGCTTGTGAAATAGATTAAAAAAATAAAATATTATTCTATTATTTTCTTCTCAGTGTAGTATCTTTATTTTTTGATTGGCAGCACCTACAATTAATCGACCTATTAATGAGTAACAAACTAAGAATATTAGCCATAGACGATGAACCGTCCGTTCTTCTAATAATTCAACATTATTTTAAAGATAAGTTTCTTGTTCAGGTGTTTAATAGGCCGGCAGATGCCATAAGCTGGATGCAGGAAGGGAATATTCCGGATGTGATCATTTGTGATCTGAATATGCCTGAAATTAGCGGAGAAGAATTTGTTGTGTTTTTGAGATCCAGCGGTTTTTTTTCCTCCATTCCCGTTATTATGCTTTCTGCCACTGAGTCCTCCGAGAAGAAGATTCTAATACTTAACGCAGGTGCTGATGACTTTATGGTAAAGCCCTTTAATCCCAAGGAACTGGAAGCTAGGATAAACTCAATATTGAGAAGAATGGGCAAACTTGTACAACTTTGATTTTTAGATGGAAAACCAACTGCCCCACCTGGCGATTGTAACTACGAACAGTTCGCTGCTGGATGATATTACAGAGGCCCTAGGAAATGATTATGAACTTACAGTGTTCTCAAACGGTATTTCTTTGTACCATGCCCTCACCAAAGAGAAGTTGAATTTTGCCAGTATTATAAGTATTTCCGGTTTGCGGGATGCGCACGGAATTACACTTAAAAGGACTATCATCGAACTGGGTTTTGCGTCCATCCCGTTTTTCCTTATTCTGGACAAAATCGATCCACAAGGAATTAAAGCCTCATTGAAGGAACAAATTACCGATGTGTTTACCTTACCTCTTCAGGGCGATTTGTTGAAAAATAGGATCGATTTTCAAATAGAGCATCCTATTCACACCTATTCCAAAACTAAAACCGCAGATCCCAGTCTCAAACCCTATAAAATCCCCTTTGTAAAAAGGCTAATAGACATCTTGGGTTCTGGAGCGGTTCTATTATTACTTTCGCCTTTGTTTTTGATTATTGGTATATTGATCAAATTAGAATCAAAAGGTCCTGTTTTCTATTATTCTTACCGTGTTGGAACAGGTTATAATATTTTCAAATTTTATAAACTCAGGTCCATGCAAACCGGATCTGATGCCAATCTTCAAAACTTGAAACATCTTAACCAGTATACAACAACAAGTGAAGAAGCTGCAGTTCAAGATGAGGAAGTGAAAGAGTTGTGTGAATTTTGTGAACAAGCCGGTGGTGGTTGTTTACAACCGCTTTATGATGACAATAAGGTAGTCTGTGAACGTTTATTTCACGCAAAAAATGTTACCAACAAAGAAGCGGCCTTCATTAAAATTAAAGACGATCCTAGAGTCACCCGAATAGGTAAGTTTATTCGAAACACGAGCATTGATGAATTGCCTCAGCTATGGAATGTGCTGAAAGGAGACATGTCTCTGGTGGGCAATCGGCCGCTACCCCTCTATGAAGCCGAAAAGATTACCACGGACAAATATGCCCTACGGTTTCTGGGACCTGCGGGAATTACAGGCCTTTGGCAGGTGGAAAAAAGAGGGCGTGGGGAAATGTCTGAGGATGAGCGGCTAAGTTTGGATAATGATTATGTCAAAAACTTCAGCATTTGGTTTGATTTTAAAATTATCCTACGGACTATTCCCGCTCTTTTTCAGAGCGAAAGTGTTTGATCTTTTCTTCCAGTAATTTCCAGATTTGAGCGACCCGGTTATTCCAAGTATTCTTAGATGCTTCTTCATATCTTCTAAGCTGTTTCGTTTGTGTATCCATAGCCATTTCTTCCGAAATCGCTGAAACGAATGCTTGATGATCTTTTTCCAGTCGGATTAACCCTTCAAACGAAAGAATATCTTCCGAAAATGGTGTCGCTACAACGGGTTTTCCCGAGGCCAGGTATTCATTTATTTTCAAGGGATATATACTTTTGGTCACTTCATTGCAGAGAAACGGCAAAATCAAAACATCAAAATGCGCCAAAAACTCAGGCAACCTTTCAAGCGGTTTTGGACCTACAAAATGTAGGTTGGGTATGGCATCCAGGTCTATGGAGGTACTTCCCCAATGATTTCTAGGTCCAACCATGACAATATTTTTATCGGGATGCCCCTTGCAAATCGCTGCTAAAAGGTCGTAATCTGATCTGTGGCAGATATTTCCGGTGTATCCGATTATGGGATGAGCTATTCCCTCCATTTCAGCTGGAAGGTCCAATTTCTCCTCATAGGCTTTTCGAAAGGTGTCAAAGTCAGCCGCATTCGGCAGATAATCAACCGAAATACCTGATAAATTCGTCAAATCCGCTTGAAGTTGCCTGGAAGTTACGATGCTGAGTAGTGAGTTTCTCACAGCGGCAATTTCCGAACGGGCACCATGCTTTCGTAAGTAAGGTTCTAAGGCCCGAATATTATCTCTAGATTGATAAATAAAGGCTGTAGCAGGGAAGTTGGAAGGAAGGGAGGAAAGGTATAAGGGATTAAATGAGTTGAAAAACAGACATTCAGCACTTCCCAACTCGGCCAAGCCTTTGCTGATACTACCAAGCAATCGCCGGTCATTCCATTTTGAAAAAAACGAATAAAGTCGTCCTTCAGGAAGCCAGTTGACAGGTAACATCAGCGGAGGGGTAAGGGCAAAGAGATTAGTGCCGTATTGGTGTAAGGGAAGCAGAGGAGCCTTTCCGTAAAGGAGACTTCTTTTTCTCTTAATCACCGCCGGTGTTTTTCGTTCTCTCCAATAGTCTATCAGTGTAAATGGATAGTCAACATAAATGACTGGCTGATTTTTGGCAAAGGTTTTGGCTAATGACCAAGCTGCTGATGAAAAATCACCGTCCCAGCGTGACATGCTGATCATGACCAATGGAATTTTTTTAAGGATTTCGACCGAAAATTTCATACTGTTATTTCTTCAAAAATTATCGTAAAAATTAAGGATTAGCCATACAATAATACTAAATTCAGCCTATAATTCACTGATAAACTTTTAGCAGCTTTGGTTATTTTAGAAATATTGGCGGCAGCCTGTTGTTTTTATTTGATTTTCCCATTTGCAACTGGAGCTTTAGCTTCCCTTCTGCCTTCCCCAGTCAAGCCTATTCCTATAGTGGGTTCCACTTCAGACTTTGCCTGTGTAATAACGGTCTATAAAGATTTAGATATTGCTTGGCCATTGGTGAAATCTTTGCTCAGTCAGAGGTATTCCCATTTCCACATTTACTTGGTAGCGGATTCCGTATTAGCTCCACACATCAAACACCAAGATCCGAAATTTACACTTCTTCTCCCTACTTCGCCCCTCAACAGTAAAGTGGCATCGTTAAATCATGCCTTGGAGAAAATGGATATCAAACACACCCATGTTGTGGTTTTTGATCCGGATAATTTGGTTGCAGCTCATTTTTTACAAGTTTTGGATCGGTACCATCAGGCGGGTTATCCTGTAGTCCAAGGCAAAAGAATCGCAAAAAATATTGACACCACCTATGCCGCATTGGATGCTCTGGGAGAATATTACTATGACTATTCGGTGAGAAACGTGCCTTTTCTACTCGGTGCCTCTTCGACAATTGCCGGGTCGGGCATGTCTATTCAAAAGGACCTGTATCAGAAAAACATCGCTCATGAAATGAAGGAGTTATTGGCAAATGGGGTGGTAGTGTCCGAGGATAAATCGCTTCAGCTGCAACTTGTCCGTCAGGGAGTGAGAATTGCATACGCACCGGCTGCAATAATCTTTGATGAAAAAATAAGTTCATCCCAGCAGATAGGCAAGCAAAGAGGCAGGTGGTTGAATAGCTACTTTCGCCATAGCTGGGAGGCCTTGAAGGCGTTGGGAAAGGGATTGGCAGGCCTTGACTGGAATATTTTTTTATTCAGCATTACGGTTTTGATGCCTCCTATGGTTGTTTTGGTGGGAGGGTCTTTGCTGGTGATGGGGATAGCCATTTTTATCAAACCCCTAATGGCCTACGCTATTGGGATAGGTATCCTGATTTTTGTTGCTGGCTTTGGATTAAATTTGACGCTAAACCGGACCCCAATGCGCGTGATGGCAGCCATACCTACCATTCCACTTTTTGTTTGGGGTCAGTTGGCTGGATTTATGAATATACGTAGGGCCAATAAAGATTTTATGGTAACCGACCATACTTGCAATATAGAAATGGAGGAAATATGGGCCCAAAGAAAGCATGAATTCAGTCACCTGAAACATTGGTGGAATAGATAGCCTGTAGTTTTGTTGAACTGATTTTTTTTCAATTAACCCGTATTTTTTAACCCATTGGCCAAGGCCGTGGTTATTTCCAGAAGTTTGGTTATCAGGGTTTCTTCCGAATCACTGCCGGTCCCTTTTATACTGCGCCATTCTTTGAGGTGTCTTATTTGTAGACCATTAAGGTAGCCCAAGGTGTGTTTTCTTCGCTCCAAGTTGTCTAAGAGACTTTGCCTACGTTCGGCCCTCTCTGCCCTAAGTAATAGACCTATTTCATCTAACGCCCTTGTATGTTCTTCCAAAATGAGATCGGTAAAAAAATCTCTGATTTGACTGTTTTTTACTAAAGCAGCATATTCCATCATCCATTCCGGATCAGCGTTCATCAGGTTTGTTTCCACCTGAATAAGAATATAGCGCAGGAGGGGCCATTCATCTGAGAATGATTCAAGTGAGGAGTAGGTCTCGGGTTGCTGGGTTCGCAGGATTTCTAAGGCTTTTCCCATCCCATACCAGCCTGTAAGATTGAATCTGGATTGACTCCAGCTAAAAACCCATGGAATGGCGCGAAGGTCTCCCAAACTGCGGGTTCCTGTACGTCGCGCAGGTCGGGACCCAATTTTACTAAGCTCCAATACGTCAATAGGGGTGGCGTCACCATAAAATTCGATGAAATCTGGGTGGCGGATAAGGTCTGTGTATGCTTTTAACGAGGCATTGGATAATGCTTCCATGGCATGCGCGGGATATTTTTTTTCCTTTGGAGGAAAGATAGCATAACCAGTCTGACAAGCTACCCCTGACAAAAGCATCTCCAGATTGTAGGTGGCATTTAGGAGGTTTGCAAATTGCTGGGCGATAGTTTCTCCCTGCACGGTAAATTTCATTTCCCCACTCATACTTCCTTGTGGCATACTTTCCAAAAAACGGTGGTACTTGCCTCCTCCCCGGCTGATCGTGCCCCCGATGCCGTGGAAAAATCTCAACTGAATGTTAAATTGATTGCTAACTGCAGTTAATTTCTGCTCCGCTTCGTAAATCTCCCAACGACTTGTCATGATGCCACCATCCTTGTTGCTGTCACTATAGCCCAGCATTACTTCCTGAACTTGCCCCAATTCATTGAGGTGTTGCCTATGCAGCGGATGCGAGAGTAGCTGGTGAAGCACAGTATCCGAATGCTGTAAGTCGTCGATGGTTTCGAAAAGGGGAACGACTGGAAATGAATACTGGGCCAAGCCCACTTCACGGTGAAAAAGATAGATGCTTAGCAGGTCGCTTAAGTTTCTGGTCATGCTCACAATGAAAGATCCGATGCCTGCTGTGCCGAAATTTTTCACGTATTCAAATACTACCCGATAGCAGGCCAATACCTTATCCGACTCAGGACCAAATGAATGTCCCGCAACCGCAAAGGGTCTTTGGCTTTGTAATTCGTTAGAAAGAAATTCCACCCGTTCCGCTTCACTCCAGTCAGCATACGGCCTTTTTTCCGGGTAGACAGCTTTCACCATTTGAGTAAGTGCTTTTTCGTGAAATTCACTGTTTTGTCTGATATCCAGTTTAGCCAAATGAAACCCGAAAGCATTGAATTGCCGTTCAAGAGGGAACAACATTTCCGAAATCAGGTGGTGAGAGCCGATTTTTTCCAAACTTTCGCGGAGGACCCCTAAATCTGCAGACATCTCATCGGCTGTTTGATATCCCAAATTTTCCTCTTCCTGTGCCCTAACATGAGTATGGGTCAACTTCAACCGTAATAAATTTAGGAATTGCCTCCATGGTTCATGTTCATTTCGTGATATAGCCTGATGGCCTTCCAAACCAAAAAAGCTTGCCTTGCTTTTTATATCGTCTTTAAATTCGGTAGGAGCTGGATTTCTGATCTCAGAAAAGCTCATGCGGGCGGCTAAATTGGCCAATTCTTTATCCAACAATTTAAGAGCAGCTTGTCGGTGCGTCAGAAGGGTATCCTTTGTAAGTTCGGCAGAGACATGGGGATGCCCGTCCCGATCGCCTCCTATCCAGCTATAGAATTCCATACGGGGATACCGAGCGGGATGGGACAGTTCTTTTTTATCAAAACCCATCTGAACCCAGCTTTGCTTTAGCACCTGATCGCTCTTTCGAAGGGCTGCGGGGAAAACTTTGGTGAAGTAGTGCATCACATTTTTCCTTTCAGTCTCTACAGTCGGCTTTTCCAGAGAGACTTCACCTGTTCTCCACCAACGCTCTATAAGAGTAGTAACCTCTTCAGTCAATATCTCTCTTTCCGCTTTGGAGAAAGTTGGGTTTTCCAGTGTGACAAGTTTTAGATAAAGGTCCCGGTGCAGATCTAGGATGGAAACACGTTTTGCTTCCGTTGGATGGGCAGTGAGTACAGGCATTAATTTGGTTTTGCTGATCAGTTGGAGCATTTGGTCTTGAGAGAGACCCTGCTTCGACCATCGGGTAAATGTCTCCGACCAAGAACCTCTTACAGCTTCCAATCCGTTCTGGTTTACAATTTTTCTTCGGAATTGTACCGAGGCATTCTCCTCCACTAAATTCATAAACTGGAGGTAAATACTTAAAACTTGGATATGTTTTTCCGAAGGGTTGGATAGGCTGACCGGATTTTTGCCCTGTTGCAAAAGAAGTAACATTTCCGTAAGCTCTTCCTCTCCAAGGTCCTCCAAAACTTGTCTGAAGCACCCCGTTAAAAAATTCATGTCAAATTTTATTTTTTCAAATAGTTCAGACTGGGATGGCTGCTGCATGGTTAGTGGAATTGTTGGTTCGAAATCACCGTAAGGTACAAAAGCTTAACCAAGCAACCCAAAAAAATCCGCTTTATCCGAGTCATCCGCTAAATCCGTGTTCTATTTTGCCTCCAAGTAGGATTGCCCGCAGATTGCGCTGATATCCGCAGATTATTTTGTTGAGGTCGACTTCTAATTCAACCCCAAAAAACCCGCTTTATCCGAGTCATCCGCTAAACCCGTGTTCTATTTTGCCTCCAAGTAGGATTGCCCGTAGATTGCGCTGATATCCGCAGATTATTTTGTTGACGTCGACTTCTAATTCAACCCAAAAAAATCCGCTATATCCGAGTCATCCGCTAAATCCGTGTTCTATTTTGCCTCAAATTAGGATTGCCTGCAGATTGCGCTGATTTCCGCAGATTATGATAATTGAGGTCGAGATTTAGTTCATTCAACCTTTATTGAAAAGCTTCTGCTTACCTGCCCGGTACAACTCCGGATAATTAATTACCGCATAAAGGAAGGGCTGAAGTGCCCGAATCGGTATAAATCTCCTCAAAATCAACTGTTTAATAATAGCTGTGAGAGATACCGCCAAGATCAATCCGTACGCAGCTCCCAGCAGACCTATTCCATTGATGAGTATCCATGTAAACATGGCACCGTAGATAAATGTGCCAAAAACCATAATCATGTTGAAGAAAGGTTTCCCTATGGCATCCAGGAAAACACCCGATTGTCGGTCAATTGGTTTGATCACTGCCAAAAAGGCCACTACACGTAGGAAGGGAGCAGCATCCAGATATTCTTCACCAGCAATAAACAACACAATATATTCAGCGAAGAGGAGATTGACAATTAAAAAGGGGAGGGTCAAACTCAGCATCATGCCGATGGTTTTCTCGTAGATTTTACCTACTTCATCCAACATTTTCTTATCAAAGGCTTCGGAAGCCTTGGGATAGGAAATCGAAGCGATGGAATTTATAGGGATTTCAATCATATTCATCACCCGTCCCGCTGTGTTTGCCAAAGCTACTTGTATAGGAGACAATAAGGCACCTAAAAGTAATTTGTCCAAACTATTTGTGAGCATGGATATAAGGTTGGTTCCAAACACGAATTTTCCGAAATGAAAAATGTGTAGATTCCATTTTTGGTGCCAGCCCCATTTTATGTCCAGATATTTTCTCACTTGATAGCAGGACATCAGTGTTGCGAGCAAAAAGGTTGCGTTTTGATACCAGGCCAATTCGGAGAGACTTAGGGATTTTTCAGGGTTTAGATAATAATAGGCAATGATCAAAAATAGTGGAAGACTTTTGCTTATTCCTGCTAAAAAATAAGCTTTGAAATCATATTTGGCTTGCATCAACACAAGGTTGTGTGTATGTATGACCAATATAGGGAGTATATAAGTGAAAATTCGCAGTAAATCGGCAAGTCCCGGAGCATTTAAAACTTTTTCCAATGGCACTGCGAGCACCCAAAGCAGTGCTATGAAAACCAAGGTAAGAAAAAAGTTAAGCCAAAGGGACGCCATCTGTATTTTGGCCTGGTTTTCCGATGACTGGTTGATCAGGAATTTTATCATTCCGTTTTGGATGAACCCACTTCTGGCCATGTCGACGATGGCTACCAACGTGATTAGCAAAACCCAAACTCCAAATGATTCCGGACTGTAAATCCGGACCAACAGCATAAATCCGATAAAGCCCAGAATAAAATCAATTCCCCGGTGCATCATGGTATACATGCCACTGGTCAGCCAATATTTTTTATCGCTCATTAGACTGGCTAAAAATGCAGGAATATATGTCCAATATTTTTTCCGCTCCTCGTCGATAGCTGAACATTGGAGGTCTAGAAAAACCTTTGGAAATCAGTTGGTGTCGCTTGGTTGTATCAAGTAGCAGGTGTTTTATGGCATTAGCCAGGGATCTTGGGTCAAACGGATCTATAAGTACGGCAGCGTCACCTGCAATTTCCGGCATGGAGGAAGTATTGGATGTAATGACCGGACATCCGCAGGCCATGGCTTCTAAGATCGGCAGCCCAAAGCTTTCCCGAAGGGAAGGATATAAGAAAATCTCTGCTTTGGCATAGATAGCGGGCAAGTCCTGATTGGGTATATATCCGGTAAGGTGAATTTTTGATCGCAGATCATTGGCTGACATAGAATCAAGTAGCGACACTAATTCCTCTTCACCAAAGTCCGGCATCACCAAAGGCAAGCCTAGTTGATTTTCCCTATCTAAAATGGCCAAAGCCTCCAAGACGCCTTTTAAATTTTTCTTCGGATCCGTATTTCCCAGAAAGAGCATGAATTTTTCAGGAAGACCGTAAGTTTTCCGTTTCTCTTCCTGGAGGGCAGGAGGGATAGGCTGGAAATGTAAGCTCACTCCGTTGTGGACGACTACAGTCTTCTCGGGGTCTTCCTCGGCAAAATGTTCTTGAATCCGCTTCTGTTCATATGCAGATACAGTCAAAATACGTCTGGCTTTTGGAACAATCTGGGGGACATTCCACCTGCGGTAAAGGTTGCCCAAGCGTTGGTACCAAGTTCCAGAGCGAAAGTTGAGTTTTTCGAGATAAATGATGTCGTGGAGGGTGAGAACTAGCGGGACCTTTCCCCAAAAGGGTGCTGTATTGCTGGTACAATGTAAGATATCCAATCCGATTTTTTTTGCAGCCAGGGGCAAATACCACTGCTCCCAAATAGGATAGGGGCTGGCTGGAAGTCGAATTATTTTAAAATTTGAAGATTCAGAAATGCAGCTGGAATCCTCCACCTGGTTGACAAAAATAAAATACTCATTGACTTTATCCAACTGTTGGAGGTTGCGGATTAATTCCACAGCGACCATGTCCATTCCGTGTCGTTTTTTCCTGAATATTCTCTGGGCTTCAATTCCGATTTTCATGGGGTATTGGCGGTTAGGGGTGGGTTATCGTGCAGGTCTTTGATAAAAATGCTTTTTGTAAAACCCCTTACATATGCGCTGGCATGTTTAAATTCCCCTTTGAATAGATGCATAACGATATTTTTAGGTAGGGCAATAAAGAAATAGTACAGTGAGGTAAGTAAAAATACGGGCCATTCTACATTTCTTCTAAGAAAAACCCATCGGTTTCTACTCATATAAAAAGTTTTCAACAGGGAGTTTTTGCCTACACTCATGGATTCCTTATGTAAGATAGAGGCACTCGGTTCGTACCAGATTTCATATCCAGCTTTTTTGATCCTTTCACAGTAGTCCATTTCCTCATAGTAAAGAAAATACAATTCAGCCATCATGCCTACCTCTTCCACGACTTTTCGAGGGATAAACATGGCAGCACCATGAGCCAAATAGGTCACCCTTGGATCTTGGAATTGGCCTGAATCTTTCTCTTGGTATCCAATGCCGCTACCTCTTCCGGTGATCGGATTAATATTGGAAAAGCCGGCATATTGAATAATAGTATCGTCATCAAAGTAATTGATTTTTGGACAAACCAATCCCACTTGTTCACTTTTTGTAGCCCGGTCAAGGAGGCCTTCCAAGACATTTGGGGATACTACCGTATCGTTGTTGATCAAAAAGAAATAGGATCCTTTAGCGATTTCGATTCCCCGGTTATTGCCACCTGCAAAACCTTCATTCACCGGATTTTTCACCAAGAGGATTTCCGGAAATTCTTCCAACAGGATACTGGGGTCCTCTTTGGAAGCATTATCCACTACGATGATTTCAACATTGGGATAAGTGATTTTTTGAAAACTTTCCAACATACCTCTAGTATGTTTCAGACCGTTGTAATTTATCGTAATGACTGAAATAAGTGGTTTGTCCATGATGTTAGCTTAAAAGTTTCTTTTCCGATAGTTCTTCATCCAATTCTGGGGCGAGAAAGAAATAGGCCCAAGACATATAAATGACAATTCCAGTTGGCATTTGACCCAAAATGGGATTCCCATAGCTTGCCAGAATGATACCAATATAACCTGCAAACAAAGCCAGTAATTTTTGTTTAAGACCTCTATCTTTTACTTTCCAAATTTTCAGCAAAGCCATCAAGGCAATAAATAACAAGATACTGAGGTGTAGACTGAGCCCTACCACGCCCATTTCTGCCCATATCTTCACATACCAGCTATCATTGGGGGTTTCAGCCAGAAATGTTCCCGGACTGAATCGTTGTCCCCATGAACCGGACGTGCCAATCCCTCCGCCAAAGGGCCTGTTTTGCAAGTATGATTTAAATTTTTTCTGATTCTCTTTTCGAACGTTCAACGATGCGTCATTTGGGTCCAAAGCCGAACGCATCCTTCTAATTTGATAGTTATCCTGGCCTATTGTGGAAAATTTCAGAAACGAAAAAACAATGCCAAGGACAATTAGCCCTCCCAGCATGATTTTAAAGTTTTTGGAGGCGAAGAGAAATGCCATTGCACCACCGACCGGTACAATCAATGATCCCCGGGTTCCCGATATAATCATCAAGTAGAAAAACAACAGCGAAAGTGCAGCATAAATTAGCTTTGTTCGAATAGGATAAGGACCTAACGCTAGAATTGCAGCCATCAATCCAGCCTGGGCAATTCCAGCTCCAAACTGTCCCGCATCTGAAAAAAAAGAGAACACCCGTAAATTTCCAAATAGAACATGCGTAGATCTGGGGCCCTGATCCAGCCAATTGTTTTCGGCACCATCTAAGCCAATGTAATATTGCCTTAGTCCCCAGAGAGAGGCTAGAACTGAAAACACCATAATAAAACGGATAAATCTATCCAAGTCTTTCACCTTATTGGCATAGAGTAAAGTTAGGGGGACCGTCAAAATCATATACAGGGCAGTTCCTCTTACGGCATAAAACCAAGCTGCCATACTACGGGCTTCGGGATTAATAATTTCCGCTGTATTATATGCCATCCAGATGATACTTACCAGCATCAAACTGTTTTTGATTTTTTTGAAGTCGGTTTTGATTTTGGTGTGGAAAATCGCGGAAACTATCGCCAATATCAATGCGAAATCCACTGAAAGACCTAATGGGATGGAGGATAAATATCGAATTGCGCCGATAGCTAGAAAGGCACAAATCAAGGTAAGATCCAATGCATTGGAAGGCCTCTGCATAATCCAATAAAAAAACGCGACCCCTATAGGTAGGGCAAAAAGGGCCGCTATACCCAATATTTCGAGATATATGACAAGGAAGGCCAAGCATGTTGCCACAACAAGCATTCCCACAAAGGCGATTACCCCATTAATTTTGGTCACCTCCATGTAGGTCTTAGGATAGTAGGTTTTTAATACGCTTTCTCAATTGACTTCGTTTTTTCGGAATTTCCCCAATAATCTCTTCTGTCTCTTCTTCACTAAGTTTATTTAACAACGCCAAGTGTGGTATGCGAATAGTTTGTTTAAGAATATCTAATGTTGTTTGATTGGCAGCAGTCCATGTTCCCTCAGAATCCAACACCAATATCAAGAGGTGGGATTGATTTATCAAAGAATAATTCAGATGATAATCTTGGAAATCAGGCATTTCTACGAGAATAAAATCGTGATTGTTTGATGAAAAACGTTTTGTCCAGTTGTTGTTTTCAATCTCATACAAGTCTTTATTTGGATCGTAGAGGTGGGTCTCACATGGAAGTGAAACCTGATTGCCTGTATCGGACGGACCAAAATAGATGACAGATTTTCTCCGTAACAAGATCTCATCAACCATCTTCTGAATCAAAAAACTTTTTCCTTCCTGCGGCTTCAAACTATAAAACACGATAATATTTGTCCCGCGATCTGGGTTGATATATTGGTTTAAGTGATTATAGATATGGTTGGTCAGTCGTCTTCGAAGGGGCTCTATCTGTACGCCTTTACGTTGAAAAGTCTCATTATTCCATCCACCCGCCACTACTAAACCAGTTAATTTTTGAGCATTTTTTACTGTTTTAATTGTTGGGTCAATAAAGAAGGATAGTAAGACTACCCCAATGACAAAAAAACCACTACCCATCAGACCTCCTACAACGAGGAACAGCTTTTTTGACGGAAGGGCTTTCTTCGGAAAGAAGGGTTCGTCAATGAGTTTTTGGGGAGACGTCATCTCAAGGTCATATTTTTGAAGGTAAGCCATGTTCAGACCGTGAAGTATCGATAAGTATTGGTTCTCATTGACGTCGACCTCTCTTTCGAGACGTTTCAATTCAGCCCCTAACGGCGCAAATTCATCTATTTTTTCAATTAAATATTCCTTTCGATTTTGCATGACAGCGATGGCCTGCACTTGCTCTTCATATTGAATCTTGAGCCTTAACCATTCATCCAGTGCCTCCCTTCGCTGAAGGCCCTCGAAGGACATGCTGCTGGTAAAAAGCTTTTGGGATTCCTCTTCAATCTGACGTTGAAATTCTCGGATTTCCACTTCAATTTCCTCACTTAGAAGCGATGTGGTCCGATTAAGCCTTAATCCCAACAGCTGTTGGTTTCTGGCAACGATTTCATCCTGTAGTCTACTGATATTTTTAATAACTGACTGCCTAGTTTCAAAACTGGCAAATAATTCCTCCAGTTTATCCAAGTTGGCTTTGGTTCCGGACATTAATTGGGTCGATCTCTCTTCATCCTGCTCGTGTTCGAGCTTGGCTATATCCAGGTATTTACCCTGCTCATAGTAGTTGAGGATTCTGTTTTCAGTCATGAATATTTTCAGGTCAGATTCCGCTACCCTCAATTTTGTCTGGGCAATTAACAACTGATCTTCGAAATATTTGATACTGTTGACATTTTCCAGCTCTTTCATCTGGGCATATCTGTCCATGAAAGCTCCAGTAATAAACTGCAGTGTATAATAGCATATGGCGGCATCATCAGCCTGAAAGGTCACTTCCATCATGTCTGAAGATGACTTACGGGCTACAAAAAGGTTGTTTAATATATGTTGAATACTGTAATGCGGGTGCTCACGCAATAAGTATTCGATGGGGGAGTCCGGAAATTGCCTATAATGTTCCACTATGGAAGTAAAGGTTTGCTCCAGATTATCAGGAACTATTAACGCTGATTTTAGCGCGTCGGGAATGTGGATTTTTAACTCCTCAAAATCCTTTTCCGATAAAATTGCCTCATTTGGTTCATTTTGAATCAAATGGAGGGCAATCAATTTTAAAGAGGCGGATTGTACCGTTTCTCTTGACTTAATTAATAAAGTCAGGTTATCAAATAGGTTGTTGGATGTATAGAAATCCATACGTATGGCTCCTCCATCGTTTACCCCTTTATTGGTAGTGGGGTTGGTAAAGATAATGGTAGATGACTCGAACTTTTGGGGTAATGTTTTTGCCAAGGTAAAAATCAAAAATGCCACCGCGATTGGTATCAGGACAATCCAATATTTGTACCTAAGTAGAAGAAGAAATGTTTGTTTGATCGACATCGCTATTTTATGAGTTGACTCAAAGGAAGTCCAAGTAAAAGTTCCAATTTTTGTGCGGCTGTCATAAAGCCCCTTCTGGCATTTTCATACTCTGACTGGGCTATTGTGTAGATTTCCGCATTTCGGGTGTAAATAGCGCCATCTATATTTCCGCTGATATATTCCAATTCCATTTGGGCAAGGTTACTTTGAGCTTTTTGCTGCATTTCAAACCGGATTTTCATCAGCCGTTGTCCGGTAATCAGCATATTGTATTCTTCCACCACCTGGGAAGCGATGACCAGTTCCATTTCCTGCGTTTTATAATAGGTGGCCTCCAATTCGTTTTTTTGCAAGTTGATGCGGTCCTTTCGGGTGTATATTTCTGATAGAGGTATACTGAGATTTGCGCCGGCTCGGTACCCGTTTGCAATATTTGACAAATCAGCATTTCCCTGGCCAGTGGCAATAATAGCTTGATTGCCATAGCCGTAATCAACGTAGCCACGCAATAAAGAAGACCAAGATTTTTTGGCCAAGTTGATCCTTGATGTTGCCGATTCAATCAACGCTTGATTCAACTTTACGGTAGGGTGATAGGAAATGGCAATATCTATAAGCGAGTCAAGTGATGGCAGTTGTTCCTCTATACTATGCTGTAAATTAAAATTATAAACAGTAGTAGTTTCCTCTTGAGCCATCAATTTTACACATATTACAATTAGATATACACTTATAATTAATTTTTTTAACATAGGATATTTAAACCAATAAAAATGTTAATTTCATTATTGTATGTTTCAATTTCATTTTTTTATATATGTAAAATAAAAGTTTGTAATCATGTTATTATTGGTTGCTAAAGTTAGTGTTTTTTTAGAAAAACCTTTTTTTGAATTTAATATTTCTCCTTCTATATTCAAAAAAGCATTTGATTTTTACTATGATTCAGGAAAGGATTAACGAAAAACTTTCGCAAAAAAGCTCAGAAATTTACGGTCGGGTTTGGTCAAACCAAAGCGAGAAACGGCACCTTTATTTCCATCTCTCAATAGACTTGTGGATTGCATTCTGGAGGTTGGTAAATGGATTTGTAAGGTTGCGGTCCTGTACTACCGGGAGATTTATTACTGTAAGAGGGAATCCTAGAATTGAGGGAAGAGGGAGAATTACTATCGGGGATCATTGTAGGATCTGGTCACACATGGGAGTGACCCAACTTTATGCAGGTCCAAGGGCTGAACTAATTATAGGAAACCATACCTTTGTAAATACGGGAACTATTTTGTCTGCTACAAACAGAATTATTATTGGCAACAATGTACAGATAGCCAATCAGGTAATCCTAATGGATGGCGATTTTCATGGAGTGGATGACCGGGAAAAGGTAAAGGCATCAAGTGAGATTATCATAGAAGATGACGTTTGGATTGCCACCCGTTCGATGATTCTAAAGGGAGTGACCGTTGGCAAGGGTTCAACGGTTGCTGCCGGGTCCGTTGTCACCAAAGATGTACCTCCCTTTACTTTGGTAGGAGGAGTACCCGCAAAAGTTATACGTTATTTAAATAAACCCGGATAAATTGTTAAATCTTGTTTTTCGAAAGAAGTAAAACCAACTAAGAATGATAAACTGTATTGTTATAGACGATGATCCTGCTTCTATTCAAGTCCTGACTTTTTATATTTCCAAAACCAAAGAAATGTTATTAAAAGCGTCCTTTACGGATGCTATTGAAGGATTGAACTATCTCTTGGATAATAAATCACAGATTAACCTGATCTATTTGGATATTGAAATGCCGGAAATGAATGGTTTTGAGATACTTAAACATAGCCAATATGACGGTTCCTTAATCATTATTTCGGCCAATAAAGAAAACGCTATATCGGCATTTGAAACCAATGCCTGTTATTATCTGCCGAAACCTTTTAGCTATGACCAGTTCCTAAGAGGATTGGAGAAATGTAAGGAAACAACGGTGAAAATTGATCCTGATTCCTACTCAGGAGATTTCATTTTTGTCAAAGATGACCGCATATTCAAAAAGCTACTTTTTTCCGAGATTAACTATTGTGAAGGAAAGGGGGATTATATCAGCATTAAATGCAGTAGTCAAACTTATATGATCAAATCTACCATCGGCAATTTCTTGGAAAAACTGAACGGACATGCAGAATTCGTTCAGGTACATCGAAGTTGGGTGATTAACCTCCATTTTCTGACGGATTTTGACAATGATACGGCAGTCGTTTCTGGGAAAATTATCCCTATTGGGGCAAAATATCGGGAGCTGCTGAAGAATAGCGTCAAATTTTTATAGCCCAAGATAGTCATTACCCGGCCAGGTATTTTTCGATCAGATCTGTGACCACTGATTCTTCTTCGATGTATTGATGAAGTAAAAGTTCGGCCTCTTCTTTTTGAAATTCGGGTAAAGCCTCAATAGCCCGTGCGATTTTCAACATAGCGTCCAATCCTGCCGTGAGAGCTGAACCTTTGACTTTGTGTCCTTCCGCGTTTAGTCCGATCAGGTCTTCCTTTTGAACCAATTCAAAAAGTTTTTCCTTTGAATATTTTAATTCTTGAATAGTGATGATCAAAACTTCCCTTATTATTCCTGGGTCGTCTCCCAGATACTCTTGCAATTTTTCAATGTCGAAGTGATTTCGACCCGGATCAGTGGCTCCCAGGTCAGATTTTATGGATTTGGGTTCACCATTAGACGACTCTGCCCGCTTATTTTGGGAAGGAAGCCACTTTTCAAAGATGGATTTTATGGTATTTTCTACAATTGGTTTAGGAACAAAATCCACCATACCAGCCACCTGACTTTTTTCTTTTTCTCCTTTGATATTGCCGGCAGTCACGGCCACAATGGGGATATGAAGCAATGCAGGGTTGTTTCTAATGGCAGCTGTTGCCTCATAGCCACTCATGATGGGCATTTGAATGTCCATAAGGATGATGTCGGGTTCCATCTTTTCGGTCAGAGTAAACGCCTCCATTCCGTTTTTGGCTTCTATAATTTCCGCATTGGGAGATATTTTTTTCACAATGGTC
>DATHWC010000035.1:0-24039 GCA_035460985.1 Lunatimonas sp.
TGCAATGGCCAAAGCTTCAGCAAGAGGCGTTCAGTGGGTTCAGGAAAATATCGCTGACTATGGAGGGGATCCTAACCAAATCTATGTGTCGGGACAGTCCGCAGGCGGACATCTGTCGGCACTGATTGCCGTACGGGATGAGTATTTCGATACCTTGGGCATCGATAATCCCATTGTCGGTGCGGTTTTGATAGATCCGGCAGGGTTAGATATGTACACCTATCTGGAACAGGCCAATAATGCCCCAGGTACTTCTTATCGAAGGGCATTTACAGATGACCCGCAGGTTTGGAAAGATACTTCTCCCATATATCACCTTCATGCGGAAATGCCTCCGATGTTGATCATGGTAGGTGGCAGAACTTATCCAAGCATACCTCTTGGGGTGGATCTATTTAAGGAAGCCTATCGACCTTTCGCTCCCCAGCCGCTCTATTATTTTCAAAAAAGAAAAAAACATATCCCCATGATCGTTCAATTTTTGTATACTCCTTCCCGAGCATATGGGTGGGTATTGGATTTTATGAATCAGAAAGAAGGAGTCCAAAAAAAATAAAGCGTAATAAAAAATATTGAATAGCTACGTGCCGCCTAGGAGGTGCCTTTATAATAGGATTGCAAATTTACTATTTGATGGGTTAAGAATTGACATCCTAATCCTATGGGAGTTTAATTCACAAACGACATTGATTCCTTTTATCTTACTAATTAGCTGGGTTAATTCTTCCGCGCAGAAAGGAAATTTGCAGCCTCCGCTGGGTATTGGTACGAAACTACCATGCAAATGGCCTATGGGTTGGGTACTTTGAAGTCAATTGCTATATAGATGCGTTTTTGAAAGAATAGTGGCTAATCATCAATGCGAAAGTTGCTTAGAGGATTTGAAATCAACAAATCTTCTGGATAGACAAACAAATTGACTGAGCTTAGATTATCCATATGATTGGGAGCCGCTGCTAAAACAAGGCCTGACCCTGAATGGAAAATTCCTGCCCCTGCTCTAAAATCAGCCCCATCATGACATTGGAATTGCCGGGTTGATATTTTTTTAAGTAATATTTCCCGGGGGGAAAATTCATTAACTAGTGGTTGGGTGGTGAGGTAATTTAGACTTTTTGTTTCTACGGGGGAAATTATTTGGTTATTGGTAGAAGAATTCATATTAATGGAAAATAGATCCGCAACCTGATTGTCTAGCACATCTCTACCGAATGCCATGGCATAAAGTCCTGATTCATCTGCAAGCAGGTTGATATTTTGATAGGAGTGCCAAAGTGAATCAGACCAAAAATTCTTCTCCAGCGAGGCGGTTTCCAAACTCCCAATTTGCGTAAAATGTCCTATCTTCCGTTCAAATGATGAAGAGGGACAGCTATAGAAATCCAAGTTTCTGGCGTTCCAGTCCGCTACCACTAAAATGACTTCGTCTTTGTACCGGGTAATCCCAATAGCTCCGGCTGTGGATCTTTCATAAGGACCGTTTCGTTCTAGCGTGTAAACTGGCTTTTCCCAATTTCTTTCAACCCCCAAATCGTAAATCATTACCTTGGAGGTAGTCCTTGCGTTATTGTCTTCAATTCCTACCGCTAAACACTGATCATATATCTGAAAGCCTCCTGCATGTCTGTAGGGAGAAAGCATTAACGTGTCGATGGTCTCCACCTGAGCTTTTTTCCCAAGATTAGCTTGGGCAATATAAGCCACATCTCTTGAAGACCCGGCAAGGAATGCTGATATTTCTCCATCCTGCAGAAATAATTGAATACCCTGTATATGTCCGCCACTTTCATCAAATTCAACATCCCTTTTAAGTGGCAGAGCGATAGGCTGATACGGAAGCTGGTGAAATTGATCTACAATACCTGTAATGAGTTGGATTTCTTCGGTGACAATATCATTAGTTGATATATGATTCGACATGCAGTCCAGCAACAACGCAAGGATGGAAAGTAAATAATAGGGACAGGTCAACATAACTCATTGGGGAGCTTATTGGAGAAATTGGAACTAAAGGAGATCTTTTTATTTATTTTTATATCACTTAGTCTTTCGTTTAAAATAGTCCTATTCCGCCCAAAGCCCCTTCAAAACAATCGACAAGCATTAAAGCACGACAATCAAAATCACCCTGGATTTGATTTTCGTTTTCAGCTTATATTTTAGTCCGCTCTAGTCCCTTTCTGAACTTTAGGGACAAATGGTTCAAAGGGATACGTTTCCGGAAGTACTTTAATCCCAGTGGTAACCTTTATAGGGGCATCTCCCGTATATGTCAGTTCGACGAAATGGCCTTTCCAGCCTTTTTCCGGAGCGCTGATGGGTATCTCATAGATACTATTTTCCTGTAGGGGTATAACCGTTTCTGTCCATCCAGGTCCGAATACGTCAATCCGAAAATCCCTTGTTTCCGTATTGTTAGCTGCCCATAGTTTTATCTGTGCGGGAGGATTATTGGAATCAACGGATACTTTGATGTGAGTGTCTGTGACTTCCCATGTATATTCCGGCCTAGACTGTTCCGTTAAAATTCGTTTATAGAATCCCAAAAGAATCTGCATAGCATCGGAATTGTCGAGTGAATGACCTGCATTGGGAATGTAAGCAAGGTGCTTTTCGCCTTTTAGTTCATCCCAATAAAATTGCCAGCTATCGGGCAAAAAGAATTGATCACCAGAGCCGTTAATTAATAATTTAGGGATATGGGTATAGGCGTCCAAAAATGAATATGGGTCGGAAATCTCCAGCAAGCGGTCGTATTCTTTGGTACCCATCCAATCCATGATCCCTTCCCGTTCATAATCTTTTACAGCAGGTGCCCAAAAACCATAGCTTCTCCAGTGATGCTGAAAAGAAGGGACTACATTCAACACATCTATTACAATGGGCACCATAGCCACCACACGGTCATCCAGGGCTGCGGTAGTCCACGTGGTCCAACCTCTTTTTGAGCCTCCAGCTACCACATACTTTCCCAAATTCATACCAAGTTGAGTGTTGGTGTAGTTGGTGACGGCATCCATGGCTGTTATTACAGCTTTTGTCATGGGGAGTCTTGCCAGCCAAATGGCATCATCATCTTTTGCCCCCCCTTCCATAAATTCTCTCCAGCCATAGGCGATCAAACCGTCTTCTACCCTGGTATCCACCGTGTCTCCAACATATGTCACGGGCTGAAATGGGATATTATGAACCTTAATTGCCGTAGAATTAGTACTCAAAGCCGCTTCAACTAGCATCTTGTCTGGGCTCTCGGGCAACTTGGTGTTTGTACTGCCACCTGAAATCATCAAGAATGAAACATCATGTTCCAATTTGTCTGGGATGACAAAAGAGACCCAATGCCACCAAGTCGTCTCTGTCACTTCATTGGTTGTAAGCCAATTTTGGGAAACAGAGCGGATCACATAATAGGTATATCCCTCACCTTTTGATTCATGGACTAATTCGTAGGATGTTGCTGGGTCCACGCGATTTACGTAGGTTTCCAGGGGACTAACCCTGGAGGTTTGGGATGCTGTATCGCTGGTTTCAGTCGCCTGTTGGCATTGGAAAAAAAGGGCTATTACAAAAATGTTTACTAAAAGCTTCGGCATGAAGCAAATCCAGATTTTTGGTCTCATACAAATGAAATATGTTTTAGTGGTTTGTTATTTACCTTGATAAATACTCACGAACAACAAGATAGGGCTATTTTTAAAATAAAGGTCCTTCTTCCAAAACAATCTCCAAATCGGGACGATAGGCCTGTAATGCCGCAATCACTTCTTTCTTTACCGGAGTACCGAAAAAATAAATCTTTTTCAGGGCTGGGAATTCCAATAAATGCAACGCATGGCCGTCTTTCATTGGAGTGAAGGATATGTTTAAAGTCTCCAATCGTGACATGGAATGGAGGTATGGTAAGCCTGTTCCCGTTATACCGGTTTTTTGAACAAAGAGATGCCTTAAATTTTCCATTTTGCTTATAAAAAACAGCTCATCATCGGTGATATCCGCCGAGGCAAGGGATACGCTTGAAAAATAGGGGAAATAAGGCTCCAATTTTAACAATTCTTCTGTTGAGAAGGGTTTGGGAGGGAATGTCATTCGCAGTGCAAAGGATAGCTGTTCAGCATCTTTATCAGGCATTATTTCTATACCCAGTGGTTCTGCGATTTCCAATAATTCTTGATGAACTTCTTCAAATTTTTCCTTTTCTAAAAATAACCGCTGTTGGGTTTTGCGGATTTTTGGTAAGAGAAGATTTATTTCCGGACCCACCTCAGGATGGTCTAATAATTCA
Source organism: Lunatimonas sp. (assembly GCA_035460985.1). Taxonomy (GTDB): domain Bacteria; phylum Bacteroidota; class Bacteroidia; order Cytophagales; family Cyclobacteriaceae; genus Lunatibacter. The sequence continues at coordinate 4,283 of DATHWC010000035.1, forward strand.
ACAATTTTAATATTTTTTTCAGCACCTCCGTCAATCCAAAATGTCAATAGCTTTAGTTCTTCAGCAGAAAGCCCCGGTTTGCCTTCGGGGGGCATGTGGTCTTCGTCAGATGCAGGCAGGTGAACTCTTACCATAAGTTCACTCTCAGCAGAATTGCCCGGAATGACGGCATTTTTGCCGCTTTCACCTGCTTTCAACAAATTGTCGTGGTTAGTCATCAGCAGGTCACCCTTTGTTTTGTTTTCATTGTGGCAATTGATGCATTTGGAATCTAGAATGGTATAGATGAGGTCTTCGTACAGTAAGACTTCTTCCAAAGGCTTCTCAGGCATCCCCTTGGGCGGAAAAAGTGCAGTCATAGGGTCTGATATGAAATCTTGGCCGTGTGTCAGAGATCCCCCCAAGTGACTTGTATATCCTAGAAAGACAGTGGTCGCTCCAAGTGCAGTATAGAAAAAAGAGGATAGAATTTTGCCATTTTTTTCTAACCACAATAAGTATATGGCAGTGCTCAAACAGATTCCGACTCCTGTCCATATACCTCCCCATAGATGGTTTAGGACCATATCCCCAGAATAGTCATCCGTTGCAAAAAGCAAATAGCCAGCTACTACGGCTATGCCACTACTCACACAGGACAGGAAAAGCAGGCTTCCGATGACTAAAGGATGTCTGAAAAGTGTATGGAAAATCCCCAGAATTAAAAAGACGGAAGTGAGAAGGATTAATACTATAGGAAAGTGTAATACAAGTGGATGGAACCTTCCTATCAAGAGGGGCAGGGCAGCCTCGTTATTAAAAGTTTCCGGTAGATAAGGAACACTCAAAAAAAAAGCACTCAGGATTAAGCACAATATAATTCCCCATCTCTTTACCGATTTAAAGGTTTTTGAAGATAGGGGTAACGTTGCATACGGATTAGACATAGATTACCAGCCTTTGATCGCTAAAGGTGAAGAATTTTGAAGCAGGATTTTTCAATAAAACATTGGGGTAAAAAACTAAACCATTATCTCATGCAGTGTTCTCGTGCTGTCAGCAAATTTGTTGGTTTCAATACCCACGGTTTGAAGCCAAGTGGCATACAAGTTAGCCAACGGCGTATTGTCTTCAAAAATAAGGTTTTGCCCGGTCTTGATTCTGCCGCCACCCTTGCCAGCTACAATTACGGGAAGATCCCTTGGGGAGTGCCGATTACCGTCTCTTAATCCGGAGGCAAACATAATTAGAGAATTGTCAAGCAATGTACGGTCTCCTTCCTTGATGGATTTTAATTTCTCGCAGAAGTAAGCATACTGTTCCAAATGCCACATGGTAATTTTGTCATATTGGTCGAGGTTGCTTTCATTGTTCATGTGATGGGAAAGGGAGTGATGTGCACCCGTCACTCCGTCCAAGAAGGAAAAGTTACGGTTGCTTACCGAGTTGCCATACATAAACGAAATAACCCTAGATGCATCGCTCCAGAGAGCCAAGGCCATGATGTCGTACATCAGCCGGGTTTTCTCGGTGATGTTCACTCCGGCATGTGCGTCGACAAACTCCTCAATGCTTATATTGACCCGGTTAAGTTCTTTTCGGATGTCTGGAGTGACTTTACTTTCAAAGTCCTTCAGACTATCCTGATTGGAAATTCGCTTTTCAATAGAGCGTATTGACTCCAAGTATTCTTCCAATTTGTCTTGGTCAGATCTGCCCAAATTGTTTTTAAGGGAACGGGCATCATCCATGACCGCATCCAAAATACTGCTTTTGTGCGGATTGTCGGTTTTTGTATTTCCAGTCACGAATGAACGGAATAACCTGTCAAAAGCTAGGCGCGGATCAATCTCTTTAGAAAGTGGGGTAGTGGCATTTTTCCAGGAGATACTGCTGGCATATAATCTGGTGAAACCCACATTAATGTCTACTCCTGTGGCTATTCTGTCTAATCCGTACTCCAAAGAGGGGAAAAGTGTCTCATTTTTATAATGATTGGCGATCAATTGATCGATGGATATGCCACCTGCATTGATGTTGTCACCAGCGGTTTTAGTGATCGGCATAGAGGTAAACAAATTGGCATCTTTCGCATAATGGCCATCGGCTCCCTGAAAAATGGAATTTTTGTTCATCATTTGCCCCAACACAAGTATATCATCCTTCAATTTCCGTAAGGGTTGAAGAGTAGGTGACAGCTCGAAGTGAGTTCCAATTGCTTTGGGTGTCCAACGGTCAGGATGCACACCGTTGGGCATAAAAATAAACGCAGACCTTACGGGATACTGCGGATTTCCCTGTGCTGCAAGGGTAAGCGGACTCATCGCTTCCAAAAATGGAAGAGCTATAGCTGCACCCATACCTTTGAGCATTTTACGCCTGGAAATTTGCCATTTTTTGATCATCTCGGTTCTTTATTTGGTCATTGCTTGTCAGCATGAGCAAGTTAATGAAGTTTTCGATTTATACCAACACAAATAATACGGTCAGTAAATTTTATATTTCTGTGGATCTTTTTTGGAAATCCTTTATTTTCATCCGGAAAGGGTAACTTTTTACTAAATCCGCAATGAAGAGATTGGGTTGAAAATTAGTTGCGATCAATTTGTCAGAAAGCTCCCGTACGGCGGTTTCATCTGTGAATAACACTCCTCTGCCGACAGAATAGGATAGGAATTTGATAGTAAGGTTACGGGCAAACTTCTCCTTTTCCTCCATCAGCAAGACTTTGAGATCTACAGGGCCTTGAAATTTTTCTCCAGTTGACAATACTCCTGATGCATCAATGGGGGTATTGCCATAGGAGTCTCTCCATCTTCCAACAGCGTCGAAATTTTCCAATCCAATCCCCAGTGGGTCCATCTTTTCGTGGCAGGATTGACAGGCGGGATCAGAACGGTGCCGCTCCAACAATGCCCTTAATCCCAGATCCTCATGCAAACTTTCATCTTCCGACAGCTCACTTACGTCCGGGGGAGGTGGAGGTGGTGAGATACCCAAAATTTCTTCCATTACCCACTTCCCGCGAAGGACGGGACTCGTTCGCGTAGGTAAAGAAGTCACAGCCAGTACACTGCCCATGCCCAATAACCCGCCACGTATGCCATCCGTCACATTTACCTGTTGGAATTCTTTTCCCTTCACTCCTTTAACCCCGTAAAACTCTGCTAAATCTTCATTCAGAAAGGCGTAATCGCTTTTGATCAGGTCGAGAAAATTCCCCCCATCAGTAAGGATGTGGTAGAAAAACGCTGTCGTTTCCCTGTACATGGCATCTTTAATCGCCTCGGTGAACAATGGGAATTTTGCCAAATCGCCCAAGGGCGCATTTGGATCCTTTAGTTTAGTGATACCCAACCATTGAGTAACAAATGATTCCGCAAACCGAAGAGCTTTGGGGTCTTCAAGCATCCGGGTAACCTGTTGTTCCAACACTTCGTCTTCCTGCAACTTACCGGATGCTGCCAGTTGAAAGAGTTCCTGATCTGGCATACTGCACCAAAGAAAATAAGAAAGGCGTGTAGCCATTTCAAAATCGCTTACTGGAACCGGTTTTTCCACGTCTGGCTCTTCTTCCATTTTGTAAAGAAAGGAAGGAGCAATCAAAACGGCTTTAAATACTTCGCTGACACTTCTGTCGAACCGTTCCGGATTTTGCATGGAGTGGTTGTTCGCATAGACCTTCTGAAAGAGTGTCATCAACTTCTCTTTTTCTTCACTTTTCAAAAATCTCCGGTAAGCACTGCTGGCAAAGGGGTAGATGACTTTTTCCGCTGCCTCCTCCGGAGGATTTACCGGCTTGAAGGAGGAAAACAGGTTGCTTTTAATCCACGTTAAAAACCGCTGCCAAAGAGTAAGTTTGTAATTAACCGGCACCAATTTTTTCCATTTGGCTCGGTCCTGATATAATTCTTCTACAATTTCCTCAGCTGCGTCATAATATCTTTCCATCTTCAGAGGAGTGAAGAAAAGTGAACCTCCCTGATTATCAAATCCGCTTCCACCGGATCCGTCCGAGGGAAACCTGTTTTTGGCATCAAACGATATGCCAGTCAGGTCCATGACCGTATACTGATATTCGGTATGGTTTAACCTTCGGATGATTACTTTTCCCGGGGTTTTGTTTTGCAATGACTTTACCAAGATATCGTTGATTCCGTCCACCAGTATATGGTAATCCTCCGCAGAAAGTGGAGGCTTGTGACTGGGGGGCATGGCGTTGGTTTTGACCTGATCGATCACATGAAGCCATAGTTGCCCGTCTTTGATGATTCTGCCTTCTTCTTCATATTTCTCCAGGTTGATACCTCCTTTTGAATTACCTACGTTGTGGCAGGAGTAGCAGTGAGTTTTAAGCGTGGGAATTATATCCTTCGTATAGTCTAAGGTCCCCTGGGCCCGTAGCGAAGCGAGCTGGATAAACAAAAAGACTCCAATGAGCAAATTCTGAGACATGGGACAATTAATCAATTGGTTATGATGTGTTAATTGGACTCAAAATATAGATAAATATTACAATATTATCAATGGGATTGTGATAGGTGGGGATATGAAGTTATTGAAAAAATGTGGCAAATCCTTGAGGAAAGGTGAGGAAAAGGGGAGGGACAGTATAATCGCCCAGTTTTTGCCCAAATATATTTTCCCCAAGAAAAAAAGATTCGTGGCAGTCGGTAAATAAAAAAAGAGAGGATAATTCGATTATCCTCTCTAATTGTCAAAATTTATTTCAAATACGGTTAAGCGTCTACCCCAAGGGCCTTTGCCATTACTTCCCCGATTTCTGCCGGGGTCTCCGCTACATAGATGCCATTTTCTCTCATAATTCTCATTTTAGCTTCAGCGGTATCATCTTTGCCTCCGACGATAGCCCCTGCATGACCCATTCTTCGGCCTGGAGGAGCAGTCTGTCCCGCAATGAAGCCGACCACTGGTTTTTTGTTCCCCGTTTCCTTAATCCATTTGGCTGCTTCTGCCTCATAGTTTCCACCGATTTCACCGATCATTACGATGGCATCGGTTTCAGGATCTTCCATCAAGAGTTGTACAGCTTCTTTGGTAGAGGTGCCGATTATCGGATCACCGCCAATACCGATGGCTGTAGAAACACCCAAGCCCGCTTTGGAAATTTGATCGGCAGCTTCATAGGTTAGTGTTCCTGATTTGGAGACTACACCAACTCTTCCAGCCCGAAACACAAAGCCGGGCATAATTCCCACTTTAGCCTCTCCAGGTGTAATTACACCCGGACAGTTAGGACCTATCAGAGTGGCTCCTTTTTTCTTGACGTAAGGCTTTACCTTCATCATGTCTTTAACTGGAATACCTTCTGTAATCGCAATGATCACTTTGATGCCGGCATCTGCTGCTTCTAAGATGGCGTCAGCGGCAAAGGCAGGCGGGACAAAAATAATGGATGTATTTGCTCCAGTTGAGCTAACTGCATCTTCCACCGTATTGAACACGGGTTTACCCAGGTGCGTTGATCCTCCTTTTCCGGGTGTAACTCCACCAACAACGTTGGTGCCGTATTCAATCATTTGTTGTGCATGGAAAGAACCCTCATTTCCGGTGAAACCTTGCACAATTACTTTTGAACTATTATTTACCAAAACACTCATAATGCGATTTTTAAAGATTTGGTACAAAATTATAAGAATAAGGCCTACCACAAAAAGAAATGCGAAACATTATCAATTTAATTTAGAGTATTGATAACTTTTTCTAAATTTAACCTTGTAACAGCTAATCATGAATAAGTGCATCTCTTTTGTCATAATCTTTTTGTGGGTGTTCGGGAATTCGTTGGGACAAACCTTTAAATCTTCCAAACAGATTAGGGGTTTTGACCTGACTTCCGAGTCAATTTATGCAATAAACCAAGACGCCAATGGATTTATTTGGCTGGCAACTGATAAAGGGGTCAGGTACTCGGACGGCATATCTATGAAGCAATTGCCAGAAGAAGTAATTCTGGAATCCTTCGGCACCCAATTACTTACTACAGATCAGGATGGTCATGTGTGGATTTACCAGTCCAGAGGCAAACCGGTTGTGTATTATTATGACTTATCAGCGTGGCACCGCATACCGCTTTCCATTGCTAAAGAAGTGGAGGAATCCAGCCAATCAAATACTCAACTATATGTTGGGGGTTCAGGTAAGGAGAAATCACTTTTTTTGGTTGTAGGGGACCAAATAGTGGTTCAGGACATGGCTGGCGTGTTGATCCGGAAATATGATATTGATGTTGGGTTTTGCGGAAAGTTCACCTCGTTCTTTACATCTGCTGAGGGGGATTTACATTTTATGTTCAATAATTGTGTTTTTAAACTCACAGATGAAAATATTGAGGAAGTATACTTGTCCACTGAAAATCTTCCGGACCCTATCCTAAAGGTGGTATATAATGAACTGGATAGCTCTTATTATTACCTCGCAAAGAACGCGCTGTACAAAAGTGATCGGTTGGGACAAATTGATAAGCCGTTATTTGGTGGTTTTTCGGGGATTATTAACTCAGAAAAAGACTCCTACGGCCTATTTGAAAACAACGGGCACCTTTATTTTTTTTATAATTCCCATTTATATAAACGCAATTTCAGGTCCAAGGCTGTTACAGAAATATCCGTTAGCGACGAATTGAATGTAAAACATGTGCAAAGCTCTTTTGTGGATAGGGAAGGTGCGATCTGGTTGGGTACATATAGGGGTGCTGCGATACTACCCAGTCTCAGATTCCAAAACTTTGATCAGCGTATCGGTTTGCCGGAGACCGATATTTCTGCTATACATTATTTAGCTCCCTCTACTTATATCTTAGGATATAACAATGGCTACCAAATTTGGGATGGCACCAAAATGCTTAAGTCGGTTGAGTTCTCTAACCCAAATGAAGCAAAATTGAGTAGAGTGATGAATTTTTCCAAGGACAAATTTGGTAAAATTTGGTTTGGAGCCTATAAGATTGGGCTTGGGTACATAAATCCCGACAGCTTTAATTGGCAAAACGTACCCCTTCCTACAGACGAACCGGTTAACTACGTGGAAGTAAGGGAAGACACTCTATTCGTCATTACGCACAATCACCTTTGGAAAGCACCAATCGACGAGAATGGACCCACGGCTTCTTTTACGGAATATTTGGAAGAAGTAACTCAGCAAGAAAACTTCTCTAAGAATTTCATCAGAAAAACAGGGAAAATTCAGGATAAGTGGATTATCATGGACAACGGTGAGAATACCTATTCCAACGATCCGGACGTGGGCCGAACACATATTAGGATTTCAGGCTATGATTACCTCCAAAGAAATGACACGCTGTTGATAGCAACCGAAAACGGATTGTTTTACTTGCAAGACGATAAATTAAAGCCCTTCGCCGTGAATGGGGTCACGGTGAGAAACCCAGTGTATGCCATGTTAGAGGATGAAAAAAACAGACTTTGGCTAGCAACTAATTTTGGTGTTTCTATACTTGAAAATAACCGGATACGCCAATTTAACGAAAGGAACGGCCTCATCGGCAATGAGATAAACCGTGGAGCTTTACAAAAGGCAGGAGGAGGTAGGATTTTTATAGGTACGCAAAATGGAGTTTCGGTTTATATTCCGGAGGAGGACAATCAGCAAATCATAGCTCCTAAAACGTATATTGAACAAATTACAGTTGTTTCGGATGTCTCTGTCCCGGCATCTACGTCCAACATACCTTATTCCTATAACAATGTTTCCGTAGACTACCGGGCTGTAAGTTTTGCGGCATGGCCCTACCTGACAGTGAGGTATAAATTAATTGGTTTGGATGATGAATGGCGAACCATTGAAAATCCCAGAGAAAGTAGGCTTTACTTCAACAATCTTCCTCCAGGCGAATATCAACTCATGCTCAAATCCAGTTTAGGCCAACAGATTGATTCAGAAGTGATATACGCAGATCCGTTTACCGTAAATTACCCGTATTATCTTCAGGGTTGGTTTATAGCTTTGGTAGTAATTGTATTTGTTGGTTTGGGGATATTGTTAAACTTTTTATTTGTGCAGTTCAGATATCAGGGAGTTCTCAAAAGTGACCTTGCTAGAAAAAAAGTGGAAATTAAAAAAACCGAGGACCAGTTCAAAAATGTGTGGAATAGCTCCGTAGACGGATTGATGCTTTCTGTAATTGGTGGTAGAGTAATAGCAGCGAACCCTGCCCTATGTAGGCTTGCAGGCGTGAAAGAAGAGGAGTTGATTGAAAATGGACTTTCATTCCTTTTTCGCGATCCAACCTTTTACCAAAAGGAGCGTGCGACTTTGTTGGCTGAAATTGAAAGAATGAATGGAAGCGGATTTAAACGGGAGATTCGGATGCCATTTAAGTCCGGTGATAGAGAGGTGGAATTGTTTATTGCACGCATGCAATCAGATTTTGAGGATAATGCGTTTTTGCTTAATATTTTTAGGGATATCTCGCAAAAAAAAGAATATGAGGAAGGTTTAAAGTTAGCCAAAGACCGGGCTGAGGAGGTAAGTATGCTAAAGAGTAGTATCTTAGCAAATATGAGTCATGAAATCCGTACACCCCTGAACGGTATTTTGGGAAGTGCGGAAAACATACTTGGAAATATTCAGGACCAACCCCACCTTGCTTCCCAAGTTCAGATAATCCAGGAAAGCGGCGAGAGGTTGCTCCATACTATAAATACAATTCTCGACCTGTCTAAAATACAATCGGATAAAAGGGACATCAATTATGTAGTGACTAATATCAATGATTTCTTTTCCAAAATCTTGCTGCCCCACAAATCTTCAGCAATTAAGAAAGGTATATTGGTAACCGTGAAGCACCGAACCAAGCCCTTTGTTGCAAATATTGAAAGGGAGTATATTACTATGATAATTAATCATGTTGTCGGAAATGCGATAAAATACTCTAATGAAGGGGTGGTCACCATTGAGATAGAAAAGAAAGGGGAAAACCTTTTCCTAAAGGTAACGGATCAGGGAATTGGAATCGGTGAGCAATATTTAGAAAAATTATTTTCACCGTTTGAGCAGGAAAGTAACGGGTACGACCGGAAATTCGAGGGCGCAGGACTCGGGTTGGCAGTGACCAAGCAGCTTTTGGACCAACTATCAGGTACTATAGATATAAAAAGCACAAAAGGTATTGGCACGGAGGTAATCATTGAAATACCATTGCTTCCATAAATTTTTGAAATCGAGTCAGACAAAACAAATTTTAGCTACATGTTTTCATTAAAAATTTTAATTACTGAAGATGATACTGTTTCAGCCCTTTTATTAAAAAAGGCACTCGAAAAAAATCATCATGAAATTATTGGGATGGCTGATTCAGGTGAAATGGCTTTGGAAATTCTGGAAAACAACAGGGCGGACATCGTCATGATGGACATTAACCTATCTGGAAAGCTAGACGGGATAAAGACGACGGAAATTATCAATGAGAAATATAACATCCCAGTGGTTTACCTTACTGCAAGTTCTGACGCGGAAACGCTCCAAAAGGTAGCAGTTACAAACCCCAGCGCATATGTCATTAAGCCCTTCAATATCCGCGAATTAAATATGGTCATTGAATTGGCCATCTTTAAAGACAAAAAGGAAAAGGAACTCCAAAATCTAAACAACGAACTTGAGGAAAAGGTAAGGCAGCGGACTGCGGATCTTAACGAGGCTAACAAGGAACTACAGAAAGCGCTGGAAAAGGAACGGGAGCTCAGTGAACTGAAGTCAAGGATCGTTCAGAATGTTTCCCATGGGTTTAAGACACCACTTACATCTATCCTCAGTTCAGCTCAGCTGTTACAAAAATATGCGGAAAAGGACCATCCTTTTAAAGTAAAGATCGCCAAACATGCCGGAAAAATTGAAAATTCAGTAAGAAGTCTGAACAGTTTACTGACCTCTGTACTCTTCTTTGGAAAGGCTGATGCTGAAAAGATGAACTACAAGCCTGTACGGATATACACCGCTTCATTTCTTAATGAGGTAGTGGACATGGTAAAGGCCGGAGTGGAAAATGACGTCAAAATTGTAACCCAATTCGAAAAGTTACCTAGGATGATTACCTCCGACATGGACTTGTTGTACCAGATTTTGGAAAACCTTCTATCCAACGCAGTAAAATATTCCAAGGATGGGGGGCTTGTGGAATTTCGGGTTTGGGTAGAGGATAACCTGCTAAAAGCCACGATCAAAGATCAGGGAATAGGAATATCGCCTGGAGAACAGTCCCAGTTGTTTGACCGCTTTTTCAGGGGTAAAAATGTCGGCTTGAGAGAGGGATCCGGACTCGGGTTATCCATAGTGAAAAAATGTGTGGAAGTGATCGGCGGAAAAATTACGTTTGAGACTGAACTTTCAAAAGGGACAACCTTCCTCCTTGAAATTCCGATTAAGTAAAGATAAAACCAACAACATGTTAATTTCCAGATCCATACATTTTAAATACGAAAACTTACCACCATTTGACCTCCCAGACCTTCATTTAAACCCAGGTGACGAAATGCTCGTATTGGGCAAATCAGGGTCAGGGAAAACCACTTTGTTGCATATTTTAGGGGGCTTGTTAAAACCGCAATCCGGAGACGTCATCATAGACGGTACCAGTATTTATTCCCTCAAGGGAAATGCGCTTGATAAATTCCGGGGAGAAAAGATTGGTATAGTTTTTCAAAAACCTCACATTCTGTCTGCGCTTACCGTCATGGAAAACCTCCAGATAGCCAATTATTTTGTAGGCAAAAACAAACAGGGCACCATCGAAAGAAACCTAATGGAGTTGGGTATATCGGATAAGAAATCCGCCAAACTGGACACGCTCAGTGAGGGAGAGGCACAAAGGGTATCCATTGCCAGGGCATTGGCCAATGAACCTAAGGTGATTCTGGCAGATGAACCTACCGCCAGCCTGGATGATGAAAATGCGGAAAATGTGATTCGGCTGCTTAAAATTCAGGCCCAGCGCTTGCAGGCAGTACTTATTGTGGTTACCCATGACCAGCGGGTAAAAAATCATATTGCTAACCAATTGACGATAGGGGAGGTGTACCGATGAATTTACTGAAATTAAGCTGGAAATATCTGATAGCCAAGCCGCTAAATACTAGTCTTAACATTTTACTATTGGCTTTAGGGTTGGCAATAATTACTGTTTTGCTTCTTATGCAAGATCAGTTTGAAAATAAAATGACAAAAGATGCCGTTGGAATAGACTTGGTCATTGGGGCCAAAGGAAGTCCTCTTCAACTGGTTTTGTCTTCGGTTTATCACATTGATTTCCCCACTGGCAATATAGATCTGGACGAGGCAATCGGCGTATCAAAAAACAGGTTGATAAAAAACACTATTCCGTTGGGAATGGGAGATAATTATCAGGGATTTAGGATCGTGGGAACCAACCACGACTATCTGGATCTCTATGAGGTTAGCTTTGCGGCTGGATCTCCATGGAAGAAACCCTTTGACGTTGTCATCGGTCATGATGTGGCCTCTAAGTTGGGATTAAAGGTTGGGGATACTTTTGTGGGTTCGCATGGGATTGGCTCCGCCAGCCACGATCATGATGAGCATGACTATGTCATTACCGGTGTGATGGAAAAGCAGGGAAGCGTCGTTGATCAGCTTATACTGACCAGTATGGAATCCGTCTGGTTTACCCACGATGAACATCACGACCATGCGTTAATGGAGCTGCCTGTGGCTACTACGGGTTTTCCTGAAACCACTGAACCGAGAGAGATAACATCCCTGTTGGTTCAGTATAGAAACCCGATTGCGGCGGTACAGTTGCCTCGGTTCATCAATAGCAGAAGTTCCCTCCAAGCGGCATCGCCATCGTTCGAGATTTCCCGCTTATTTGAATTACTTGGTATTGGAGTGACCTTGATTCAAGGCTTGGCTGTAATCATTATTGTAATTTCCGGGCTGGGTATATTCATAGCGCTGTACAATTCGTTAAAGGAGAGAAAGTATGATTTGGCAGTGATGCGGACTATAGGAGCGTCTAAGGGGTTACTGTTCCGGCATATTTTGCTTGAGGGAGTGTTACTTACGTTTCTTGGTGCGTTGCTAGGTTTGCTTATTGGGCACCTTTTCCTGCTTATTTTGGTTGTAAATTATGATCAAGGTGCGATTGCCGGTTTACGGGCTGACATTTTCTTAATTGAAGAATTATATTTAGTTTTCTTTGCGATCTTAATTGGAGTATTGGCATCTTTGCTACCGGCATGGAATGCTTACCGAACTGATATCGCTAAACAATTGACGAAATAAATAAAATAAAAATGAAGTATCTATTGGTGTGCATAGCTATTACTATGCTTTCGGTTCAAGTAAATGCCCAAACCTCTGTCTGGAAAGACCTTTCGGAAGTTACTTATAAAATCGGTGAGGACGAATGGGGTGAATTATATCTACCAGTTTTTGGTCCCAAAATCAAAGACATGGAAGGAAAGGTGGTTGAGGCAGATGGTTATATTATTCCATTTGAAGGGATGTTTAAGCCGGAGCATATAATCCTGTCCTCCTTGCCGCTTGCCGAATGTTTTTTTTGCGGATCAGGGGGCCCCGAAACAGTCATGGAGGTCATGCTTTCCACGCCGGTGAAATATACCTCTAAGCGGGTGAAGGTAAAAGGTACACTCACCTTAAATGACAAGGATCCTGAAAAGCTGATGTATATCCTTACCGATGCGCAACTGGTGAATTAAAAAAGTAACTCCATGAATAAAACCTGCTACCCACTTGGTAAGCAGGTTTTGTTTTTTTACATCATGTACAGGCATGTGGGGGTTAACGGGTGCTGAACACCATGCTTTTCTCCATTTTTTTAAAAGCACTCATCAGGGACATTGTTTGGTTGCCCGGTTTTCCAGTGGCTATGACCTGCCTACCGATTGTGGTAATCGGGAGTATTCTTTTTGTTGTGCTGGTCATAAATACTTCGTCAGCGTCAAGTAATTCTTCAAGTTGTATATCCCTGACAATTACATTTTCGGCGAGCTCCATGACTTTTTTCCGTGTGATGCCTTCTAGTATATGAGAAGCGGGAGTACTGATGATACCTTCTTTTACCATAAAAATATTACTTCTCGAACTCTCGGAAACCAGACCCTGATGATGATAAATAACATCTTCTGCACCTTGGGATGGCCAGTCTACGCTTAGAAAGCAGGGTAAGGTATAGTTTGTGGTTTTAATTTTCGGAATAGGCCGCACGTATTCCACAGGTAGCAATTTCACCCCCTTTTTGTATTTTTCCTCACTTGGCAATTTTAGGGGTTCGCAGAAAATGAATAGGTCGCCAGATGCGGGTGTGAAAAAATTTTCTGAAATTCCTCCAGATAAAATCATTCGTACTCCCCCATAATCTAATTCATTTTTAGCGATAAGTTCGTGAATGATATCGGCCAAATCCTCCCTTGAGTAGGATAGCGGTAAATGGGCACTTTTGGCTGAGTTGGTAAATCTGGCCAAGTAGTCGTCCAGAAAAAGTGGATTGGGACCTACAGTTCTGAAAAAATCAAAAATGGCATACCCCCGTATCATCCCGATATCCAACGGGTGGCAGGAGGCAAACTTTGATTCTATAATTTCGTTTTTGGCAAAACAGAATGGTTTCATGGTTGCTGGTTAGAAGTGAATTGCTTAATAGTTGAATGTGTTTAAAGATGAGCAAGCTAAGCCCAATTTCCATATCTTTGTCAGGCATTAAACATACTAGAAAAAAATGAAAATCCACTATTGGGCAGGTTTATTTATTGTTTGGATGGGCATTGAAGCCTGCACCACCAAAGAAGATGAAGTTGCGAAACTTAAAACCGAAGTCATAGCTGTACACGATGAGGTAATGCCCAAAATGGGCGAGTTGCGATCCAATCAAAAATTGCTGGAGGCTAGGGAAGAAGAACTTCGGGAGACATCTGCTGATTCATCCGAAATTCAAATGTACAGGCAAGCTGCATTGGCCTGCGATGAAGCCTATGAGGGGATGTTTGTTTGGATGAGGCAGTTTGATTCCAAGCTTGATGGAATGAATGAGGAGGAATCGCTTTCTTACCTTCAGGATCAATGGGTCAAAGTCAATCGGGTAAACCGGGACATCAAGCAGGCTTTGGAGGAAGCAGAAAAACTCTTGGAGCGATAAAAGAGGTACTATTTCAAATAAACATTCACCGAATCAATGGAGATCAGTTGTTCCCCATCGCCCCAAAGTGTATGAATATAGGTGGCAATTTGGGCAATTTCAATAGGTTTTAGGTTGGGATTGGCGGGCATGGGTTGGTTATAGGTTGCACCGTTGACGATGATTTCTCCTTTTTGGCCGTACCGTATGATTCGAACAGACCGGACTATATCCTCTTTGAGGTAGTCCGCATCCTTCAGGGGAGGGATAACCAACCCAAGGCCACTTCCATCTACCTGATGACAATTGGCACAGTGGATAAGGTATAATTCCCGTCCGGCTATCGCATATTGTTTTGTTTTAAGATCAATTATGGCATTGAGGTTATCTCCCTTATTTTCAGGTTTACAACTCGCATAGAAGCCAACAAAAAGGAGAATGAAAAAACACTTAACTATCCAAATCCACATTTTTTGCCAGTAATTTAGGGATGTCACTCATTAGTCGGTCTACTTGTATCTCCTTTGTGCCATCATATACTCCCCGGATGCGTCCTTCCTGATCTACCAAGACGAAGGCCCCACTATGAAGGTATCCTCCGGCTTCATTTTTATCCTCCATTGCGGTGGTTAGGTAGCTGGTCTGTCCTATTTCAAAGATATGCTCTTGATCCCCGGTAAGAAAATTCCATGTCGTGGCATCAGGTACTCCTAAACGGACCGAAAACTCCTTTAACAATTCCACCGTATCATGAGTGGGGTCTATAGAATGGCTGAGTATAAGAAAATCAGGATTGTCCTTGAATTTTTCATAAACCCGAAGCATTTGGGTTTTCATCACTGGGCAAATAGTGGGGCAACTGGTAAAGAAGAAATCAGCTACATATACCTTTCCGAGTACATCTGCCTGTGTAAAAGTTTGCCCTTCCTGGTTAAGAAAAGAAAACGGGGCGATTTGGTGATACACGGTGTCTACCTTTTTTTGGCCATTTACCATAATCTCCTCGGTATATCTATTCCCGAGGATAGGTAAATTTCCCATTTCTTCAGAATTGGGGGTACAGGAAATAACAGTAATTAGACAAATTAAACTGATCCAATAGGTGGTTGCTGTCATGAATTTACTTTTAGACATGACAATGAAGGGCACTTATTAGTTCCGTTCACGAATTCTTTTGTAAAGTTTAATCCCCAACATAAGTACGATACCCAATGCAACCAACCCCAATATGCCCCAAACCATACTCACTAGGTTTTTTAAGACAATCAAAAAAACGATTGCAAATAGTAATAGGGTTGAAGCTTCGTTCCAGATACGCAGCTTGTTGCCCGTCCATGTAGTGGTGCCGGACTGTAGTTGTTTAAATATAAAGTGGCAGGCTATGTGGTAACCGTACAATAGTACTACAAAAAATAGTTTGGCTTGCATAAAGGGAAGTTCCAAATATCCCCACCGATAACTCAAGACCCAGGTTCCAAAGATTAATGTAAGAATAGCGGAAGGCCACGTGATAATGTACCAAAGGCGGTATGCCATTAGGTCCAGTTGGGGTTTTAAAACAGCTCTTTCCGCTTCCGGCCGATTTAGACTTTCTACTTGATAAATAAACAGCCTGACAATGTAAAATAGTCCCGCAAACCAGGTAACGATGAAAATAATATGTAGTGCTTTGATGTATTCGAATGCCATTCCCGAAAATTTGTTCTAAATTAATGGTTTAACCAATAAAAAGGATCATCCATGAAAAGTAATTATTTATACTACGCCCTTTTGTTGGCTGTTTTTCTTGTATTATGGTGGATTATAGGGGATACCGTCACCCAGCCGGGGATCTCGGATCTGGAGGGGAATTATACTGAAATGGCGATGTTCAGAAACGAAAATAATACCGGGCCGGTCGTCCGGATATTTGCAGTCCATGCCTCAGATACACTATGGGAAGAGATGAGAGCCTATGGAGATTTTATGCCCCACACGAAATATGGCAATACCAAAGTATTTTTTTTCCTTCAAGATTTGTCTGAATCTATTAATGTATTTCCTAATGAACCCTTTGTTTCTTCTGATTTGGCCGGTCTGTGTGTAGCGAAATACGAGAAAACAGCCATGGGAGAGGTCAAATTTATCAAATACCCCTATAGTGACAAATGAAAGGGGACTTAACATATATTGATGAGGCGGAGAAACAGATACTCAGTACCGGAATATGTAGCCGGGATAGTCAAGAACGACCGACAAATTCTTAGCCAGGCCGTAACGTTGGTAGAAAGTACCTTGCCGGAAGACCAGCGGTTAGCTGAGGAACTTGTGGAGGGGATTTTATCTTTTACGGGTAATTCGTTACGTATTGGAATAAGTGGAGTACCTGGAGTGGGTAAAAGTACTTTTATTGACCGATTTGGTCAATTGCTTGTAGAAAGAGGATATAGGGTAGCGGTACTCACAGTGGACCCAAGTAGTGAGGATAGAAAGGGAAGTATCCTGGGTGACAAGACAAGAATGGAGACGTTGAGTACTTCTCCGTATGTTTTTATCCGTCCTTCACCCTCAAGCGGTATTTTAGGAGGTGTATCAGCCAAAACACGAGAAAGTTCACTATTGTGCGAGGCAGCAGGGTACAATATGATTTTAATAGAAACTATAGGGGTAGGCCAGTCAGAAACAGCAGTGAAAGGTATGGTGGACTTCTTTCTGTTACTGGCATTGGCAGGTGCTGGGGATGAACTTCAGGGAATAAAAAAAGGGATAATGGAGATGGCGGATTTGATTGTAATTAACAAAGCCGATGGAGAAAACCAAAAGGCGGTAGAAAGGACAAAAGGACAACTGTTAGAAGCACTTCATTTTTTTCCAAAAAAAGAAAACGGATGGATCACTGAAGTATCTACTTGCTCCTCCTTGATGGGAGTAGGAATGGAAAGCATTTGGCATACAATTGAGGCTTTCGAAGAGAAAATGAAAATCAATGGATTTTTTTATAAGAACAGGGCGTTACAGCGGGTTCATTGGATGAAAGAGCAAATCCATTTACTTCTTGAAGTAGGTTTCTATTCGGATAAAAAAATGTCAGAAGAAATCGACCAGACAAAATCCCTGGTTCAAAAGGGGAGTAAATCCGCATTAGCCGCGGCTAGGGAATTGGTGGAGAAGTACTTGTACTTAAATTCCAAAAAAGAGTGATTATCCATAATCCTGTAATAAAAAAAAGGGAGCTGAATGCTCCCTTTTTCTATTCGATGCTGTCAGCATCATCACTTTCTTCTGTATCCGGGGCTCCGGATTCCCTCTTTGGCAAATTCTCATTTCCATGAGATCTATAAGGAACGAAACCTTCCCGTTTAAAGCGGTAGGACTCTGTACGCTGGCTGGGCATATTATTTGCCAAATCCAACATGCCAAATCCTTTATGGGTAAAGGCACCCAGCCCACATTTAAAAACGAAATCTTGAACCTCTGCCGCAGCATAAAGTGTAAAAGGAAGGGTATAACCCCTGACTTCATACTTCACATCCATGTCATACACAGAATAAATCCTTGCGAATTTTTTCTGTTGTTCCCGCAATTTATTGACATAATTCATGTCAGGAACTACTTGGAACTTGTAAAAGGATTCCATCTGTTCTTGTGAATACCATCCTGACTTTTCCATTCGGGTAAGTGTGGATTCATAGAGTAAATCGGAAAATTCATCCGTATCGGGGTTGATAAATCGCTTTCCTGATTCATCATCAAAGGTGGGCATTAACAACACCAAGGGCGAAATACAAACGAACTTATTGGAGGTTTCCAATTCCGGCTCTGTTTCTTTCTCCGTGTATTCGGGTGACAGAATCAGATTTCCCAACTCAATTTTTGGCGTTTTGAACACTTGCTCCAAGAGATAATCAAGAAATTCCTGGTCAGGAGCTGACAAAACCAACGTGACCAAACTTGAATAATAGTGTAAACCGCTTCGACTTACCTTAGTTTGACCTTTCAGGCCAGAGAAGTTGAAGTAATTGTAGTTGAAAAACGACTCATTTCCTCCCTTGACTATCAGTCCTTTAAGGAACTGGGCAAGGATATACTGGTGATGAAAAGGCAAATATGCCCCTTTGTTTTTTAAAGAAAATATTAATCTGATTCTCACGACGTTAAAAATGAAAAGTTAAACAATGATTTTATACATTTTCATATACAAGTAACTTATTTTTGGGTAATTAAGTTGCAACAAACTTAACAATAAAATTTCATTATTTTTACACGTTGAACCGAAAATGCATAATATCCCCATCCTTTACTACATAATCCTTTCCTTCTATCGCAATTTTTCCGTTTTCTCTACAGGCTGCCTCCGATTTGAACTGTTCATAATCGGAAAGCTTGATCACCTCTGCCTTGATGAATCCTTTTTCAAAGTCGGAGTGAATCACTCCTGCCGCAGCCGGTGCCTTCCATCCCTGCTTGATCGTCCATGCGCGGACTTCCTGTTCTCCGGCTGTAAAATAAGTGATCAGGGTCAATAATTTATAGGCTGCAGAAATCAGTCGGTTCAAACCACTCTCTTCCAAACCGTATTCGGACAAAAATAGTTGCTTTTCTTCTTCCTCATCAAACTCGGCAATCTGGGATTCAAGGGCAGCGCAAAGTATTACCACCTCAGCATTTTCCTCTTTTACCGCTTCCGCAAGGCGGGCCGTATGTGCGTTGCCCTTTAGTATTTCTTCTTCCGAAACATTAGCTACATAAAGCACCGGTTTGATAGTGAGTAGCTGAAGGTCTCTTACAGCTTCCAAATCCTCATCTTCTACCTCTACTGACCGGGCATTTTTGCCTGCTTCTAGGGCTTCTTTGAACGTAATTAGCGTCGAAAGTATTTTTCTGGCCTTGGCATCGCCAGATTTTGCGATTTTCTCGTTTTTTTGGATTTTCTTGTCTATAGATTCCAAATCTTTCAGCTGAAGCTCCGTATCTATCACTTCCTTGTCAAAAAGAGGATCTACACCACCTGCTACGTGAACAATGTTTTCGTCTTCAAAACACCGAATGACATGGATGACAGCATCCACTTCGCGAATGTTGCCGAGAAATTTGTTTCCAAGGCCTTCTCCCTTGCTTGCGCCCTTTACAAGCCCAGCGATATCGACGAACTCAATCACAGTTGGTAGTACACGCTTTGGATTGACCAGATTTTCAAGAACTTGAAGTCTCCTATCAGGAACCGTAACCACCCCAACATTTGGTTCAATGGTACAAAAAGGAAAATTTGCCGCTTCCGCTTTAGCACTTGACAACGCATTAAACAATGTTGATTTACCGACGTTGGGTAACCCAACTATCCCACATTTTAATCCCATGAATGTAAATTATATCTTATCAATTTTAAATATCCGGTAATCTTTATACCCTTTGTAAAATTCTTTGAAAGAAACCCTGAAAATGGTATAAACGGGAATGGCAAAGATCATTCCCATGATTCCTGCTAATTTTGCTCCGGCAAAGATAACAACAAATATTTCAAGCGGATGCGCTTTTACGGATTTAGAAAAAATCATTGGTTGTAAAAAGATGTTGTCACAAAGTTGCACTACTGCAAACACTCCTAGTATTTTGGCTATTAGAAAGTAGATTTCATTGGCCTCTGAAAAATTACCTGTAGCGAGGCCCA
>DATHWC010000036.1:0-5744 GCA_035460985.1 Lunatimonas sp.
CCTACCGTGTTTTGTCTTAAAAAATGGAATTTATCTTTCTTCTAAAAGAGACAAAATAGTTTCAGCCTTATATTTGAACCAAGAAATAGGATAGTCCTTCCAGGTTTTTAAAAACCTGGAAGGTTTTGTCTACAACTTAATCTACCTGTCCGCGGATTTCACCCGGAGGAAAAGCTGCACTGTGGATATTGACATACCAAAGTCCACCCAGTAAATCACTTTCCTGCTCGGCAGTCAGTGCTGGGGTCATGCTGTTTATTGGACTTGTATAAGGGGCCGATGAGATGGGGATGACCACAGGACCACTTACGCCAATTTCCCCTTTGTGAAAATGCATATTGGTAGGAGTGAGGCCGGTAAAAGTAAGGGTATAGGTTAAAATCTTTGTCGTCTTATCGTAGGTTCCGTTAAAAACTCCGGTTGCTGTCGAGTTATTTGGGGGTACTTCCTCCCCACCGGTTACTTGTATGTTCTGAAATTCAACGATATTATCGTTAGCGTCGTCGTCATTTTCGCATCCAAAAAGGATAACCGAGCCTATGAGAAAAAAGGCTAAAATTGTGATTGATGAACCTAAGGAATTTTTCATAACGGTAAATATTTAGTGATGGATATGTAGGATTTTGCTTTAAGGTAATCCAAATAATATTTGTCTATCAAATTTTATACTTATCTAAATTATCGTATTATATCATATGTACTAAGTAAAGTTGCAAAAAAATAATGATTTTCTTATATAATTTTTCAATTTTATTTTTTTAAGGGATTGCTTTAGATTTTTACGCTAAAGGAAACCACAAATCCCCTACCATCAGATGACCAGATTCCGGGTCCCGGATACATTTGTGGTCTTTTGGTAAAGTATTGTGCATTCAGCATATTGTTGATGCCAGCCCTTAGTACGAATTTATCCATAAAAGGAAATGCCAAATTCAAATCCCAAACATGGTATTGCGGAACAATTCCTACCGCACCCGTGGCGGCCGGATTTTTTGTGTTCAACGCATCGGCAAAGGATTCCCCAACAAACTGATGTTGCAGGACGACTTTGAGATTTCCTACCGTCATAGTCAGTCCGTTTCTACTTATCCAGGTAGGTACGGCCTCTATTTTATTTCCTGCAATTTCTTGGTTTGACTCTCCATTTAAAACATTCCCGTCAGTGTATCTTGCATTCAAAAACGATGAAGCAGTGTAAAATGAAAGTGAAAATTGATCTGAAAAGAGAATTTTCCAATCCAGATAAAGCTCAATACCATCAGTCATGCTATGTCCAATATTGCTTTTGCCAATCAACGTCTGTCCGTTTTCTTCTACAAGGACACTTCCGATCCTGTTCCCGATGTAGGTTCTGAAGAAGGTAAGGTTATAGTTTACCTTGTCTTTAACTGCGTTCTCCCAGCCTATTTCGGCATTGTATCCAAACGAATTGGTTAGATTTTCATTGATGATGGCTAATGGACTGCCAGGGATTAGGTCCTGAAAAAGAACAGGTTTGACTGCCTGAGAAATTCCTCCATATAACTTAGAATGTGAATTGATAAAATAGGCGGTATGGGCTCCAAGTGAGAAGAAATTATAAGGAATGGTCCTGGGAACTTTGCTTTCCTCTAGATATGCAATCCTTCCGGTCATTTCGGAATTGCCATATTCATACCTTATTCCCGGAGAAATGCTGAATTTTTGGGAAAAATTAAATTGATTTTCAACAGCTAAAGCGATACTTTCAGAATGTAATTGTAAATCTCTCGCAAAACCGTTCGATACTGTAAGGTCAAAATCCGATCCGGTAGTGCCCAAACCTCTTTGCTTTCGTCCAAACTTATTGTTGAAATACCGTACGGATCCTGAAATATAGCTTTTGAGCTTACCCAATTGGTACTCATGGAGGATTCTCGCTTCTGTTGTGCGGCTCCTGTACTTGTCGATGTCTACATTTCTTGTTGCAAATTCATTGGTAACAGTATCAATTACATCGGGTACATTGGCCAATGCATCAAACGTCACTGAGCTTCTTACACCAAACGCGCTTGAACCGATCCATTCGAACTTGGTCTTCGGGCTGATTTGCCAGTCCAAGGAAAGGGAGGGAATATACATTTCGGGAGTATAAAAATTTCTTTTCCGCGTTGACTGCCGCGGGTTTTCCTCAAACTGTTGATCAGTTAGAGGACCGGGAATTCTGTACATATAGTAACTTCGCGATTGATATCACTTCCGATTTCCTGCCACCGATGATCAAGGTTTTATGAATATTCGCAAGCGGGACGATGACCTCGGTTTCTCTTGATCCAAGGACAATAAATTCCTCTAACTCAAAATTGCTTACAGAGTCAGTTTGCGCAAAACCAAACCCAGTGGAGGTCACTATCAGGAATAAGGTCAGTATTTTTTTAATTTCAACTAGTTGTTTCATCTGTTTATTTTTTGTTTTTCAATGGTCAGATGGAATCTCGCCACGATAATCATCCCAGTGTGTGACGTTCTCGTCATGCTCGATTTCATGTGTTTATAATTGTTTTTCAGCGGCGATAGCTTTTCCCGCACTGGAGGGGGGATCGCCTGTCCAGAACTCGATTCGGTAGGCTGGCTAGATTTTATGGGAGTTTTGAAAAATTGTCCAGAGTACTAATGCTCCGTACGTTTCGCATGTTGAGTACGCTCAGGGAGGGTCACCCCAAGCCTCTCTCAGACTTATACCGAAATTCGGGACAGGCTGTGACAGTTTCCTGTCATACAGCCTGCCCCGGTCATTTCGTGGGCTTTTGATATCCAGAACTTTCTTTTGCTTTTTTTGCTGCCTACCTTCCTTTATATTTCCTGAATATCAGGTGTACACAATGCATCAGCCGAACAAGCTCTTACCAAACGATACTATCATCGATATTATCGATACATCATGCTGTAATGGCCTGCAATTGCATTTTCGATCCACTAAGAACCTGTAAGGATCTTATTTAAAACATCGGAAGTAAAAGATATTGTTAGTTGCCGACGTTATTAGAGACCTACTCTGAACCCTACATTGGTCACCAATCCATTTGAGTATATGGGTTTGGCTTCTAATTTATCTGCTGTCGCACCAGAACCTATAGCACCCATTTCAATGAAATATGAAAACCTTTGGGCTGGCCTGAACTCAAAACCAAATAATCCATATCCGCCCACAACGGAACTTTCAGACGAAAATTCGTTGTTCGGCAAAATAGTTACAACACCAGCTTCTCCGTAAATGAATACTCTTTCACTAATTATAACACTTCTGCTTCTTATTCCAAGTTGAATATTTTGATATGATGTCCAAGTGGTTTCTGTACCATTTAAATTTTCAAGGTGTTGTAAATTTACACCTGCTTTTATTGCCACTTTTTCTTTAATAAAGTAGGGACTTATCACATGTAGTCCAAATCCAAAGTCTTTTTGATATTGACTAAGGTTGAAACCAACTTCCAATTTGTTCGGAGATTCTTGTGCCGAAAGTTGTATACTTATCATTATAAAAAATGATAGAACTAATGCTTTTGTTATATTATTCATTTTGATTAAATTTTATTTTCGACTTCTCTATTCAGTTTTGGCATCCCTGTTGGATCTAGTTGCTTCCTTTTATTTGCCACTACTTTACAGGGATATTGAACTTTTAAAGCGTCCGGTTTTAGAAACTACTTCAAAGGCTTAAGGTGGTTATTCACCATCCACTGTCCAATTTCCTCTCCTAACTCCAATCCCGCATCACAGGCAAAGCGAAAGTGAATCCCCGCAGTAACCCTTGAATCGGCATTTTCAATGGCGGCAGCCTTGAAACCGGTAAAACTTCTTTCTACTGCTCCAGGCAATGCTGTGGGAGAGCTCATGGTAAAGCCGGTGTTATCTCCTAGGATTCCGGCCAAAACAGATGCAGCCGCATTTCCAAGTGCACTGTGGGTAGAGGGGTAATCCTGGACTGGGGGAGTAGGCATTTCCGATTCCCATAGCATGTCTGGTTGGGTTTGCTCATTTCCATCAATGTCGGCTTTCTGGATTGCGGTGTATGGCCTCCATAAATTGTAGTGGAATTTGGAATCCCAGCCAGCAATATATGCATCGGCCATGGCCATATCCACCAAGGCAAACAACCTCGCTGTTTTTAGTAAATCCAATTTTTTATCAATAGCCACTTCTCGGGTCACCCGGTTCCAGCCAGCTTCGGAAAATTCGTACCAAAAATAGGCATAGGCAGTCTGCTCCTCTGTACGGGAGTTGCTATTCTTTTTTCCTATCTCTTTAACCTCATTAAACGCTTCCAGATAGTCTTCGCTAGCAAGAGAAGGAAATGGATCCGACCTAAATTGATCTTTCTTGTTCAGACCAAATGGCTTAATATCCTGCCAAAACGGGGCAAATACAAAATCGAAAGGCGGTACAGGCTGGTAAACACCTCCAATTTCTGACGGCGGTACCGGGCTAATGGGGTTTTCTGCCGCTCCATCATTAGCTCGAGAATCCAGTATGGCTTGTCCTGCCTCTTTACCCAACTGTATACCCATTTCCTTGCGCTCGGAATCCGGAACAGCCGCAAGGGATTGGTTCAGTGCACTGTCGAGGAATTCCTTTTTATCCGGAATCTCAGCTACCAAAACCGTATGGGCAGCGCTTGCAGCTGCCGCAATTGGATTAGCCGAAGCATTATAACCTGTAAATGCATATTTCTCGTAAACTGGAAAAATGGCATTCAATGCATCGTGCATGGCCAGATGGGTCATTGCATTGATTCTGGAAGCCATCAATGAATGTTGGTAGGCAACACCGCCAAACGCCTGGTAGGCAATCTCATCCCAATCAATAATTACATCATTCGGTAAAGTCTCAACCTTTGGTGTGTTAAAATGTTCTGTGGTACATGCTGAATTCATCAGACATGTCCAAACTGTTAGAATTAACATAATCTTTTTCATGTGTTTTAATTTTTTGTTTTAAAATAAATACACTAGAAAAAGCGTAAGTTGAGAACTTACATTGTGAGGAGAGAAAACTTACTAGGTAACCCATTCCAAAGTTCTGTCTGGCTTATAGGTACAAAAGGTGCCAGTTTTAATGGCATTGGAGAGGTGGGCACCCAGTAATGGATGGATTAATTCTATTTTGGCTATTGCATTGCGAATTCGCCAAGTCACTGCTGACCTTGCTTTATCTATTGTTCCGCCCGTTTCCCTGACCTTTCTATTTAGATTAAGGGAGCTTGATAAATGGTCGACAAGCTTATCGTATTCTTCATGCAGCTTTTCAATCCGTTCAAAATCGCTGTATTGTTCCGCTTCCTCCAATTCTCCCTGCAATTCAAGAATTTTTCTTTGGTATTGTTTTTTAGCCTTTTCATCTATGAGTTTTTCCCCGGAGTCCTCCAAAGTAGAACCCATCAATTCCGCACAATGAAAGAGCTGTCCCGGTTGCATTAGTAATTTTTGGATGTCAAATAGACCCTTTACCTCAACTGCCTGAATGGTAGTTCCATCATAGGAAATTTTCCAAGTGGAATTTTCTTTGATAAAGGCATTTTCCTGAGAATTTATTTTTTCATCTCTTTCATTCTGCAATGGATATTTCTCAAAACTGCCCTTACTTATAAAACACAGAAATTCTTCTAAATTCGTCTTGTACCGATGGGGATTCAATTTCAAAATCCAGTCAATGGCCTCCTGTTGCTCAAAATCTTGGCCTTTAGCGATCAGTCTATCATATACACCTAGAAAAGCATTCCAGTAAGC
>DATHWC010000037.1:0-20991 GCA_035460985.1 Lunatimonas sp.
ACTTTTTCCTTTTCCTGAGTGGATAATATTAATTCTGAATTTTGGATTATATGGATTGTCATCAGAACTTTCGTCATTTTTCCGTTATCTTTAAGGTCCCTATATGGATGTAGCAACAATAGAAGATTTCTTGGCATTACGAACTTCCTTCCCCGTCTTGGATACCAGGTCCCCTGGAGAATTTGACTCCGGACACATGGCCAACGCCATTAATGTGCCACTTTTTGACAATGAGGAACGTGCAAGGGTGGGAACTGCCTACAAAAAGCAAAGCAAGCAAGAAGCCATCAAATTGGGCCTTGAAATAGTGGGCCCAAAAATGGTTGGTTTTATTGAAATTGCGGAAAAACTTGACTCCAAGCATCTTCTAATCCATTGCTGGAGAGGGGGTATGCGTTCAAAAAGTGTTGCCTGGCTAATGGAGACCTACGGGTTGCAGGTGACAACACTTGCAGGAGGATATAAGGCCTATAGGACTGCAGTGCTGGATTACTTTAATCAGCCTTTGTCGCTTTTGGTGTTGACCGGGGCCACCGGATCTCGGAAAACGGCTGTCCTACATGCGCTAAGGGAGATGGGAGAGCAAGTCATTGACCTGGAGGGACTGGCCAATCACAACGGATCCAGTTTTGGCAATCAACTCAGCACTGGACAACCTACAACGGAACAGTTTCAAAATGACCTATTTGAAAGCTTCCGAATATTAGATCCTACCAAGCGGATATGGATAGAAGATGAATCTTTTACCATAGGAAGAGTAAAATTGATCGAACAGCTCTACTGGCAAAAGCAACAAGCACCCCATGTCTTAATTCATCTGCCCATGGAGGCAAGAGTAAAAGCCTTGGTGGAGGATTATGGAAAAATTCCTCTTGAAAAATTGGTTATCGCTACAAATCAGATTGCTGAAAGGCTTGGAAAAAATAAAGCCCTTGAGGCTATAGAATTGATTAAAACTGGAAACCTGCCCGAAGCTGTGCATATCATCTTGCAATATTATGATAAGACCTACGCAAAGGGAATTCGAAAAAAATCACCTTTGATTCAACATGAGATGGCCTTTGATACATCGGACCCCTACGAAATGGTATCCCAGCTCATTCAAATCGTAAATCCCGCAAATAACATATAATATGGAATCTGTCAAACTTACCCAATACAGTCACGGGGCCGGATGCGGCTGCAAAATTAGCCCGGCCGTTCTATCCGAAATTTTAAGCTATGGAAGTGAAGGAGTAAAGCACTTCCCATCGCTGCTAGTCGGGAATGAGGAAAGCGATGACGCCGCAGTTATGGATCTGGACGGAATAACGGGAATAGTTAGTACAACGGATTTTTTTATGCCGATTGTGGATGATCCCTATGATTTTGGGGCGATTGCGGCTACCAATGCGTTAAGTGATATATATGCAATGGGCGCCACACCCATCATGGCAATTGCCATACTGGGATGGCCCATATCGAAGTTGTCTCCAGAGGTAGCCGGGAGGGTTTTGGAAGGAGGGAGGTCTGTTTGCCACCGGGCTGGCATACCTTTAGCCGGAGGACATAGTATAGACGCAC
Organism: Lunatimonas sp.; assembly: GCA_035460985.1. Taxonomy (GTDB): domain Bacteria; phylum Bacteroidota; class Bacteroidia; order Cytophagales; family Cyclobacteriaceae; genus Lunatibacter. The sequence continues at coordinate 1,564 of DATHWC010000037.1, forward strand.
CCGAACCGATTTTTGGATTGGCTGTGACTGGGAAAATCCCTATCACCCAAATCAAACGTAACAATCAAGCCCAAATCGGTGATCTGCTTTATTTGACCAAACCACTGGGAATTGGCATGGTAACTACAGCTCAGAAAAAGGGATTGGCCAAAGAGGAAGACCTCAATCTTGCCAAGTCAACCATGCTTAAACTAAATGAAATCGGAGCCCTAGCCTCCAATTGGCAGGAAGTCCATGCCATGACGGATGTTACCGGATTTGGTTTGGGTGGCCACCTGACTGAAGTTTGCCGGGGAAGTGGGCTTTCGGCAAGGGTAAATTTATCGGCAGTGCCGACCTTTGCGTTTGTCTCTTATTATTTGGAGTTGGGTTGTATCCCTGGTGGTACCCTCAGAAATTGGGATAGCTATGGCCAGGGAATAAAACTCACATCTGAAACCGATAAATTTATTTTGGCAGATCCGCAGACAAGCGGAGGATTACTGATGACCGTAGATCCCAATGCCGCGGGGGAATTTGAAAAGAAAATGAACGATCAAGGCTATTCGGTCCAACCCTTTGGAGAAACTACTTCTCAGGGAGAATGGCTTATTGAGGTTTTTTGATGGGAAACCAAACGCCCTTAAATTCTTGACACGACACTTGGGTCAGTTCTATTCACTTAATTGAAGCTTTTCCAAAAACTGCCACTGCGTGGCATATTCTTTATCAAGGGTTTCTTCCAAGAAAATCAAGCGGATAATTTCCACCGGTATGGAATTGTTTTTTAGTATAGTATCGTGAAATTCTTTTTCTGAAAACCCCGGTTTTTGCTCCAACTCTTGCTTTAGGGCATAAAATTGCAAGCCACCGATCATGTAGGCAATCTGGTACAAGGGTCCATATCTTCCTTCAAATGAGCGTCGTACCTCGGCCTCCGCGTTTGCCCGTTCATGCCCGACCCGATCTACAAGGAAGTCGACGCACTCTTGGGGAGTCATCTTTTCCAAATGGTAATTTAGACTGAAAATTATCCGGGCACACCGGTGCATACGCCAAAACAACATCCCGATCTTGTCTTCGGGGCTTAGTGGAAAATCTTTGTCCCACAGGTTCATCTCCCAATAGAGTGCCCAGCCTTCTATCCAAAAAGGTGTAGAGAATGCTCTCCGGTAGGGCTTGTGCCGTTGGGTCATAAATCCTTGCAGGTGATGTCCCGGAATAAGCTCGTGCTGCACAGTTGCCCGGGAAAAGTGGGGGTTGTTGCCACGCATGCTCATCATCTTCTCGGGATGGGTCATGGTGGAGGTAGGATAAGAAATCTGAATCAATTCGCCTCCCAGAAAAAACGGATTTACCCGTTGGGCCTCTGCAGACATCATTCGCATGCGCCAAGTTTCCATGGCAAGCGGAGGAACAGTTACCAAATCCCGTTCTTCTACAAAGGCTATTGCTTCCTCTGCCAGAAAATGAATATCTTCCGGCCATTGGCCGGGTGGCACATAGGTGTTCTTTACATGCTCCAAAGCCTCTCTCCACCGGTTGCCATAACCAAGTTCTTCCGATGCAAGCAGCATCTCCCGGTCACACCAAGCAAACTGCCTTTCCGCTTCCGCAATTAACTCCTCGGGGCTGTAAGGAATCAGTTCATATTCCAGTTCTTTGATAAGGTCAACTCTTCCGATAGGTTTGCCTATGATCCCACTTCCGTCGTCCTTGACCAAGGTATTGGTATAATGATCTTTGAGTCCTGCTGCATAACTTTCCAATTCTCCCGTAAGAAAATCCACGGGTTTTCTCATCCACCAAGTGAAATCCGGATCATAGTCGAAGTAAAACCCGGTCGACTCTTTTACCGCTTCGAGGTGTGAAACAATGATTTCGCTTGCCTGTTCAGCGCGCTGCCAACTGTTAAAGGTTGGCGTGTTTTTTAAGTTGGCGGTTTTGGCTTGTATCTGTTCGGCGATCTGATGGAAACTACTCGCCAACTTAGGTGCATCCGGTTGTATGCCTAATCGTCTATTCTGATAGAATTTTTCCAAAGAATTCAACTCATCAGCAACAAAAGCGAGGGATTGAAATGTTTCGTAACTGACTGCCATGAAGTGTTTTTCCTTTTCAATTTTATTCTTTAACAGGATATAATCAATCTGTCCATCCCGTCCCAAACCATCAAAATCCATATTCGATAACTGATCCAGCCACTCTTGACGAAAATTATCCATCCGCTCATAGTATTCCTGGGTTTCCCTTACGTTGTATTTCCGATTTAGCGCATTTAAATCAGCGTTGTAGGTTTCAATCAGTTCGTATAGAGTTTCTTGAGCCGACGTTTTTACTGAAAAGCAAAGGGTAAAAGTGATGATAGCCAAGGTCCCTAAAATCAGTTTAGTGTTAAAAGACTTTATATGTCGGCTCTTTTTTTCACCAATCAAGCTTAATTCTTTGGCGGGACATTCCATTATTTTGATTTAAAGTTGCATATTCAGCAGTTAATATGATAAATTAAATCCAAAAATGCAGCTGTGGTATCGAAAACCTTTTTCTGTCCCATATTTTAATCCATTAGCATCAGTCGCATTCCCATGAAATCGAGCATGACGTAACCGTCACACACTGGAATGATTATCAACCATGCGAGATTCCATCTGACCGCTGAAAAAAAAATTATTAACAGATGAAAATACATTGCAAAATTTGTCTGAGCGTTATCCTAATATCGATGCTCGCAGATCCTCTTTATTCACAGGGGCTATTAGCTGATTATAAGCGCGCAGACTCCCTGAAAGCTGAATGGAAAGACAAGGTATTCCAGTCCCCTACACAGGTAAAATGGCAGGAAACAAACGTTTTTACCTACGCCTTCAGAGATGAACAGGGTATACACTATGTGAAGGTGGATCCGGCAACTACCAAAAAGAAACCACTTCTTGACCAAACTAAATTGGCTAAAGCCATTTCCGAGGAGTTGAAAGAAGCGGTTTCCGCAACCGAGCTTCAGCTTTCGCAAATTGAAATTAAGGATGGCCTGATAAGCTTTACTTATAAGAGCGAAAAATGGGAATGGGAGGCAGACTCTGGAAAGCTTAAGAAAAAGGAAAACCAGGACAGTGGCTCTTCCCGCTATTGGGGTACCCGGGATAGCGAATTAGATGGGCCACCTGTACCATCTCCGGATAAGAAAAAGGAAGCTTTTATTCGGGATTATAATGTATTTGTCAACGACCTGTCATCAGGCAAATCCGAACAGTTCACCAAGGATGGGAATTTGGGTGAATATTATACGACAAATCTAAAGTGGTCACCGGATGGGAAAAAATTGGCGGTGTTTATGATGCGGCCTGCCGCAGTGCGAAAATTGACCCTGGTTGCCTCCTCCCCGGAGGACCAATTGCAGCCGAAGGTCATGGAAAGGGATTACGTAAAGCCAGGCGATGCCTTACCCATCCGGCAACCGGCGATTATTGATCTAGAAAGCAAAAAGTCTTGGAAGGCAGACCTGAATTTGATGCCGGACCAATTTTCATTGAATCGGTTAAATTGGTCAAAAAACAGCCAATCCATCACCTGGGAATACAACCAACGGAGTCATCAGCGGTATACTGTTTTTGAAATGGATGCGTCCACAGGCAATGTGCGTGAGGTAATAAATGAACGAAACAATACTTTTATCGATTACAGTGGCAAATACTACAGAAAAGACTTGGAAGAGAGCAACCAAATTATCTGGTCATCGGAGCGGGATGGTTGGAGGCACCTTTACCTTATTGATGCCAGTACTGGCAAGGTCATCCGCCAACTGACACAGGGAGAATGGGTGGTCAGGCAGGTTCTTCAGGTAGATGAGGAAGCAGGTTTGATTTATTTTACGGGAAGTGGGAAAGCCGTAAAGGAAGACCCCTATTATCTGCACCTGTATCGGGTGGGGTTGGATGGCAAGGGATTGACACAACTTACCAAGGAGAACGCCAATCATGAAATCACCCTTTCCAAGGATGGGTCCTACTTTATCGATCATTTTTCACGACAAGACCTAGCTCCAACTACCTTACTAAAAAGCGGAAGTGACGGTAGCATGTTGATGGAATTGGAAAAGGCATCCATAGAAGGATTGGTGTCGGCAGGGTGGAAGGAACCGGAGATTTTCACTGCCAAAGGCCGCGATGGGAAAACGGATATTTGGGGACTTATCATTACCCCGACCAACTTTGACCCAAACGAAAAATATCCGGTGATTGAATACATTTACGCCGGACCGCACAGTTCATTTGTCCCCAAATCCTTTTCCCCCAACTACAACGGATTAAATGAATTGGCGGAACTTGGATTTGTGGTGGTGCAAATGGACGGAATGGGCACCTCAAATCGGTCCAAGGCATTTCATGATGTGGCATGGAGAAATATCGCCGATGCCGGATTTCCCGACCGCATAGCCTGGATGAAGGCAGCAGCCAAGGCGAATCCCTATATGGATCTGGACCGTGTGGGCATATTTGGTACCTCTGCCGGAGGACAAAGTGCCACAGGCGCATTGCTCTTTCACCCGGAGTTTTATAAGGTAGCTGTTTCATCCTGTGGATGCCACGACAACCGAATGGACAAAATCTGGTGGAATGAGCAATGGATGGGATTTCCTTCAGGTGACCATTATGAGAAAAGCTCCAACGTGGTCAACGCTGGAAATCTGAAAGGGGACTTGTTGCTGATCGTTGGTGAAGTGGATGACAATGTGGATCCTTCATCCACCTATCAATTGATTGACCAACTGATTAAGTATGAGAAAGTGTTTGAGTTTCTGATGGTGCCGGGTATGGGTCATAGCTCGGGAGGCACGTACGGAGAACGCAAACGCAGGGACTTTTTTGTAAAGCATCTGCTTGGCGTTGAGCCTCCGGATTGGAATAAGGGGGCTTGTGTTACTTGCGGGGTGGATTGAGAATCGTAAATTTACAACATTCAGACGAACTGCTTTTGCTGTTTTATGAGCGACGAAGTCCTTACAATCTAAAATTAAAATCTTTGTATCTTTAATTTGATGGGTAAATCTCTAGAAAATACCAATGCCGATTTTAACCAGGTTTTACTTCTAATCAAGGAGGCAATAAATCGTGTATATGCTAAAGCCAATAAAGAATTGGTGTTACTATATTTTAATGTTGGCAAGGTAGTTTCCGAAAAAGTTAATGCGGGTAAATGGGGGGATAATACGGTTCAGGAGTTAGCGGACTTTATTGCTTCAGCGAAGCCTGAACTGACAGGTTTTAACCGAAGGGGACTGTATAGAATGAAACAATTTTATGAGACATATTCAGACACTCAAATTGTGTCATCCGTAATGACACAATTGCAAATAGTTGAAAATAAAATCAATGCAGCATCGAAGACCCAATTACAAAATGCAGATAATCAGGTATATTAATTTGTGTCAACGCTGTTGTCACAAATTCAATGGTCTTCACATCTACATATACTAAGCAAAAATATTGAGCGATAAACCTCATCGAACTTACCTTTAAAATCTAAAACAATGCCCAGAACCTCTTATAAAATGAAAATGCGCCTACCCTTACTATTCCTTTTTATTGGAACCTTTAGCATCACTGCTGTCGCCCAGAAAAATTGGCAGGAAATACGTACCGTTGAGGATATCGTGGAAAGTTATCCAGAAACCATCAAGACCATGTTTGATCAGTTTGATTTGAACCATACCGGGTTGGAAAAGGTAAAGGAAGCCCATCAACGGGGGGATTTGGTTAAAGCATCCACCGAATTACTGGCTTACTATAAAAACGGCAATCAAGTTGCCGAATTACGAAGGGAACAACCTGCCATGTCAAACAGAACCGTAGCTAGTGCGGATACGATTCTCTCAAATGTTTATGAAATCCAAAACGTGCGGGGACAGGTTCCAATTCTGCCGGATGGACATAGGGACTGGTATTATAAAGGACCCAACAATGACCGGGAATGGGCCTGGCTTTCCAACCGTCATTCGCAGGTAGGAACACTGCTAAATGTGTATTTCGAAACGGGAAACCCCAAATATGCACAATATATCGATGAATTGCTCAGGGATTTTATTATTAAAAGTATGCCTTACCCTGCCGCAAAAGGAAGTGAATCCATCTGGAGGGGACTGGAAGTAGCCGCAAGAACAAAGGTCTGGTCCCGGGTATTTTATGGGTTGATTAACAGTAACTATTTGACCCCGGCAGCCCAGCTATTGATGTTGAGTAGTTTGGCTGACCATGCGCACTATAACCTGAATTTCCATGGAGGTAATAATTGGTTGACTATGGAGATATCCGCCCTTGCAACGGTGGCGGCAAATTTTCAGGAGTACAAGCAGTCTGATGCATGGCTGGATTATTCCGTTGGAGCCATGGTGGAGAGTATGAAAGACCAAGTTTATCCTGATGGGATTCAAACAGAACTCACCTCACACTACCACAATGTATCGCTGGCTAACTTTGAACTCTTCAAAAATATTTGTGACCGGGCTGGAAAGACTCTGCCTGATTTTTTTACCCAAACGATTGAAGACATGTACCGCTACATCGCCCATGCTGTACGGCCGGACGGTTTTCGGATTCTTAACAATGACGGAGATCGGGGGAGTGACCGGAATCTAATCCTCAAGGGAGCGGAAATATATAACCGACCCGATTGGGAATATATAGCCACCAACGGGGCTTCCGGTACCAAACCTGAGGATGGGCCTTCCTATTTTATGCCATGGGCAGGGCAGATGATTTCCAGAAGTGGATTTGATTCGCATGCACACTGGTCCTTTTTTGACATTGGCCCTTGGGGAAGTGGTCATCAGCACAATGATAAATTGCATCTTTCCATTTCTGCTTTTGGAAGGGATTTCTTGGTGGATGCGGGAAGGTTTGCCTATACAGGAGAGGTGGCCGAAAAATTCAGGCCCTATGCTAAGGGAAGCCAGGGGCATAACCTGATTATGGTCGATGGAAAAGGTCAGGAGGACGGACCAACTCATGCCCAGGAGCCATTGGATGATAAACATTTTTTAATCACCCCTGAATTTGACTACGCTTCCGACCGCTTTGATTCATTCAAAGGATTGGTGGGAAATGCATCCCATGTCCGGTCACTGATGTATGTGCGGGGAGAATTTTGGGTAGTGGTGGATAAAGTTATCACCGACAGCCCTAGGACTATCGAGGCACTTTGGCACTGGCACCCGGATAATGAGGTAGAAAAAGAAGGGCGGACTGTAAAGACAAAGAACGCTAAAGGTAATCTGGCAATCCTTCCAATAGGATCAACCGCTTTTGATATTCAATTCGTCGAAGGCCAAGAAAGCCCGGAAATTCAGGGCTGGTATAGTCCGGAATACAATGTGTATGGGCCAAATGTCGCCAGCATATACAGCACCGAGATTGAAGGGACATCAACGATGGCCTGGTTGATTTTACCTTCATCTACTCAAATCCCCAGTGCCAAAACCCAGGTTTTAGCGGAAAATGAGGATGGGGTGACAATTTCGGTCGAGATGAATGGGAAAAAATGGACCTTGGAAGTACCTTTTTTGAATAGCTCGGAAGCAAAGGTAAAAATGGAATAGTAAAAGATATATATTACAGCATAGAAATTTCTCAGATAAGTAGTTTAGGTTAATATCTGTCATTTTTCCTATGTGCTGGATGTAAAGCGACAAACAGCTCTAAAAACTGCGAACCGTACTGTATTTGTACATGATATATTGAGAATTACTTGCTGATAATCAGGCTTTGAATGGTTGATTTTCTATTATTTTTACACTTCACAAAAACCTTTTGTCATGACAAAAAAACTAATTATTCTCCTAGTTGGCGTTTTTGCATTTGCCAACACATTATTTGCTCAAGAAGAGGGTATGTTTAGGGTCGGGATGGACCTTGGGTATACGGTACCTGGGTCCGGTGGTGGGGGTCTTCTTTTCTATCTGGAACCGAAGTACAATATTCAGGATAATCTAAATATTGGTTTAAGATTGGGTACAGCTGCCATGGTCCGTGATTTAGAGTATTACAACTACACAGATGAAATCACTGGAAAGGTTTCGGCCAACGCATCCGTTGCTTTAACCGCCGATTATTATTTCAACACACCCGGAAACAACTTCGCTCCGTTTTTAGGTGGGGGATTAGGGTATATGAGTTTTGCGTCGTTAGCGTGGGAGTCGGATTTTGAAGATGAAGACTTTGTGGGGACTTTTGATGCTAGAAATGCATTGGCCCCTTTTCTTCGGGCTGGCTTTGAAAGTGGCAAGTTTCGCCTTTCTTTGGATTATAATATGGTGCCAACATCTAAAATTGTTAATTCCCGAGGGGCAGTAATAGGTGAATCAGGCAATAGCTATTTGGGTATAGCTATTGGGTTTTACGTAGGTGGAGGAAAATGGCGTAATTGATTGAGTGCGCTTCCTTGTTTGCCGTATCATGTTGATAAAAAGGTTGCTTCATTCAAGAAGCAACCTTTTTTCTTTTAGATGCTGGTAACAACTTCCACTTTTTTGTAGAGCAACCCTCTCACGTCACAATTTTTAAAATTCGAAGTAAATTTACTTTAATAAAAGATGCTATCTTCGCAGCATTTTAAAGCAGGAATTTTTCTTCAACATGACTTATTATAACCCCAAAGATTGGCTGTTAGGAATATTCAGATTACCGAAAGCCGATACATTTCGCAAGTTAATTCCCACCCTTTTGGTGATGTGCGTCTATTCAGGAGGAGTGGTGTATCTGGAAACAGAGTACTTAAAGCTATCCAAAAACAGTAATGCCAGCAATATAACGGTCATGCATACTTTGTTGGGTTTTGCCATTTCCATGTTGCTGGTGTTCCGGACCAATACGGCCTATGACCGATGGTGGGAAGGAAGAAAACTATGGGGAAGCCTCGTAAACGTTAGCCGCAATCTTGCCATAAAAATATCAGTATTCCTTCCCGACGAAGATAAAGGATCCCGTACCTTTTTTAGACAAGCCATTCCACTTTATGCCTTTTCCCTCCAGAAGCACCTCCAAAAGGAAAGCACCAAACTTCAGTTGGATGAGCAACCACACCCAGAATTACCCGCATTAGAGGGGCAACACCATGTGCCCATGAAGATTACCGAAAGTTTGATTTTTAAGATAAATCACCTTTATCTGAATAAGACAATATCCGGAGACCAACTTATCGTCCTTAAAGACGAAATGAATTCCTTTGCGGATATTTGCGGTGGATGTGAACGGATAAAGAACACGCCTATTCCATTTAGCTACAGCTCATTCATCAAGAAGTTTATTTTTTTGTATGTCGTCACCCTGCCTTTTGGTTTTGCATTTTCGCTGGGGTATATCACGATACCAGTAACCACTTTTATTTTTTACGTAATGGCAAGTTTGGAGCTTATAGCAGAAGAGATTGAAGATCCTTTTGGTCATGATGCAAACGACCTACCAATGCAAAAGATAGCCGAAAATATCCAGCGAAATGTCCAGGACATATTGAAAGCCTAGCCTGTTCGCTTATCGAAATATTCAAAGATTTGTAGATCAGGGATAGGGGGTCTTAGTGGTCATGGTTCATTGGGATTTTCCCCTTGCCAAAATCGGCAAAATGCTTTCCACCTTATCGTTTCTAATCCCATACATAAAATCATAAAGGTTTACCACCGGATCACAATGCGGCACAATTACCTCCAACTTATCCCCTACCTGATAGGTCTTTGTGGCATTTTCAAAACTAATGGATCCATACTCATCCGAACCGGCATTGTACACAAAGTCAGGTTCACCGACTACCCATCCGGTAGGCTTATTTAATGTAAAGGATTTAGCTCCTGAATCGGTAACCAGCCGATTGGGGTAATTCGCATTGACGATGGTGGTCAAAACAGTCAGTGATGCCTCAAAATCATCGAAACGTTCCTCATTTTTAGCCCCTCCGATTTCCAGGTATTGACAGTCCATAAAGACGTAACTCCCTACCTGAACATCCGTAAATCCCGGAATTTCCTGCATCATGTCATAGGTGCCGGTTCCGCCCCCACTGAAAATCTCCAGATTCATTCCGGAGCTTTTTATCAGGTTATAGCTCTCGACAACGGGTTCAAAGGTTTTAAGTGCCCGGGTTTTCCTTGCCTTGAATCCTTTGACATGCTGTACGCCTCCGTCATAGGCTAATATACCCCGAAAACGAAGATTGGGATGCTTATCAACAAGCTGTGCTAATGCAAGTGCGGGCTCACCTGTAGGTACACCGGATCGCCGTATCACGTCTATATCCACGACTACATCTGCTATAATGCCGGCAGCTTTAGCCGCATCCTGCAGGTCTTGGGCATTTTGAGGATTGTCCACAGCCTGTATAAAGCCGGGATATTTTTTCCGCAGCTCCATGGCCTTGACGATCTTTGGTTTGGTCACATTTACCCCTGTCATAAGAACGTTAGCAATGCCATTTTCCAACATAACTTCAGATTCGGATAGTTTTGCTGCACACACCCCAACCGCTCCAGCGTCAATCTGCATTTTAGCGATAGCGGGGCATTTGTGGGTCTTCACATGGGGTCGAACCCCTACTTTTGTACCAGCCAAAGGTGCCGATACTGCTTTTAGATTAAACTCCAGCTTATCCAAATCCAACAACAAAGCGGGGCTGTCCAAGTCCCATTTTGATTTGCCGATTTCTGCTGAAAGCACATCGGGAACGTGGGAAGCCTGAAGCTTCGGAGACCAGAGCATGGCTGCACCGGCAACAGCAGAGGTTTGGAGAAATTTGCGGCGGTTGAATGTAGATGACATCGGGGAGGAGTTAAGTGGTTGTTATCAACTCTAAATTTAAAAAAATAATCCAAAGAATTACTCAACTATAACCTATTGGCGGTTTAATTTCTATAAATGGATGGCTGAAATTACTATTTTTTCAACTGGCAAAGAAATAACCGATATACCTCTCCTACTTTTGTTCCGATCAAAAACTTTTTTCCACCGTCCTGCAAACGGTATTTTCGCTTCAAATCCTCGGCCGACAAGGCGTAATTGCGGGTCAATACATTGACTTTCCCATCAGGGATCAGGTTCTTCAATTCCTTTTTAGGTTGAATTATCTCTTGTTCAATTTCAAAAACCCGTCCAGGAATTCCCGATCGCACTTCTTTTGCGGTGTATAGATGGCTGTTGGGATGAAGCTTGGTTAGGGAAAAGCGTTTTGCAAATGCCTTGAATGCACCAGCCTTTAATATAGCCGCATTTGGTTCAATCAATATAGCCCCGTGTTCCCCCATTTCATGGGAAGCCATCGCCTCTTCTTCATAGGTAAAGCTAAATGTGGTGTCCCCGCCTGGATGAAGATTTACACAGTGAATCTGGGGACAGGAAGATTTTCCTGTTGCCTTCCACGAAAGAAGCACTTCCTTCACCTCATTCCTGACTGCAACCACCCATACTTGCTGAATAAAAGGCAGGTCCATCAGTGTCTGCTTGATATCCAACATGGGAGAGGCTTTGACGAGAATTTCGGAAGCTTTGGAAGTCATGAGGTTCCAAGTGCCTATAATGTCCGGTTCGCAATCGGAAAGCTTATAGAGTTTTTGATTGTGATTTCCTCTTCTGGCTGGGTCTATATAAATTAAATCGACAGGCTCAGAAACATCCTGAAGATATTCCATGGAGTCTCCTACATGAATCTTAAATCTGCCGGGGGCCAGGAGATTAAAATTATAATCTGTGATGGCCGCTAACTCGGCGTTCCGTTCGCAATAGGTTGCTGTCTGGAAGTTTTCCGATAAAAAATAACTGTCTATGCCCACCCCGCCAGTCAAATCGATCATCTCCTCTCCACCTAAGAGACCTGTTTTAAATTTCGCTGTTTCTTCTGAAGAACTTTGCTCTAGCGAAACGCCAGAAGGAAAAATAACTTTTGGATTAGAAACCCAAGTAGGCAATTTCTTATGAGTCTTTTGACGTGCTTGGATTTGTTGGATTGCCGCCTTTAAGTCAAAATTTGTTTTTCCCTGATGGGTTAAAAGTAATTGTGCAGGATCTCCGTTCAGGTGATCCTGCACAAATTGAAATAATTCTTTTGTATAGATTTCAGTCAAGTCCAACTCAGACCATGCTATGTTCCATCAAATAAGAGGCAATCTGAACGGCATTCGTCGCAGCTCCTTTTCTTAGGTTATCCGCTACCACCCACATGTTGAGCGTGTTTGGCTGGCTTTCGTCTCTTCTTAGACGTCCCACAAATACCTCGTCTTTTTTATGCGCGTTCATAGGCATGGGGTAAATGTTCTTGGATGGGTCATCCTGAACCACCACTCCCGGCGTTTTTGAAAGCAATTCACGGACTTCATTAAGGTCAAAATCCTTTTTGAATTCCACATTTATCGATTCCGAATGCCCTCCCATTACAGGAATTCGCACAGTGGTTGCGGTCACCTGAATAGATGGATCGTCAAAAATCTTTTTGGTTTCGTTGATCATCTTCATTTCTTCCTTGGTATATCCGTTGTCCTGGAAGACATCAATATGCGGCAATACATTCAAATCAATCTTATACGGATAGACCATCTCTGCCTTTTCTCCGGCCCGTTCCGCCATCATCTGGTCAACTGCGGCCTTGCCTGTGCCAGTCACGGACTGGTAGGTGGAAACAACAATACGTTTGATGCCGTATTTTTCCCTCAAGGGAGCCAAAGCAAGCACCATCTGTATGGTGGAACAGTTTGGATTGGCGATGATGCGGTCGTCAATGCGCAAGGCTTTCCCGTTAATTTCCGGTACAACCAACTTTTTGGAAGGATCCATTCTCCAGGCGGAGGAATTGTCAATCACAATTGTCCCTACCTCGGCAAACTTCGGAGCCCACTCCAAGGAGGTTCCGCCTCCTGCGGAAAAGATGGCAATGTCTGGTTTTTCCGATACTGCCTGACTTAATCCAATGACCGTAAATTCCTTACCCTTATAAGCTATCTTCTTTCCGGCGGACCGCTCACTGGCGACCAGTAGCAACTCGTCAAATGGGAAATTGTGCTCATCCAGCACTTCTAGAATTTCTGAGCCCACTAATCCAGTGGCTCCGACTACGGCTAGTTTCATGTGTTTATATTTATTTAATTGTTTATGTTAATTTTTTGAAAAGAACCACAGAGGACACGGAGGTAACACAGAGGACACAGAGAACTTTTATAAAACCACATTGTGCTCTTTGGGCATTCTTTGTGTCCTTCGTGGTCATTTTTTAAAGGGAACCACAGAGTACACGGAAGTAAAATAGAGGAGCCTGAGAACTCTTTAAAAAACTCTGTGCTCTTCGTGGTCTTTTTTTCATCAGGTATGTTTTTAATTTATATTTATTCTTATATTAACCCCATGAAAGCCTTGTTTTTTGTATGGGGTTTTTTTGCTTTTTCCATACTAGGTTTTAAACTTTTGCCTAAAACCGAAACGTCGGCGCTTCAGGATTTTGAAAGCAATTTTGTAATAACGGATTATCCTGAAGAATTTTTACCGGGTTGGTCAGCCAACGAAGTACGCTCCGGTACATCGAGGGTTTTCCGTGCCCAAGGAAAAGGCATCAACGCCTCCACCGCCTTGGGAGTTCAGCCCATAGGCAGTTTCGATGCGCAAATTTATATAAAAACATCCACTATTGGATTGAAAAGCAGGAGAATTTCCTTTTGGGCCAGAACCGAGCGCAACGGAAACGGCAGCAGACCAGTAAATCTTTCCTATTCCTTTAGTCTTCCCCCTCAACAAATTTCGTCGGAAAAATTCCCCATTGGTGACTCAGGTAGTTTTCCGAATGAAGACACCGATTATCGGGAGTATGAATTTTTTATCCCTGAGGAGTTTATTGAGCAGGAAGAGGTTATTATCCATTTAGAGGTGAGCTATGGGGAAGGGCGCGGAAGCGCAGCGAGGTTTTATATGGATAACTGGGTTTTTCATGGTGCGGAAGAAATAGTTGATGTTGAGGTGCCCGAAACTCCGCCGGAGGAAGAACAGCAATTGGCAGTCACGGGTATCCAGCAGATAGATTCTTATACCCTAGAAGTAATCTTCAACCAACCCATTCAAGAACCGACAGGAGAATTGATTCTTTCCAATGGTTATGGAGCTCCTATTTCTGTCCAAACGACCGATGAACGACTAACTCTTTCATTTGAAGAATATCTCTATTCAAATTCCTATCAGTTGGAAATGGAAAGGGTTCAGGCAGCGGATAAAGAGCTATTCTTGGAAAACACCCTTTACCCGATTGAAATCAATGCACCCACTCCGGCGGGCGCAGTCATCATCAATGAGTTTATGGTAGATCCAAACCCCAAGGGGCTGATTCCTCACGAGTCAGTATTGCCGACTGCCGCTAATGATGAATACATAGAGTTATTTAACAGGATGGACAAACCCATTCGTATTAAAGATTTTAGGTATAATGGAGGAATTTTGGAAGATGCCGTTCTCGCTCCACATTCCTTCTTGCTACTCTCGACGGCATCGAAAAAGGAAACCTTTAGCAGTTTTGGACCAGTTGCTTCGGTAGCTCCATTCCGGGCCCTCCCTAATGCTTCAGGAGAGATAATTCTTTCGGATCCTTTTGGAAATGTGATTGATAGTATTAGTTATGATACTTCTTGGTACCGGCATGCCCAGAAATCCCAAGGTGGATGGTCGCTTGAACGAATAAACCCCCAGCAATCTTGCAGTGACGCTTTTAATTGGAAGGCTAGCGAATCGGAAATGGGGGGGACCCCAGGCAGTCAAAACTCAGTTTATTCCTTGGATCCTGATGAGCGCCTTTTTGAAATCGTCCGGTTGCTTCCAGTTGCCGACAACAGACTGGAAATTACCTTTTCCAAGTCCCTACCAGAACAAGCGTCAATTATTGAAGATATGACAATTGGCGGTCAGGCAACTTCCATTGATTCGGTCTCCCAGAATACAATCTGGCTAAAGCTGACAAACCAACTCATCTCTAGGAATAGCTATGTGTTGAACTTAGGCAGCTTAATGGACTGCTACGGCCAAGAGCCTGTCTCAAGCGAACGTATTTTCGTCTACGATACTGAGCCCCCAAAACTACTGCATGTGGGCGGACTTGGACCCAACGAGGTTAGGCTCTATTATGATAAGGCATTGATGCCAAATTCACATGACGATAATTCGACGTTCGAAATTCAGCCCTTTCAGGGGGAGATCACTCAAAATACCCCATCTAGTGAATCCCATGTAACGTTGTTATTGGACCAACCCCTGCAGCTTGATAGTTTCTATGAATTAATAGTTGAAGGAGTTGCGGATACCTTTGGAAATGTGCAGCCAAGGACTGTTATTCCTTTTTACTGGGAAGACGGGTTGGATTCCGTTTATTTTGCCTCTCCTACATCCCTAAATGTCAAGTTTAATCAGCCTGTAAGGGCTGACAGTGCCCGTCTTAGGCGCAACTATTTCCTTAACAGGAATCTCGGAACTCCCAATTTGGTACTTCCGGATCCCGACAACTCCAACACCTTCCAGTTGATATATGCGCAACAATTCCCCCCTAATGTACCTATAGAGGTACAGGTTACGGGTATGTTCACTGAGGAGGGAAAATACTTAATTACGCATAAAAAAACCTTTACTTGGGATACGAGGGCCATTGCGATCAGTGAAATACAGGTGTTGGACAGTGCATCTCTGAGGTTGGTATTTAACAAAGGACTTGACGAAAAATGGGCAGCTATCCCTCAAAATTTCCAAGTCAACCAAAATGTGGGCAGTCCTGATAGCACCTCCCAACCAAGCCCCCATATACTGGATCTATTTTTTACCGAAAATTGGAAGCAACAAACCACCTATCAAATAAGCGTAAAGGATCTCCAGGACTTGTTTGGTCAAGCCATGGCACGAACTTTAAATGCCAGCTTTTTTTACGATACCAGCCCTCCTTTCCTTGACTCACTGTATTTGCTTTCTCCTTATGAATTGGTGCTTCAGGCTGACAAGCCGATTGTATTGCCGGATTCAATTCGTATTGACGGAAAGTGGATAACCGACGTGAAAGGCCAAGGAGACAGGCAACTTTTGGTAACTGGATCGATTCCTTGGTCAGCCGATTGGCTGGAAATCCTAATTCCTACATTGACCGACAAAGCAGGCAACACAGCCACTGAGGTAGAAGAAAATTGGGATAATAGCACTGTTAACATAGCAAGGGTACAACTTATTGACGAATCCAAACTGGTGATTGGCTTTACGGATTTTTTAGATCCTGCCACCAGTATTTTTGGGGATAGATACCGGGTAAATGAAAAAGTGGCAAATGAAGTCGAATTATTGGAAAGTGGCTATGAGGTGCAGGTCCAATTAAATTTTCCCTTGACATTGGGGAGTTCATTCATGTTGGAGATAAGCCAGGTTAGTTCTATTTCAAACAAAGAAGGGAACAGCCTCACTCATGAGGCAAATTATAATGATGCCATCTCAGATATTTGGGTTGAGCAAGCCCAATTGATCCGAATAATCCAAGAGGTTCCCTTGTCGGAAGAGAATCCTTTTTATGGGGAGTTTGAATGGGTTGAAGAAACGTTTCAAACAGAGGTGTTTGTCAATCCCAGCCACCGAAACCAATTTCAACTTGTCTTAGACAGACCACTTCCAAATGACAGAAACCTACAGCTCCGCATTCCTCCACGAACGGACGGGAGTGGGGCTTGGATTCCCGGAAGCGTACGAACGCTCCGTTGGGACAATATACCACCAAAGCTTCAGTCGGTGGAGGCATTAAACGCGCATGAATTCGTTTTGCAGTTCGATGAGACTCTTGATCCGATCTTGGCCGTGGTTCCGAGCTTTTACCAGATTGAAGGCCTATCTCCCTTGGAGGTTGTGTTTGGGGAGGAAATGCATCAGGTTGTACTGGTTTTTGATGAAGCTTTTTCTGAAGTGGATTCTCTTACCATCATGATTGAACAAATAGAGGATTTAAACAGAAACGCGGTTGATGAGATTCAATATACTTTTGAATTTTCTCCACCACAAGCACCATCGTTTCGGCAACTGATCATCAATGAAATAATGCCTGCCCCAAGGGAGGGCGGACCCCTCCCCAATTCCGAGTATGTTGAATTGTATAACGCTACGGATCGGGCCATTCAACTGAGTGGCCTCCGATTCGGAAATTCCAGAACGTACACCACACTTGCAAGAGCAACTCTGGATGCAAGAGAATTTATCATTTTATGTCCTCAAAATCAAGCAGCCGAATTCTCGAAAAATGGCCATGTACTGGGGTTGTCCCAGTGGCCGACTATGCTTAATGCCGGGGATGAAATGTGGTTGGCAGACCCCAAGGGAAATTTGATAGACCGTGTGAAATATGATAACGGAACCTTTGGCAGCAGCAGTATCGCTCAGGGAGGGTTTAGCCTGGAAATAGTGAATCCCTACTACCCCTGCGAGACTCCAGCCAATATCCGTCCCTCCCAAGCACCAGAACGGGGCACTCCCGGCCGGATAAATTCCGTCTTTGATGATACTCCGGACCGCATAGCTCCACGATTGCTAATGGCCGAAGTTCAAGGCTCCACCGAACTGTATGTGACCTTTTCAAAACCCGTCATGCACCAAAACCTCCAATCCATTTTCCAAATAAACCCACAATTGGAAGTGTCCGAAGTAAGGCTTGATGAGGGAAACCCATATGGAATTTTAGTCCGGTTTTCAGAAGAATTTCAACCCAATCAGGCGTATACTGTCACTGCAATAAACTGGCGGGATTGTTCTGGAAATTTGCTTGATCCGGAAGCGAATTACTACACGTTTAAGATTCCGGGTATGGCGCAATCAGGAGATGTCGCTTTAAACGAAATATTGTTTAATCCAAGGACTGGAGGGCCGAAATTCGTCGAAATTTATAACTCATCAAATCAATACATCAATCTAAAAAATTGGAAATTGGCTAATATAGCCAACGGAGAAATAGCCAACAGAAGGGTTATCAGCTCTCAAGATTTAATTCTTGATCCGTTTAGTTTTCTAGTATTGACAACTGATGTCACACTTTTAGCCAGCCATTTTCCGAAAGGTAAACCGGAAACCTTTTTCCAAATGTCCTTACCCAGTTACCCAATCACCAGTGGATCGATAGTGTTGCTAAATCCCGAAGAAGATCTTATCGAAAGACTTGACTACCACGAGCGGTTTCACCATTCGTTTTTACGGGATTTTAGGGGGGTTTCCTTGGAGCGGTATGCACTGGATGCGCCCGCTAATGACCCCAAAAATTGGCATTCCGCCGCGGCTACCGAAGGCTATGCCACGCCGGGCTATAGAAATTCGCAGGTATATGATCCGGGTTACATGGAAAAGGGCATTCAAATCTCACCCCAGGTTTTTATTCCGGATGCAGTCGGCGAAAAGCCCTTTACCACTATTTCCTATACCTTGGATCAACCAGGTTATTTGGCAACCCTTCGCATCTTCAGTCCCAACGGATTGTTGATTCAGGAGCTTTGTCAAAATGAAGTTTGGGGACAGGAGGGCTTCTATACCTGGGATGGAACAGATGAAAAGGGCAGGCGGGTAGGTTCCGGCTATTATATCGTTTGGGTGGAAATGTTTCACCCTGACGGACGGGTGGAGCAAATCAAAAAAACCGTTGTAGTTGGCACTAAATTTTAACAGCGGAGCCTAATCTTTCCCTTTTTTTTGTACTTTCGGGATGATATCCTGCAATCAACCCACTATGAACCTACATAGGCTATTCCTTCTTTCTTTTTTATGCGTCACCTTATTGGTGGCTTCCTGTGGCACGGAAAAAGAGGCTAAACCCGAACATATTCTTCGGTTTGGGCATCTGGCAAACAGACAGCATGGGTGGCACAAGGCAGCGGAGAGGTTTGCCGAAGAAGTGAAGACCCGCTCAAACGGGAGAATAGAGGTCAAGGTATATCCGAATGAGCAGTTGGGCAAGGAAATGGATGTGCTGACGGGTATTTTGGTTGGCAGCGCCGACATCATGATTACCGGCGAATCCCTTCAGAGTTGGAGCCTTCCCAATGCCATTCTCTGTGCCACACCTTTTGCCATCCGGGATTCTGATCACCTCAAAAAGGTGGCCGGCGGCCCGTTGGGAAAAGAAATCGAACAACATATTTTGGAGATTTCCGGGTTTCGACCCATAGCTTGGTTTGAGCGGGGAGCAAGAAATCTGACCGCAAACCGGGCCATTACACATCCCAGTGAGTTGAACGGGATGATTCTCCGGGTTCCTTCCGTGTCATTATACGTGCAGACTTGGAGTGCTCTAGGCGCGAAGCCCACTCCAATGGCCTTCTCCGAAGTCTTTACCGCTTTGCAACAATCCACCATCCATGGCCAGGAAAATCCCTTTGCCCTGATCAAAGATGGGGGACTCTACGAAGTTCAAAAATACTGTATGCTTACGGAGCATGTAAAAAGCTGGGCC
>DATHWC010000038.1:0-11919 GCA_035460985.1 Lunatimonas sp.
CACCATTGGTAAAGAAGCAGTTTCGGGTAGCTAAAGGGCAACCAACCGTATGGATGGAAGAAAAATCATTTGTTACTAATATGGTAAATAGATTTATTTTATTTTGGGTTCCTCCCCACCCCGGTCGGTTAAAAGATGCCATTGATAAGGGAGGCCATCTATTTTTGCATAAGAGATTTTTCCGCTTGTTTTTTCTAGGTTATTTTTTAAGATGGGTGACAGCTGCCGGAATATTTGTTGGAATATTTAAATTATGGGGAGGAACAAATGGCAGATAATTACATTTCTTTTCTTGAGAATTTGGCTCCGGAACTTTCAGGGAAAATCGTAAAAATTGGAAAGGGGACGGGATTTTTCCCAGGAGGAGAAAACGGTCCTTATTTTGATCTGGAAACACCAGTTAGGAATTCTTCCCATGTTGCTATAATTTTCAGTGTTTTATACTATCTGACACAAAAAGATGAGTACAAAGACACTGCTTTATTGTTGTTAAAATACCTTAAGGGAAATGTGAAGATTCAAAAAAATGGCGTGTTTATCCAAAGGCAAAAAGCAGGAAAGGATTGGTGTAATGGAGTCATTGGACAAGCATGGGTCATAGAGGCTTTTTCTATAGCGTCAAAATGTCTAGATGATACTGATTGTCTTAATTATTCGAGGCATATCGCTGAGGCGTTTCCATTTGACAAACGCGTGAAGGCTTGGATAGCAAAAGATCCTATCCAGGGTACCAGTAAAGTGGATTATACCCTGAACCATCAGTTGTGGTATGCTTCTGCCTTAGCAGAGACCGGAGAAATAATCCACTTAGATCACGTTGAGTTATTCTTAGACCACCTTCTTTCACAGGGCTTTGAGATTCGCAATGATGGTCTGATCATACATCTTTTAAAAGCCAATTCATTTAAGGGTAAAATTTTATCATTAAGGTATGAAATGTACTTGAAGAGGGACAGAAATTTGGTGATTGAAAAAGAAATTGGTTATCATTTATATAACCTTTTCCCTTTGGCCCGATTATACAGGATATTTCCAGATCATAACTTCTTTAAATCAAATAAATTCATCAAAGCGTTGAAGTATGGGTTTTCAGCATCCTTTTTGAATCGGTTGGTTGAAAACAAATATGCATATACCTATAATTCTCCAGCGTTTGAATTACCCTTGGTTTACGAGGTTTTTAAGCATTTGCTTTCAAATAGTATTGAAAAAGGAGTACGCGAGTCCCTCGAAATACAGATTCAGAAAACCCAAAATCAGACAGGTTATTTCCTTTCCGATAATAATCCAGATCCGCTAACATTGTCAAGTAGGGCTTATGAATTAGCAATAGCCTTAATATGATTACAATTAACCGGCTGACATTTTTTAAATTTTTTATTCCATTTATAATTCTGTTTCCTGCTTTCCCTGCGTTTACTAGGACTTCGGGAGGAAGATTAGGTGATATCGTTATGGTTGGATCAGCTGTCGGATTAATGGCTATCTACCTTCTTTTCTTTAAATCTTCCCTAAAAGCAAGGCATGTTTTTTATGCTTTGATTTACTTTTCATTTTTTATTTTGCTGATTTGTATATCAATATTTTTAGAATTGGAATATATTTCAATCCGAGATTTATTTGAATTTCATAAACCTATATATATTATTTTAGTTTTTTTTCTATTCTCTTCCATAAGTTGGGATACCCAAACTATCAAGAAATACCTGGTCAATGTTTTCCGGCTTGTTTTTGTTCTTTCAATTATTTATGCGCTTTTTGAGGCTTTTGGTGGCAGTTTGGGAAATAAAGTAAGCACCATTATTTACAAAACCGATCGTCCCATTCTATACGGTAAAGCAACCGGATCATTTGGGATAACCTATTTTTTTGCTGTTTTTATGATATTTTCATCTTATTATTTTTTTTTTAAATACCTTTTTGAAAAAAATAAAAAAGATCTCATTCTTTATTTATTGTCTTTGGTTTGTGTTCTGGCATCTCAAAGCAGGACCATGCTCATAGCCTTACTTTTTTCCTATTTATATGTATTTTTCATTTATTGGAGTTTTGAAGGGTTGCCACAGAAGAAAACGGTCTATATTTTCTTTTTTATATTTATTGGAATTACGTTGATTATTTACCAACCTATATTGGATTGGGTAGAAAGAACCTATCCGTATCTTTATTTGGGTATCAATGCTTTAATCGAGAAGGGCGGGGTTTCGGCTACCGGGGGAGGTTCTGCAAATATACGATACCAACAATTATTGTGGGTATTGGAAAATCAATTTTCAATACCTCTAATCGGAGTTGGAATAGGAAAATCTACCGGACCACAATTGGAATCCTTTTATGCCTTGTATTTGTATAGATATGGAATTATTGGGATACTCCTGTATGTCATTTTGTTAATTGCAACCTATTTGATGAGTTTGAAATCTTATAAAAAGGCAATAAGAGACAATGATTATGCAGTGGCGGCTTTTTTTATTTCTTTCTCCATTTTTTGCTTCATTTTACCCTTGACTTCAGTTTCCAGTGTTATCACAGACCAACCCCGATTCGTCATCTTGTATTATGGGACTTTAGGTGTA
The DNA here is from genome assembly GCA_035460985.1 of Lunatimonas sp. Taxonomy (GTDB): domain Bacteria; phylum Bacteroidota; class Bacteroidia; order Cytophagales; family Cyclobacteriaceae; genus Lunatibacter. Next base: position 2,577 of record DATHWC010000038.1, read on the forward strand.
ATGGTCAGGTACTTGTATAAAAACTCTAAGCATCTTGAAGAATTATCCGAAAATAGCCCATCTTACTAGCGTACATTCCCGTTATGATAATAGGATTTTAATTAAACAATGCGTTTCATTAAAAAATGCAGGTTATTTCGTACATTTAATAGTTGCTGACGGCAAAGGACCTCAAGATTTTAAGGGCGTGAAAATCATTGATGTAGGTGCAAATAAGGGTCTACTTCACAGAATGGTATTTCAGGCAAGGGCTGTGTATAAGGCAGCTAGAAAATTGAACCCAGATGTATATCAAATACATGATCCTGAACTTTTACCCTATGCTTATCTATTGTCAAAGCAGGGAAAAAAGGTCATATACGATATCCATGAAGACTATGTGACAGGAATCGGCCAAAAGGAATACCTTCCCAGGTGGGTCAAGGGTCTGGCAGCCAAATTGCTTGATAAATTGGAAAAAACCTTTTCTAAAAATGCGACCCTGTTGCTTGCGGAAAAATATTACCAGGAAAGATTCCCGAAAGGGACCCTCATTTTGAATTATCCAATTCTGTCCGAAAATGCTACTGGAAATCTGCCGACTGTGCATTCAGGATTTAAGGGAAAAGACCTCATTTATACAGGGAACCTTACGGAAGTAAGAGGGGCTTATACTCAAACTAGGTTGCTAAACCATATACCAGATATCCATATTACATTTATAGGGTTTTGTAAAATGGATTTGGCACTAGAGTTGGAAAAATCAATTGGAGAAAATGTTGATAGGATGCGCCTAATTGGGAAGGGAGAATTTGTTCCCTTTGATCAGATTACTGCAAAATATTTGGAAAGAAAGTGGGTCGCAGGACTGGCTATATTTCCTAAAACCAAACACTATGAAAAGAAAGAGTTGACCAAATTTTTTGAATACATGACCTACGGATTACCTATAATCTGTACAGACTTTCCTGTTTGGAAAGCGCTGGTTGAAGAAAATCAATGTGGAATAGCGGTTGATCCTGACAATTTTCAAGAAATAGAGCAGGCATTGACTACATTGTATGAAGACAAGAAAGTTTATGAACAAATGAGTGAAAATGGTCGAAACGCTGTTTTAAATAAATATAATTGGGGAGTGCAAGAAAGTAAACTTATACAGGTCTATTCCAGATTGTTGTCATGAAAGTGGAACTAGTTTCTATTATTACCCCTTTGCATAATTCGGGAAAGTTTATCAGTAAAACTATCGATTCTGTGTTGGCCCAAAGTTACACCAATTTTGAATTGATCGTGGTTGATGATTGTTCAAATGATAATGGTCCTTCCATAATAAACAAGTATCTTGAAAAAGATAATAGAATTAGGTTTTACAGAAATATGGTCAATTCCGGCCCAGCATTCAGCCGCAATAAAGCGATTGAAATGGCAAATGGTAGATTCATCGCCTTTTTAGATAGTGATGACGTCTGGTATCCGGAAAAGTTGGAAACGCAAATTTCATTTATGTTGAAACATGGATATGCTTTTACCTTCTCTTCGTATGATAAGATGTCAGAAGACGGTGTCTATAAAGGGAGGGTGAAGGCTCCGGTAGAGGTAACGTATGAAAATCTGGTGAAGACCTGCTCTGTTGGCTGTCTTACAGCAGTTTATGACGTTTCCTTATTAGGGAAGGTATTTATGCCGGAAATTAAAAAAAGGCAAGATTTTGCCCTTTGGCTTAAAATACTGAAAATTATTCCAAAAGGATATGGCATCCACAGGCCCCTTGCGAAATATCGGGTAAGAAATAATTCTATTTCCGGGAATAAATGGAAAGCTTCAAGGTACCAATGGGAAGTTTATAGAAAAGTTGAAAAAATGAATTTATTTCAATCAGCATACTTTTTTTCTTTTTATACGATTAATGGTATTTTAAAAACCTATTTTAAATAAATCTCGGGTATGACAACACATCATTATATCCTGACATATAAAAAGATTGTGTTTGAAAACATTCCCCAAATGCCTCTATGGGGCAACTTTATCTTATTTATCGGTGGAACCAAAAATGGGGGAAGTAAAAACTGGTTTGACTTATTCGAAGACAGATGGAAATCGTTTTAGTTATTTAAATTGGCACATGTGCCAAATATTATTTAGTTTTAGGTAAAAAAACTAGATAAATTAGATTTTTATTACAGTGACTCTAACCTAACAAATTGAACGACACATGAAAATTTTAATTACAGGAACAGCCGGTTTTATCGGAATGCATTTAGCTGAAAAGCTTTTGAGTAGGGGGGACGAAGTCATTGGTCTTGATAGTATTAACGATTATTATGATATTAATTTAAAATATGGTCGTCTTGAAAAAAATGGGATTCGTAAATCTGAGATAGAATATGGAAAAATAGTCCAAAGTGATTCCTACGAAAACTATCGGTTTATTCAATTAAAGCTGGAAGATAAGGAGAATTTGTTGAAGCTATTTGAAGCCGAGAAATTTGACAAGGTGGTCAATCTTGCGGCTCAAGCCGGCGTCAGGTATTCTCTCACAAACCCTGACGCATATATTGAGGCGAATATAATTGGATTTATCAATCTGTTGGAGGCGTGTAGACATTACAAGATCAAGCATCTTGCTTATGCCTCGTCCAGTTCCGTGTATGGATCCAATACACACATGCCTTTTTCCACAAGTGATAATGTGGATCACCCGGTTTCACTGTATGCCGCCTCCAAAAAGTCAAATGAATTAATGGCCCACACGTACAGCCATCTTTTTGGGATACCTACCACCGGATTGCGTTTTTTCACAGTCTATGGTCCGTGGGGACGTCCAGATATGGCTTTATTTTTGTTCACAAAAGCAATATTGGAAAACAAACCCATTCAAGTGTTTAACTTTGGGGAAATGATGCGGGACTTCACGTATATATCAGATATTATCGAAGGAGTAGTACGTGTGATCGACCATCCTCCAGTTGCCAATCCAAATCTGGCATCCAGCAATACAGACCCCAGCAAATCGAAGGCACCTTATAAAATATACAACATAGGTAATTCTTCCCCTGTAAAATTGATGGATTTCATTACAGCTATCGAAAAGGCGCTTGGTAAGGAGGCTAAGAAGGACTTGCTTCCTATTCAACCTGGGGATGTTCCAGCCACATATGCGGATACGGCTGCATTGGAAGCGGAATTGGGTTATAAACCGAATACTTCCATAGAATTTGGAATAGGTGAATTTGTTAAATGGTATCAATTATTTTATAAAAATTAGCTAGATTTGCAATGATTAGTTAGTTTTTATTCCATTTTGTCTACTGAAATTAAAATATCACTTTAGCCAAGCACGAGTATGAATCTTTTTCTACCCTTATTTACCTCTTTTTTTGTGGGGTTTATCCTTACCCCTGGGATAATCTTGATGTTTAAAAAATTTAATTTTACCGAAGTTCCAGGTGGTAGGAAGATTCATAGTGGTTATATTCCTTCTATGGGAGGATTGACCATTATTTTTGCGGCTTTTTTTGGAATGCTTTCATGGCTTTCATTTGAGGAGATTATGCAATCCCGTTATTTTTTAGTGGCTTTAGCCATCATGTTTTCGGTAGGGGTACGGGATGATTTGATGGAACTTTCGGCCATTCAGAAATTAATTGGTCAGTGTATTCCAGCGTTTTTCATTATCAGTATGGCAGACATACGGATATCAGGATTCTACGGTTTTTTAGGAATCCATGAACTTCCCTATATGCTGAGTATTAGCCTTACCTTTTTCTTGTTGATTATACTAACTAATTCTTTCAATCTTATTGACGGGGCTGATGGTCTAGCTGGGTCCTTATGTACAATATCGTTTGCGGTTTTGGGAATTTGGTTTCACTCTGTTGGCCTCCATGCATATAGTGTGATAGCTTTTACACTGGTCGGAGGAGTTCTTTCCTTTCTTGTTTTTAATTGGCATCCAGCTAAAATTTTCATGGGGGACACTGGATCACTTAGTTTGGGTTTTGCATTAACGGTTTTTGTTATTCTATTTGTTGATAAAAATGGAACCATGTCTGGATGGGAGGGACTAAAATTGGAAGCCCCAATTGCTGCTGGTCTAGGATTGATGATCGTTCCCATTTATGATACGATCCGGATCTTTGTAAAAAGAATATCAAAAGGGAAATCCCCTCTTAAACCTGATAAAAGCCATGTGCATCATTTTCTTTTGCGAATGGGATTAGGTCATGATAAGGTTGCCATGATCCTTGCAGGGGTTACCTGTCTTTTTATTGCGTTACCTTTTCTTTTATCAGGTGTAAATGATCATATACTATTACCGATATTAGTGATTTTAGCGGTAACTCTCGGGTTGTGGATGGATGCTAGAACACTAAAATGTGTAAAGGCCAACGTACTTACAACACCTCCGATTTCTGAAAAGCTAAAAATTAAATCAAAAGATCAGTTAAAAAAGAATCCAATTATTTCAGGTGGGATTTTCGAAAGGGATACGTTGAATATGAATTGAATTTAGAACTACTTTTTTTTAAAACATAAAAAGCCAATCGAAAGATTGGCTTTTTATGTTTTATTAGGGATTTTAAACATCACAAATTTCCACTCCCTGCTTTAGAGAGGCCAACTTATCCTTTCTCTTCGGGATAAATTCCTGCCCCACATATCCTTTGTATCCCGTATCGAGAATAGCTTTCATAATGGCCGGATAATACAATTCCTGAGTTTCATCTATCTCATTCCTTCCAGGTACTCCCCCTGTATGATAGTGGGAAATATAGGGGTGGAATTTTTTGATGGTAGCAATGACATCTCCCTCCATGATTTGCATGTGATAGATGTCATAGAGCAGTTTGATATTTTCAGACCCCACTCCCTTGCAAAGCTCTACGCCCCATGCGGTGTGGTCCGCCTGATAATCCTTATGGTTTACTTTACTGTTAAGTAGCTCCATACACATGATGACGTTGTGTTTTTCGGCTACAGGCATAATCCGTTTAAGGCCTTTTACGCAGTTGTCTATGCCGGTCTGATCATCTATCCCATTTCTGTTTCCCGAAAAACAAATGATTTGTTTCAATCCTGCTTCTGCTACTTTTGGTATGACTTCTTCGTAGCTTTTGACGAGCTCATCATGTAGTTCAGGATTGTTCCATCCCTTTTCTATGCCCATTCCTGCACCCCAAGGCATGGCACAGTCCAGACCGTGCTTTTTCAATATAGGCCATTCCTCAGGCCCTGCCAATTCTATTGATTTTAATCCAATTTCTTTTGCGGCGACACAAAGATCCTCAAACGCTATATCGTTGTAGCACCATCTACAAACGGAATGGTTTATATTTCCTTTTAAATCTGCGGGTAAGCTATTTTCAGCGGCGAAGAGCCGCTGGCTCAATCCGGGAATTACCATTCCCAAGGCTGCGGTGCCGGCAAGTTTTTTGATTGCGTTTCTTCTTTTTTGTTGCATATTCATATTTGGGTTAATTTAAGAATTAGTTTTCAAGCTCATCAGGAATTCCACCAAATCAACCAGCTCCTGTGTGCTCATTGAACGTTCCAGACCTGCTGGCATCATGGAGTTTTCCATTTGTGTCATGGATGCTACGTCACTGGTTTTTATGGGCACTGTACTTCCTCCGGGCAATTTGAGTTCAATATCTGTTTCGGTCTGGCTAGATATGATCCCACCTAGGGTGCTGCCATCCTTCATTTGCAGCATATACCCTTCATAACCGAAGCTAATGCCGGCGTCTGGATGGATGATGGAAATATATTGGGCTTCTTTGGACAATTTACTTCCTATCTCCGTCAGCTTCGGTCCAAAGTCCATGCCCAGCTCCCCTGCTTGATGACAAACAGCACAATTAGTTTTATAAACATTTTTGCCGCTATCGGTATCACCGGACATGGCCAAAAGCTCATTCATGGGAGGGAGGTTGTTTCCCTCCGTGTCTCCATTATCCAGATATGAATTGGCTTCCATCCGAATACTTTTTCTCCACGCCCTGCTCACCCCAGTGACGGCAGATGCGACTAGATTTTCAGGAAGCTTCCCTTCCTTTAATAAGGTAATCACGCGGTCTTCGCCACTGTAGCTCCCGCCAATGGAAGCTGCGGCTTCTCTGCGGATAGTTAAAGGTGTTTGTGTGTCAAACGTCAAACCCTCCAATATCTCCAATGATTCTTTGGTACCCACGCCGCGCAACGCCATGAGGGTGTTTAGAATAGCTTTTTCATCGTCGCTTTTGATTACCTGCGTAATTAATGGTTTTCCATTCTGACGCAATAACATAGCCGCTGCCGTCCGGCCTAAATTATTGTCGCTTTGATCTATGGCTAGCTGAAGGAGTCTGGGATTTTCCTTTTTCACTTCAAACCGTTGAACCATTTCGAGATATTCTTCCGTACCGTAAGTTTCGTCCAACACTGCGGATAAAGCGTTTTGAGCAGCAACTGATTTCCCAAGATAAGAGGGATCAAGGTGTGTAAGAACCAGCCGGTTAATCCCTTCCGCTTCCTCTTGGCCCTCCTGGCGAATTTGATTATCCTCCAGCATCTCCAAGAGGGCATTGGATTTTTTGGCCTTATCCGGATTAAAATCGAAGGCCCTAAAATACCTCAACCTGTCCTCTAGAGGCACATCTTTGTCGGAGGCCAGACTTGCAAGCTGAGGGACAGCCAGACCGGTTCGCGACCTCCATGTGATATCCCGGTTTGCCTTGTTTTCAGATGCTTTATCACCTACCTGCTTGAGCCAGGCTCCGTAATAGGCGTCCCATTGCTGATCAGCACCGATTCCAAGTGCCTCCAGGTACCAACGATCCTCCCCGTCATGATGGCTAGCCAGGGTCGCCCATAAGGCGGGAGCTTCCGGGGAGCTGTGATGCCTCAGTGCAATAGCAGCTTCCCTTCTTACCTGGGGATCCGGGTCATTTACCATGTCCGATAGATAAGGGATCAGGTCCAAATCTACTTGCCTTGCGGCACGTAAACCCGCGATGCGTAGATTGTGGTTTTCACTGGTGATGGCCTGATCGATATATTTCTTGCCTATTCCTTCAATTTTAGCCAAAACCCAAAAAGCCCGGGCTTGAATTCTAGGATTGGCGTGTGTTTCAAATAGCTTTTTTAGTCCCGTCTCCGCGGCGGTACCTGCGGAGTGAAGCTTTTGCCAAGCGTGATACCTGACGGAAAGGTTGGGATTTTCGAGTGCTTTAAGTGCTCCTTCTACACTTGTGAAGTCAAATTTTGGTACGGTATACGAAGATTTTGAGGGAGCGACACGGAAAATTCTCCCCCGATTGAGATCGCCCACCTGATGCCCCCCGACACCCGGGTCATACCAGTCCGCTACCATAAGCGAACCGTCGGGAGCAACGCCTACGTCCGAAGGCCGAAACCACTGGTCTTTGTCACCTTCCATAATATTTACAATGGAGGCGGAATAGCCAGCTCCGGAATTTTCTACCGGATAGGCCCGAACCACATTGGGTCCTGCATCCGTATGGATCATTTGGTTTTGGAATACTTCAGGCAACAAGTCCCCTTCATAAATGACCATTCCGGTAGGCGAACCCGCTCCGGTCTGAAGCAGGTTAGGTACTACGCCGGGGTCATTCAAATGCCAATGCTGTAGCGGTATCTCTTTTTCTTTATTTGTTCGGTTGACCCGCCAACCGGCTCCTGTCATCTCATCTTTATACCCATAGTTGCCGTATTCCATGACGAAATTAATTCGGACCCCCTTGTTGCCGTCATCATCGTTATCCGACTGCCACATGGTGCCGTAGGAGTCCACGGCTATTTCGTAGTTATTGCGGAAGTTTTGTCCCAATACTTCAAATTCTGTAAAATCAGGATTGCATCGGAAAACCAACCCCTCTTTGTAGCTGTCTTTGTTTACGGGATTTCCGCTTTTATCTATTACCACCTTACCGTTCCGGTCAAGAATTTGACCTCCCGAATTCCCAAAATTGAAATAATATTTTCCGTCTGGGCCAAAAATAAACGCATGCATGCCGTGGTCATGTTGATCACCGTCGATGCCTTGAAAAATCACTTCTTTTTTATCTGCCACATCGTCTCCATCGGTATCTGTAAGCAGCCATACATAGGGACTTTGGGATACAATGGCCTGATTTCCCATGACCCATATTCCCAAGGGCGCATTTAGTTCCGGATCTTGGTGAAAGACGGTGCTTTTGTCAGCTTTACCATCGCCGTTGGTATCTTCTAGGATCACGATCCGATCACCTGCTTCTTTGGTGGGGTTTCCAGTAATGGCAGGTCTATAGTTGTATGCCTCACAGACCCACACCCGACCGCGGTGGTCTATGTCAATATTTGTGGGATTAGTTATCATTGGTTCGGAAGCAAATAAAGTTGCCTCTAAATCCTCATGTACCTTTATTCCTACCAAGGCGTTTTCAGGAAGTCTTCTTTCGTCCTCAGAGAGTTCATCAAAAGGATGGACTTCATTGTCGGCATCTTTATGTTGAGCCGGCTGGCAAGCGTACAAAAGGCCTATTCCCATTATGAAAATAAAACCCCATTTGTTGATTAGAGTTGATGGCATACTATTTCAGGTTTATACTTTTTAATTGTAATTTTTAATAAAGGTAAAAATAACAAATTATTCGAAAAAAAGAGGAAAAAATGGAACACGGATAAAGCGGATGATGCGGATTTTTTTGCTGGGATAATAGTCGGCGTCGATAAAAACAATCCGTGGAAATCCGTACAATCCGTCAAATCTGTGTTCCATTCGGTTCAAACTTGGAACACGGATGGCACGGATAAAGCGGATGATGCGGATTTTTTTGCGGGGATAATAGTCGGCGTCGATAAAAACAATCCGTGGAGATCCGTACAATCCGTCAAATCAGTGTTCCATTCGCTTCAAACTTGGAACACGGATGACACGGATAAAGCGGATGATGCGGATTTTTTTTTAAAGTCGCGTCGGTTAAAACAATCTGCGGAAATCAGCGGGCCATCCTTTTTGGAGGTACAATAGAACACGGATGTTGCGGATGGCACGGATAAAGCGGATGATGCGGATTATTTTGCTGGGATAATAGTCGGCGTCGATAAAAACAATCCGTGGAAATCCGTAAAATCCGTCAAATCTGAGTTCGATTCGCTTCAAACTTGGAACACGGATAAAGCGGATAAAGCGGATTTTTTTTTGCTGGGATAATAGTCGGGCGTCGATAAAAACAATCCGTGGAAATCCGTACAATCCGTCAAATCTGTGTTCGATTCGCTTCAAACTTGGAACACGGATAAAGCGGATAAAGCGGATTTTTTTTGCTGGGATAATAGTCGGGCGTCGATAAAAACAATCCGTGGAGATCCGTAAAATCCGTCA
>DATHWC010000039.1:0-5586 GCA_035460985.1 Lunatimonas sp.
CTGGTGATTTACCGAAAGTTGATTAAGAAAAAATGTCTACCGTCCACTTACTTTTATTTTTTTCAGTCTAGTATCGACTCTATCTATTCTTTTGTAGGATATAGTTTGTAACTTCTCCATTTGACCTTTCAAAGGTACAGATTTGATTTAAATTTGACACCTTCAAGGGTCAAAAATAATGAAAGTTTGCCGCTCAGTCTGGTGGTTAATTGGTTGTTATGGGTGATGAGTTATGAACTGAAATCCTAAATCTAAAATCTGAAATCCTTAACCATATGAGAACACACGAACGTGACCCTAAAACTCCCTATCCCCAAATTCGCTCTTTGTAAAGTTTAGCTTTTTGTTTAGTTGATTGATACGGAAGGAAGCCGTCAGCAGAATAACATCCCGCTCATAGATATAATGCGTGGAAGTAAAAAACCCTTCACCACTACCGCTGATCCGCTGTCGGTTAGAGTCCAAGACGCCCATGCCAATATTTCTCCATTGCAATGCAAATGATAGCCGGTTATCCATCAGCGATTTCTTTACCGTCATATTGGGTGAGAAAAAGCGGCTGTCTTCCCCCTGTACGGTAATAATTCGCGAAAGGTAATTCAAATTAAACACCAAGTCCCAATCACTTCCCAAATCTACGCTACTGTTAACGTTAAACGAATAGTTCCAGCTATTCCGCTGTACCTGCTGTCCTACGGCAGTTCCCTGCAAATCAAAATAATATAACGTTCCTCCCAAGAAAACTTTCCAGTTGTCCGTAGGTTCCAAGTCAGCACCAACCTCGGCACCATACACTTGGGAAACTCCCGCATTGGTGTAGACCCGCATCAATATTGAATCATTATATACAGTATTGACCCGGTTGATGGCATCTTTAACCCTCCTGTAGTAGGCATTGGCAAATAGCGAAGCCCTATCTAAATTTTTTACCAACCCTACCTCCACAGCATCGACAAGCTCCGGAAGCAAATTTGGATCTCCCACCTCCAGTACTTCGGAGTGTCTTCTGGAAAGGAAAGGGTTCATCATGGATGTCGTGGTCCGCTCGATTCTTCGGCTATAGCTTCCTTTCCAGGTTATGCCTTTTTCCGAGTTGTAGTTGATGCTCAGGCTCGGAAAAAGGTTGAGCAACTGAAGATCATAGGATTGCTGCTGCCCGTAATCGTCTAGCCTTCGGTCCGTATCTTCCACTCGGACTCCCCCGGTTATGGACAGATTTTCGGTACGGTATTGGTACTCTCCATACACGGAATGAATGGTTCGGAACAAATCCACGTCACTGCCAAAGGCATCCAGCTCTTCAAATTCCCCTGTACCCAAGATTTTCTGTCGAAAAGCAAACTCACCTACGTGCTTGAGGTGACGGTATTGGTAACCCGTGATTAGGGTAGAGGCTTTTCCTAAAGGAAGGGAATAATCTACATTCACACGGATTCCGTCCAAGGGATTATATTCATCCATGGCAAGGTAATCCAACGTATCGGCGTAATTTAATGGATTTAAATTTAGATTGCGGGTAGGCCCTGTCAGGTTGGTATGTTCATATAAGCCCGAGATGCTAAGGGTGGATTTATTGTCAAACACGGTAGTATAGTCCAGACTTCCAATAAAAAAACGGCTTTTACGCTCGCGCTCGTTCATATTGAAGTAATTCAAGGCGTCGTAAGGACTCTCCTCTCCAACAAGGGTTCGTGTTTGACTATATAAAATATCCGCATAGCGGGTTTCCATACGGCTGCCGCCGTATACGGATGCGTTGATCGTGTTTTTTGGGTTAAACGTATAAGCGACTACTGCACGTCCCGAATAGTTTTCTTTTTTATAGCTCCTTTCCCCTTCTGAAGGAAATGATGTAACTGTATTGTTCAAGTAGGTTTCTACCTGTCCATCCCGAAATCCGGCCACATCGTTTCGGTTATAATCGGCCCCCAAGGAAATGTCCCAACGGTTTTTCCGCATATTAAAGGTAAAGTCACCGCCATGCCGCTGTGGAGAACGGGCGTTGCCGTGCTGATCCAGACTGGGGGCACCTGCAAGTGCATTTATTAGCAGATAAGTTCCGTCCGTACTGCCTTTTTTGGTCACAATATTTATGATTCCCGCCTTTCCTTCAGGATCAAAACGGGCAGATGGTGTGGTAATGATTTCGATGTCTTCGATGGCGTTGGCAGGCAATTGATTTAATAGGGACGTTGCGTCTGCCTGCACTGGTTTGCCGTCAATGAGAATTACAAATCCCGCACTTCCCCGGACAGAAATTTCACCTTCGGCATTCATGGAGATGGAGGGAAGGTTTTTAATCAAATCAGAAGCTGTTCCCCCCACACTAGCCTCGAAATCGGAGGCACCATAAACCTGCCGGTCTATTTTATGCCTAACGGCAAGTTTGTCCGCCGCTACGATCACCTCACCAAGTGCCTGCTCTCCGGATTCCAAGGATATTGTACCCAGTGAAAGCGTGGATTGTCTGACCGATATTTCTTCCAGAATCTTTTCCTCGTAACCTATAAATCGAAGGCGTAGATAATAGGTCCCCTGCTTTAGTTCCAAGACAAACTCCCCATTTACATCAGTGATGCCCCCAGCCACCAAACTGGAATCGGTAGGAGAATAGGCTGCAACTGACACGTATTCCAAGCCCTCCTTTGTATCAGGATCATTTATTTTTCCGGTAATCTTGCTGGTTTGCTGTGCAAATGCAGATATGGTTACCATACATAAAAATAAAATGCTCGCCGCACTTTTCAATCCATAGTTGCTTGACATGATGTTGGTTCCGTAAATTATTCAGTTAGGTTTTTGCAAAGTAACAACCATCCCGTTAAGGAATCAAATTAAAATAGGATGATCGGAGAGAAATCAATTCAACGCTCAAAAAAAAATTGGTTTCTCGCGGCGAATGAAACGATTTCACGCGGGGATCGCAACGGTTTTGCGCAGCGTACGCAGCGAAGCAAAGATTTTTAAAAATTTCAACTGAAATGAGGTATATCGATATTAATTTACGAAAATTTCTGCTTTTTGATTGTTTTAAAATTTTACACAGCGACCGTTGCGTGCTTCGTTGCGTTCGTTGCGTGAAAAAATGCGCGAGGAAGATAATTCTTAAAAGGCACCGTATTTTCCGAAATTTTTGTCTACTTTAATTTTTGATATAGATCCACAAAAAATATGTACCGAAAGATTGCCCTTGCCATCGCCTTTTCGCCTAGAATTGAGGCCTTAATTGCAGAGACTAAGCGACTGAAAGATCTTCATCAGGCATCCTTGGTGCTTATCCATATTGGCAAAAAAACCCAAGAACTGGAGCAAAAATTACTTGCTATTCTAGAAAAGCATGCTGTAGACCCAAAGCAAACGAAGATTATCTGGGAAGAAGGCAAGCCTGCAAAAAAAATCATACAGATTTGCAACACTGAAAATGTTGATCTATTGGTAGCAGGGGCTATGAAAAAAGAGGTGCTGTTCACATACTACCTGGGAAGTATTGCCCGAAAAATAATTCGTAAAGCGGCGTGTTCGGTTTTGGTATTGATTGAACCTTCTGACCAACCTGCGCCCTTTAAGAAAATAGTAATCAACGGCACCCAACAGCCTCAGACGCCGTTCGTTATTAGCAAAGCGGTAGAAATATGCAAGCTGGAACAGGCCTCGCAGGTCTTTATTCTAAACGAGATCAAAATGTACGGCCTACAAATGGCTACCATTGGGGAGGAAAATGAGGAGGAAGCCTCCAAGCAGCGCAAGAAAATGGTGAACGAAGAAATCCACTATGTGGAAGATATTTTAAAAACGATCGATCATGAAGGATTAAAAATAAACATTAAAATCACCTCAGGCCGTTGGGCTCATGAACTGGCCAAGTTTTCGGAGGGTATTCATGCAGATTTGTTGATTTTAGGAGGACACGAAAACCTCACCTTTTTTGACCGGCTTTTCCCCCATGATATCGAAGATATTTTAGGAAACCTGCCGTGCAACCTCTTGATCGTAAAAAAATAAATACCCCCACATGAACGGTTTATCCCATAACGAAGTAATCAACTTACTCCTGCAATTAGCTACTATGTTGCTGATGGCCCGGATCTTCGCCGAGGTGGCCAGAAAGCTGAAGCAGCCGGCTGTCGTGGGGGAGCTGCTTGCAGGAATCCTGTTGGGACCGACCATTCTTGGAACAATTTCTCCTGATACCTTCGAATCACTTTTTTTAAGCAATCCTTCTGCTAATTTAGCTTTGGATGGCTTTGTGCAGGTCGCCGTCATCTTGTTACTTTTTATAGCGGGACTGGAAGTAGAGCTACATTTGGTATGGTCGCAAGGAAAAGCGGCTCTTAATATCAGCTTGCTGGGTTTGGTCATTCCATTCGCTTTAGGTTTTGTATTCCCCTACTATTTTCCCGATTTCTTTGGATTAGTCGAAGGCAACCGGCTGCTGTTTTCTCTTTTTATGGGAACAGCCATGTCCATAACGGCCTTGCCCGTGGTAGTGAGGATCTTAATGGATCTAAACCTCTTTAAAACAAAAATGGGGATGCTTATCGTAGCTTCTGCCATGGTAAATGATATTATCGGCTGGTTGATTTTTTCAGTGATCTTGTCTTTTATGGGAAAATCCGGAAGCCTTTCCCTGCTTCAGACCATTGGTGTCACACTCCTGTTCACCTTCTTTATGCTCACTGTTGGGAAGGCATTGATCAACCGCTCCCTTCCCTGGGTAAATAAAAAGCTGGCCTGGCCGGGAGGCGTTTTATCACTCGCTATGGCCTTTTGCTTTATATCGGCTGCCTTCACGGAATGGTTGGGGATTCATGCCATCTTTGGTGCATTTCTTCTGGGGATTGCACTAGGAGATAGTGAACATATGTCCGAGCGGGCCAAGGAAATCGTCCATCAGTTTATCAATAACATATTCGCGCCACTCTTTTTCGTATCCATCGGACTGAAGATCAATTTTGTGACCAATTTTGACTTAATGCTTACTTTGGCCGTTTTAGGAATTTCCTTTGTTGGCAAGATAGTGGGTAGTGGCTTTGGTGCCTTTCGGGGAGGATTTAACCTCAAGGAGTCTTTGGCGGTAGGGTTTGGAATGAACGCCAGGGGTGCCATGGAGATTATCTTGGGTCTAATCGCCTTGGAAAACGGACTAATAGACGAAAAACTTTTCGTTGCCCTTGTAGTGATGGCTATCGTAACCAGTATGACTTCTGGGCCGCTGATGAAATGGAGCATGAAAAAAACCAAGGATCTTCCTGATCCGGAAATTGTTTAATTGGAACACCCATCATCCAACGGCATCCGCTATTTCCTTTTAAATAGCGCTGAGATGGTTTGCCCAATATCATCCAGCCTGTCAAAATTATTGACAAAAGGGCTAAAGATATTTCCAGCTTTGAAGTCAGACAATCCTTGTTGCATGGGATAAACCAGTGCAAAATTATAGGCCTGAAAGTATTTGTTAAGATAATTCGGAATGTTTTTCATGATCGGATCATATGAGATTTCACCCTTCCGGCTCATTACTATAAACAGCGCATCATTTTCTCGCATGTCCCGGGAGATAATTAGAAAATCCTCCCATTCGGAAAA
>DATHWC010000040.1:0-7583 GCA_035460985.1 Lunatimonas sp.
GTATGGGAGAGAAGGCCTGGGGACTTGGGTTTGATCGGATTACTGTGGTCGATCGTGAGAGTTCGAGTGGAAGATGCTCTATCGGTACTTGGCTTTGATGCAGTACAAATATTGGAAAGCTGAGGAAAGGGATGATCATGGCGGCGGGTATAAGGGCTAACAATATCCAACGATTTAGCGGAAAGCATTTTTCCTTTGCCAAAAAGAGGTGAAATAGTAGCATCAGAAATGCCGAGCAAGCAATAAATTTGACCAGGACCATCATTTCTTTCTGATTTCAATCTCGGTTTCTACCAGTTTTTTGATCTCCTCCAACTCCTTGGTTGTCAGGTCTGCCTTTTTGGTGAAGAAGGATGCAAATTGAAGCGGACTGTCGGAAAAAAAGTCTTTGATAATGGTTTTCACCTGACCTGTAAAATAATCATGCTTCTCCACCAGTGCGTGATATTGCCGGGAGTTTCCAAACAGTTTGAAATCCACAAACCCTTTATTTTGCATGCGTTTCAATAACGTAGCCACCGTACTCGGCGCAGGCTTGGGATCCGGATGAACTTCCAAAAGTTCTTTCATAAATATGGGCTGGTTTGACCATATCAGTTCCATTAATTTTTCTTCGGATTTGGATAACGTCATTCTACATAGTGTCATTAATTTCTACAAATGTAGAATTATTTTTAGTAAAATCAAATAATGTGGTAAAAAGATTGCAGCATAGGGCACATAGTTTTAAATTTAGAAAAAGTGTTTCTAAAACCCCTATGTGAACTATGCAACTATGTGGTTAAAGAATAGCCGGAGCTATTGAATTTGGAAAAAAAATTTTACCATATAGGACACATAGCGCACATAGTTTTAAAACGTAGAAAATATTTTTCGAAAACCCACTATGTGAACTATGCAACTATGTGGTAAAAAAGGCCTGCTCCGTTTCTAATGCGGGCAAATAATTTTTCCGCAAAGTCCTGTAAACATTTATTTGATTTATTCTAAGAACCTCTATGTGGCAAAAAAAGCGAAATTATTTGCGCAACCAAATAATTGCACGTATATTCGCAACCATATAGTAGCAAAAAAAAGATTATGGATGTGAGAAGAGATGTATTTCAGGCTATAGCGGACCCAACTAGGAGGGCTATAATACTCCTGCTTGCAGTAGGGGCGATGACACCGAATGGGATTGCTGAGCATTTTCAGACCAGCAGACAGGCGGTGTCCAAGCACATTAAGGTATTGGCGGAATGTGAAATTCTTACCCACCAACAACAGGGCAGGGAGATCTATTACCACCTCAATGCGGATAAAATGAAAGAAATAGAAAAATGGTTGGATCAGTTTAGGCAGCTATTGGCGAAGAGGTTTGACCAGTTGGATAATGTATTAAATCAACTAAAACAAAACAAAAAATGAACACAGCCGTGCTTTTCAATTTTAACGTGGACAAAAAGACCAGAACCATCCACGTAGAAAGATCTTTTGATGCTCCCTTAGATTTGGTATGGGCAGCCTGGACCGATGCAGAAATCCTGGACCAATGGTGGGCACCCAAACCCTATCAGGCTATTACGAAATCCATGGATTTCAAGGTCGGCGGTCTTTGGCATTATTATATGCTAGGGCCTGAAGGTGATATCCATTGGTGCAGGTTTGATTATGAAAGCATTGTAAAGGAAAAGTCCTTTTCTGGAATTGACGCCTTCTGCGATGAATCTGCAACTATCAACGATACAAAACCGCGGGTAAAGTGGAAAAATGACTTTTCTGAAGAGGCTGGTGGGACCTTGGTCGATATCCTACTTGAATTCGACTCCTTGGAGGATCTGGAAGCCATTATTGAAATGGGCTTCAAAGAGGGTTTCACCGCAGGATTGGAGAATCTGGACCAGTATATCAGCGCGCAATTTTATCTTCGAAAGGAAAAAAAGCCGAACAACCACGCTAGGGTATCCTTCTATGTCAATTTTCCGGGAAATACAGAGGAAGCTTTTATTTTTTATAAATCCGTTTTCAATACTGAATTTATAAATGGTATTCAACGGTTTGGCGATATCCCAGCAAACTCTGAGCAACCTCCTATAGCTGAAAACATAAAAAAGATGGTGCTGCATGTGGAGTTGCCACTACTCGGCAACTCTATTTTAATGGGGACAGATGCCCCAAAAGAGATGGGCTTTACCCTTGTTCAGGGTAATAATATGCATATTAATCTAGAACCGGACTCACGAGAAGAGGCAGAACGGATATTTAATGAACTTTCGGCAGGAGGTAAAATCGATATGCCTCTTCAGGATATGTTCTTCGGAGCATATTACGGCAGCTTTACCGACAGGTTTGGTATCAATTGGATGGTGCATCATCAGCTTAAATAGATTTTCTCCATGTTGGCTAAAATGAAAAGACGGACGGCATAAACACGCCGTCCGTCTTAAATCGTGTAAATTTGAAAATAAAACCCATTCCAAAAATTTTCGTCACTTTAATCCGGACAGGTCCCCCATATAGGTTTGTTAGCATCAAGCAGTGGACTCCCTGACGAAAAACTCGAAGGTTCTGATGGGATATTTTGGACACACCATTGACTTAGGTTCCGATTGAATTTATCTGCTAAGTTAAACATGGCAATCATATAGGTCGCATTACTCACATCCCAATTTCCTATAGGTTGGTTAAATTCGTTGGCATTTTGAAACATTGCAAGAAAGGTAGTTACACTGCTCACATCCCAATCTCCAATTGGTTGATTGAAAACGAAAGCCCTGTCGAACATAAACGACATATTCACAACATTACCCACATCCCAAATTCCGATAAATTGATTAAAGCTTAAAGCATTCCTGAACATTGAACTCATATTATTTACATTACTGACATCCCAAGTAGAAATGTCTTGGTTGAAATTTGAAAATGTAGAAAACATCTGTGACATATCCGTTACCAAGGTTGTACATACACAACTTAAATCTGCCCCTTGATTTCGCCTTTGGATCAGCAAATTCCTATCCACTGCCTCGAATACTTTTCCTATAATAAAACCTCTGTCCCCCACAGTCGCGTCGGGACATTTGACCGTTCCATTTTCGAAGAAAAAGACTTGCTCTTCCTGTTCCAGCAATACTTCTAGGCTTTCCAGAAGCTCCCCATTGCTGACTTTCAGTGCTTCCAATTCCAACAAAATCTTTTCAATATCCACATCTTGCTCCTGTAAGGATCTGGTCAATAAGCCAATGGCCTGCTGATTTTGTGTGAGTTGGGTTTGGATTGCGGCTATGGCGTTTGTCGTTCAAGGTTGTTTTCTATTTTCAAAAGGTGACTGAAAATAGCTATCCTTTAAACCAGTACTTAGAAATAGGTAAAAAATTGAGTCATCCTGAATGACCTGATCAGAACAATCTGTCGTAATCCCCCCTCATAATGTCCATTTCTACCATTGTTTTAGTTTACAAAATCAGTTAATTTTAAACCTTCTGCACCTGGCAAAAATGTTTTGCGGGTTTGAGGAAGATATGGACTCAATTTGGTATTCCGATTCGAGCAACTATGAAATCACAAGAAACCAAAAGGGCCTGCAAATTTGGACACACCTTTTATAGAAGCACTGAGTGTCCGACTTGCCCGATCTGCGAGAAATTGAAAGAACCGGCTTCTAGCTTTTTAGGGCTATTGAGTAACCCGGCCAGAAATACCTTATTGCATCACGGAATTGATACCATTCAAAAACTGGCTAACCATGCCGAGAAAGAAATACTTGCGCTTCATGGAATGGGAAAAGCGTCACTACCTACACTTCAAAAAGCATTAGCGGAGGAAAAAATGGCATTCAAAAACAAAGAACATGGAAAAAATAACCATTGATGAGGACATACCTGTAATAGCCGTTGCGGCACCATTCTTTCCTGAAGGGATTCCCACAGCGTTTGACAAACTCCATTCGCTACTGGACGACTCAGTTCCAAGAAGAATATTTGGCATATCCCGACCTGAGAAAGACGGTGACATTATATATCGAGCAGCGGCGGAGGAATTGAGTGAGGGAGAGGCTGAGCAATTGGAGTGCGAGTCCCTTACCATCAAAAAGGGGACTTATATTTCGATGACTTTGGATAATTATAAACAAGATATTCCTGCCATTGGTAGAGCCTTTGAGGAATTATTGGAGGTGCCCAACTTGGATCCGGAGGGATATTGCGTGGAATGGTATGATCCTGAATCAGCCGGATATGGTACTGCCAACGAATCGGTAATATGCATGATTCGACTTGATGATTAAAGAATAATGTTATGAGCACATCAATCAAAGCCTTCAATGAATCCCAAGATGAACCCGAGCGGGAAATTTGTGAGCTATTGGGTAAATTAATTGACAAAGAACTTCCGGAGGCTGAAAGCAAAATATGGCACCGCCATCCCGTTTGGTTTTTGGAGGGAAACCCTACTGTAGGATATAGCAAATTGAAAGCAGGTATTCGACTCATGTTTTGGAGCGGAATGGATTTCGGCGAAGAAAAGTTGCAGCCGGGAACTGGTAAATTTAAAGATGCGTCCATTCTCTATACATCCGCAGAACAGGTTGACGAAGAGGACTTGAAACGGTGGCTTGAAAAGTCAACCCAATTCCAATGGGATTACAAAAACCTGATTAAGAGAAAGGGAACACTTGTAAAACTTAAATAACCTATATAAAGATGGAAACGCCAATTCAACCCTACTTACATTTCCAAGATAATTGCAAGGAAGCCATGGAATTCTATCAAAATCTCTTCGGTGGAAATTTGGAAATGATGCAGATCGGTCAATCTCCTTCCAAAGAGGAATTCCCTGAGGATCTCCATAAACAAATTATGCATGCGAGTTTGAGCAACGGTGATTTCAATATTATGGCGTCCGACATGTGTGGTCAAGGCGAATTGAAACGGGGCAACAGTGTTCAACTAAACCTTAACTGCACCACAGAAGAAGAGATCCGGGAGCTTTACCAAAAACTTTCACAAAATGGAAAAATTATTGAGGAATTGAAGGAGCAGTTTTGGGGAGCATTGTTTGCCATGGTTATTGACAAATTTGGGGTACGGTGGATGTTGTCTTTTGATAGAAATCAACCTTCCTAATATCCTTATCTATCGGCTTAATTGGAACTAAATGGTAATTCATAAGACTCAATAAAATTCTCGGAAAAATCTAATATCCTGTTTTAAAAATGACTCCTTTAGCCTTAAGATCTAAGTCAGGCCAAAATTTATCAATATCTGAATTGGCACAGGCATTTTCCCTCGGAGAATTCGAAGAAGTGTATCCATATCTTTCGGTTCAAATTATTTGGATTGTTGTGGGGGAGAACGAATTTGAAGGCAAGGAGGCTGTAATAGAAAACTGCAAGCAGGTACGGCAATACTTTGACTCAGTCACCACGGAGTTCAAAACTAACCTTGTGATTACTGATGGAAACAAGGTAGTTGTAACTGGGACCGCTAAGTTTTTCCGCAATGGCAAACAGGTTTCGTTTATACCCGCTTGTGATGTTTATGAGTTTGACGATCGCCAACAAATAGAAAAAATCACCTCCTACTGTATTCAAAATCCACAATGAAGCAAGTTGATTATTTAAGGAAAGTTTGCCTATCTTTTCCTGAAGCGACAGAGGAACCTCATTTTGAGAAAACCTCCTTTCGGGTGACAAAGAAGATTTTTGTAACCTATGATGCCTCAGCTAACCGGGCAAGCCTTAAGCTTTCCGAAGCTGATCAGGATCTTCTTTCCTTATTTGACAGCAATGCAATATACCCTGTTCCGAATAAATGGGGAAAAAAGGGATGGACATTTATAGAACTTGACCGCTTGACAGATCAGGTTCTGAAGGATGCGTTGACAAGTGCTTATTGTGAGGTGGCACCAATGAAATTGAGGGAATCTATAAAAGATAATTAACTTTTTCCTATTATAAAATATTTATGTGCGGAGCCTCTGCCTTCGTATATTTCCACACTAAAAGCTTTAAAACCCAACTAATGCCAGTTTTCCATATGCGCGGCGTGAGTGTTCAGGTAAGCTCCGGTTTTGTAAAAGGTGTCATAGTAATCTGTATCAATATGAACCGCCTGTACAAACCCGGGTAGAACTATCGTTGTAAAGGTTCCGGGGAATTTTCCGTATTTTTCGAACACATAATGTGCCACCTCAGTAAGACAGGCTTTAAACTCCTGGTTATATGGCGTCACCTCATTTTTGATTTCTTCACTTTGCTTCCACGGCCCCGGGGTGGTTTTGTCATAGGCTCCCTTAGAACCAAATTTACGCTTCACAAACTCCTTAACAGCCATTTCCATATCCGGATAATAGGGTGGACATAATCCCTCATATATACCGTCGAGCCCTACAGGATTTGGCATAATCCAGCTTGGATCATTCTGGAACCGGAATCCCATACCTTTGATGCCTTTGCCTGCAAATGCGCCTAATATGCTCCATCGGTTGAGCCCACTGAAATACAGCCCACCAAGCCCCATTGCCTGTAAGGTCAATACTATATTGTGCCCCATAAATGCCAATTCCAAACAGTTTCCCTCATAGGCCATTTGTTGAAGAATAGAAAGAGGAATGCGCTTTTCCTCTTTAAGAAGGCCACTTTTGATAAATGGCTGCAAATTCCCCGCAGGCCTTCCCACCTCATCATCCATCAGGACATTTCCGTTACTAATCGCCATACTCATCAATGCCAGAACTGATTCACTTGCATCTCCAATGGGCATAAACAAGGTGGATCCGGGGGCATTTGCCATCCATAAATTGGGTTCCAACATGTGGGGAGGTTTAGCAGGTAAATCAAGCCTTGCGTCAGATATCTTAGTGGTATTTTCTTCGCAAACCGCCATGATCTTCCCAGCAGCTTCCGCCAGGTCTTCTCCCAATTCGGAAATACCTGAAGGCTGAATATCCCTGGTATTTGTGATATAGGTTCCATTGTCATCAGTATACAACATGGCAGGGGTGCCGAATCCACCTGCCGTAGGAGAAGTCCTCCCAGTGAACCGCTGGGTGTAGTGGGCATACTCTTTTGGGCGGTCCGGCCCAAAAGGAACCCCAAAATTCCAACCCGTAACCCCTGTAGCTGCCGCTATCAAAATGGATTGTTCCAACTTTGAAAGGGGCAATGGTTCAAATTTTGATTGATAAGAAAGGGGTCCCGAGGGAATTTCCATACCCATCCCAAACCGCCGGGACCTCCTTCCCAAAATGGCCTGCATCAGAGGAAATTGTAGTAACTGGTCGATTGTATTTGCATTATTCTCCATGATTTGTATTCAGTTTTGATAATTTTAAGGTGATATGTCGGTCATTAGGATGCTTCTTCACGTTAGTTGGGAAGATCGAAAAAAATCCCCATTCAAGTACCTGAACCCGGTATCATACAATATTGTACAGACCTTTTTGCCAGGTCCTAGCCTTCTGGCCACCCGTAGTGCTACAGCCACAATG
This sequence comes from Lunatimonas sp., assembly GCA_035460985.1. Classification (GTDB taxonomy): domain Bacteria; phylum Bacteroidota; class Bacteroidia; order Cytophagales; family Cyclobacteriaceae; genus Lunatibacter. The sequence goes on from DATHWC010000040.1 coordinate 7,468, forward strand.
GCCCCCGAACTCGGCCCGGCTAGCTATCCCTCATATCGGGCAAGTGCCAACATGTGATCTTTTGCCTCTTGGTCTGATACTGATTGAATTTCATCAACCAGTTCCATGTTCGCTGT
>DATHWC010000041.1:0-8052 GCA_035460985.1 Lunatimonas sp.
TTCATAAACTATTTAGCTGTTATGCCCTACCTTTTAAAGGGAAATGAAATTTCCGACTATCCGTTTATACTTTTCTGTTTTCAGTGAAATTTTTAGGTATTACAGCTGAAAAAACAGTCCAAGCACCGCAAACTGTACCAGTGTAAAATTATAAACCTCATTCACATTGGCACCACCTTCAAGAATTCTATATCCGGCTTTTATGTTGGTTTTAGCTGTTAGGGGAATACGGGTTCCCAAAAACACATCAAAGGCTCTTCCGGGTCCTCCGGCCAAACCATCTCCTTCTAGGTAAAATCGGGTTAGGTTTTCCAGTTTATATTCTGTAAAGAGATGTAACAGAGGCACAAATCCGATATCATCTTTGCGGTCCGCAGTCCCCATTTCATTATCAAGCCTAACACTGGCATCCCGAATTTTCGCCGTAAAACCCGCCCCAACCGTCCAGGCCCCATTTACAATGAAATCTCTCCGATAGGTTAGGCGGTAGCTGTTGAATTGATAAAATCCCTGCAGTGTTTCTCCGGCAGCAAAAGTGGAGGATTGAAAATCAATGGCTTGATCGGGCGTTCCCGTATAGTTTACAAATAAGGGAGCGATCAACCCAAACAGGTGATTCCTTTCGTTCCAAGTATATCCGACTCTTACCCGGATTGGAACTACAGTGCCTTGGACGTCAAAATCTTTTTTGAAACTAAAAAGCGTACCCGTTTCATTCGGAATCCGTACATTGTTATACCCCAAAAAGGCCAATCCCGATTCCGCGTCAATTGTCCATTGGGCTCTGCTTGGGGTTATTTGTAGAAAAACGAACGCAATCAAAAAGATACTGCCTATAACCTGAATACGGGAATGAAATAGTTTAAAGTTCATATTGAAAGATTTTTAGTTGAAAATAATCATCCAAAATTTGTGCCCTATGCGATTTCTCAGCCCAATTAAATGCTTTAACTGGTATAAAATAGTAGTTTCTGATGGTCAAGCTAGAAAACAGGCAGGCAATTCAGTTCCCGTAACGATGATAAAGGCAGTGATTCAAAAATTATTACCCTATGTTTCTACGTCGCTAGACCAATCATTGATTTTGAGGGAAAATGATGTGATATATAGCCGCAGCTAATGGGAAAGCAATTACCAAGATTAGGAACCGTAGTCAAAACAATTGCAGCTTTTCCTTTAAATGAATTCAATAAGGATTTCCCATACTTGGTTTTAGTAAAGTCGGAGGATTTGTCTCAAGTGGCAGTATTCGAGTTCGAAACAATTCGCTATGATCCTGAAATATTTGAGTTTGAATGGAATAAAAACAGGAATCTTGAAGGGTTTCGCAAGGGCACAGGTGATAAAAGATTCGTATGGCAACCTCATGGCTCACAATTTACAATAATCGAAGAGATGCCGTTAAAGAGCTTGGTGATCAAATTAAAGAAACCTGATTCCCTAGATAGAGATCAGGTTTTAAAGGCTATTGGATTTGACGAATCTTGGATTACTATCCAACGAAAAGAATAACTCATTTGTCGACTATTATAATTTTTTCAAAACAGACACCAACTGGTTCAAATCCTCTTTGCTATGAGTTGCCGTAATTACAAGTCTGTTTAAGAATGAATCAGATGGCCCTGGATAGGAAAACGAAGAAGCAATAATTTTTTCCTCAAGGAGCTTTTCAACCCAGACACTTTCCTGAAAAGTCACCACGGGAAATCCCTCAAGCATGGAAAAGTCCAACATGGATTGAATACTTTGAAAAACGGCTGCGGTATTATCACGAAGCTTTTTCAATTGGCTTTTATAAAGTTCCTGCCCATTCAAAAACGCAAACAGAAACGCCGGAGCTGGCGGGGAGGAGGACCTGAAAATAGGATGGGAATCCACCTTATCCATTAGTTTTTTTGAACCTAGAATCACACCTGCGGGAAGTGATAGCGCTTTTCCCAAAGAACCCGAAATCAACAAATTTGGTGTTACATGCTTCCATTGTTCATAGGTCCCGAAAATAGTATCTCCAACTACTCCAAAAGCATGGCTGTCATCAATCAATACGAAATATTCATTTATAGGTGACAAATCCTTGATCCACTTAAAATCGTGAATCTGTGGTTTCAGTGGGTTAACGGCGTTCGAAAGAATACCAATGCGCTGTCCCATCAGGTTCTTGGATTTTTCCTGGCACTGTTGGACCCAAGCTTCAAAAGCCTGGTGGGGGTTTCCACTTTGGCCCTGTGGAAAAATGGCAGGATGGGTGTCAGGAGCAATCCATATAAGGTCTACCTCTCTCCGTAGCACCTCCACCGCCAAGTGTCCAGCTAAAAATCCGCTGCTAAGTAAGCGGACCTTTTCCGCTCCGGTTTGCGCTGCAAAAAATGCTTCAAAGGCGTCATAAATAGCCAATTGCACGTTGCTGTGTCTGCTTGAACCATGGTTGGCTCCGTATTTTTTTATTCCCTCAATAAGTAGCTTTTCAAAGGCTGGAACTTGGGACATACCCAAATAGGCAGTACCTGCAAATTGCAAGTATTCCTCTCCTTCTGCGACCAGCCTGGAGTTGGCTCTATCTGTAATAAGATGTTTCCCCATCCCTTGGTTAGCCTTCAAGCAATTCGGCTCCCGTTCCAGCTCGGTCAGGAAAAACAACCCTATTAGGTGAAATTTCCACCCCGCTGGCAATATCCTTTGATAAAAGCATGGCTCCATCCATATCCACATAATCCAAGATGGCTGCCAAGTGGGCGATCGCGGATATGCCTACCGAAGATTCTGTCATACATCCCACCATGGTTTTCATGCCCAGACTTTTCGCCTCCTTAATCATTCGAAGCCCCGGCGTTATCCCTCCCGCTTTTACCAACTTTACGTTGATGCCGTGAAACAAGCCATGGCATTTTTTTACATCGGATTCAATGATGCAACTCTCATCCGCAATAACAGGTAAGGCACTATGCCTGAACACTTCCTTCATCCCCTCCAAATCATCCTTGCCGAGGGGTTGTTCCATAAATTCTACTCCTAGGGTTTTTAATTGTTCTGAATATCGGATCGCTTGCTCGGCAGTCCATGCGCAGTTGGCATCGATGCGGAAGATGGCATCTGTATGTTTTCGAAGTTCCCGAATAATTTCCATATCATGATCGGTACCCAGCTTGATTTTGTACAAGGGCCAGTCAAACTCCTTCATTTTGGCAACCATTTTTTCTACAGTAGCTATCCCAATGGTGAAATTGGTCAATGGGATATTTTTGGGGTCAAATCCCCAGTAATCATAAAGCTTTTTCCCCTGTTTTTTTGCAAATAGATCCCATGCAGCCATATCCAAGGCACATTGGGCAAACGGACAGTCGGCAAAAATGACCTTGGTTTTCTCCCATAGGATTTCTGGATGCTGAATGGATTCGTTCTCGAGTAGAGGCTTGGCTGCTTCCAAGGCGTCTGTCATATTTTCCACGGTCATCCCATAGAAGGGGTTGGTTGTGGATTCACCCAATCCATACAAGTCTCCGTCAGTCAGCTTTACAATGATGGTCGTCTGTACATCCCTGCTTTGGTGGGCAATGGTGAAGGTATGTTTTAGAGGTAATTCTTTAACCAAAATTTCAATATTCATCTGTGTTTAATTGTTTTTCAATGGTCAGATGGAATCTCGCCAAGATAAGTATCCCAAAGTGGGACGTTTCGTCATGCTCGATTTCATAGCTTGTTTTCTCCAAGTAAAGTCAAAATTTAACCCCGTTTTTATAGGGATTAAGGGTATAAAGGTAGAATAGATTATTTTCATTTTGAATTAAAATAATGATTTTGATTGTACCTTTAAGGAGCAAACCACCAATTCCACTCTTGAATATGCGAAACAATTTACCGATTGGACTTCTTTTTTTTCTTATTTGCTTAGGCAGTTCCTGTTCCCGCTCTGAGAGGAGTAATAGCACTTCGAATATAACCGTAGAAGATCTTCGGAGAGCCGCTGAAATGTACCGTGAGAAAGCATTTCCGGAACGTCGTTTTTCACATTCGGACATGATCCTGCATATACACAAGAGAAGTGATTTATTTTCTCAGGAAGTTTTGGGCCAATCCATCGAAGGGCGGGATATCTTCAGGCTTGATTATGGTCAGGGAACAAAGAAAGTGATGCTTTGGTCCCAGATGCATGGCAATGAAAGTACCGCCACCATGGCCTTATTTGATTTGTTTAATTTTTTGGAAGGGGTTGATGACGGATTTGAAGAAATCCGAAAGACACTTTCGGAAACTCTTCATATCCGCTTTATTCCTATGGTCAATCCTGACGGTGCGGAGAAATTTGTCCGCAGAAATGCCTGGGAGATCGATTTGAATCGGGATTTTTTACACGCTACCTCACCTGAAGCGGTTATTTTAAAAAAGGCTAGGGATGATTTTGAGCCTCAGTTTGGATTTAACCTGCACGATCAAAACACCTATTATACAGCTAAAGGCTCACGCAATCCGGCTACCATTTCCGTTTTAGCCCCTGCCTACGACGAGGCGACAAACATCAACGATGTTCGAAGCAATGCCATGAAAGTCATTGTGGGAATGAATGATGTATTGCAGGAGGAAGTGCCCGGCCATGTAGGCAAATACAACGATGCCTTTGAACCAAGGGCTTTTGGGGACAATTTTCAGGCGAGCGGTACCAGTACCATCCTTATCGAATCAGGGGGATATCCCAACGATCCTGAAAAACAATATATCCGGCGGCTGAATTTTATGATTATCCTTAACGCTCTTTATCAAATTGCCACCGACGGCTATACCCACTATACTGAGGATGCCTATTTCGCCATACCTGATAATGAGTCACGTTTGATGGATGTGCTAATTAAAACCGTTACTTTAAATGACAGTTTAACCTACAAGGTAGATCTGGGAATTCGCCGGAGAGAGGTGGAGGTAACTGAATCCATGGATTATTATGTGTCCGGAAGCATTGCAGATTTGGGGGATCTGTCGGTATATTACGGTTATGAGGAAATTGATGAAGCAGGCCTAGTGATAGTGCCAGGTAAGGTTTACAATCAAGCAATAGACTTGGAAAGCTTTACAGCAGAGAATGCTGTTGAACTACTTCGATCTGGATATCTGGCAGCAAGCACCGGTGACAGCCATGCGGGGTCGCTGCATAATCTACCGATTGTTGTTCTGGGGAAAAGTAAGGAAATACCATTTGGAACCGGATTGGGAAGTCCCACTAATTTCTTTTTACAAAAAGATGGCGTGCTGAAGTATGCGGTGGTAAATGGATACCTTATAGATTTGGAAAACCCCGAGGCGATTCGTTGGAAGCAAAGAGTTTTATAAAACAGGCTTATTTTTACCTAGTAAACAGGATGAAAAAATCAACAGTAGAGGATATACGTAAACGATTTGATGAGGACGTGGAGCGGTTTTCCCAATTGGAAACCGGACAACAGGCAGTCATTGATGCGCCTCTGATGATGGAATTAATTACAGATGCAGCATATAAGACAATGCCTAAGGCAAGGAGAGTCTTGGATATAGGATGTGGAGCTGGCAATCAAACATTAAAACTGTTATCGAGACTACCAGACCTTAATTGCGACTTGTTGGATTTAAGCGGACCCATGTTGAAAAGGGCTTATGAGAGAGTATCAAATCAAACGAGCGGATTAGTACGAACTTTTCAGACGGATATTCGGCATGCGGATTTACAGAGTGATGCCTATGACATACTCCTAGCCGGGGCGGTTCTCCATCACCTTCGAGATGATGAAGACTGGATCCTTACTTTTGCCAAGTTATTTGAGCTTCTGAAACCTGGTGGTAGTCTATGGATTTCTGATATGGTTCACCATGATGATCCGGCGATTCACGAGTTGATGTGGAAACGGTATGGAGAATATCTTACCCAATTGGGAGGTGAAGACTATAAAGACAAGGTGTTTTCTTATATAGCTATTGAGGATTCTCCAAGGTCACTTACCTATCAGGTCAACTTGTTGCAAGATGTAGGCTTTAAACAAGTCGAAATACTTCATAAAAACAGTTGTTTTGCCGCTTTCGGTGCGATTAAGTAAGTATGAGTTCGTGCTTTATTATACTCTTTGAGTAATTATGTCTGATGTTCGACCGTTCTAAGGATCTGGAACCAACGAAGGCGATTAACGTGTTTCTTGAATCAGAAAGCTGCTAACATTAAGAATATATGATGCGTACATTAATAGTTTTATTTATTGCTGCCACCCTTTTGGTTGGATGCGATACCAACGAAGAAAAAACAGAAACCATGAATCCATTCTTTGAGGCGTATGACACACCTTTTGAAGTTCCCCCATTTGATAAAATCAAAAATGAACACTTTGCTCCGGCCATCAGAGAGGGAATTGTTCAAAGGGAAAAAGAAGTAGATGCCATCGTAAATAATCCGGAGGAGCCTACCTTTGCAAATACCGTCGAGGCGTTGGAATATTCAGGTGAGACCCTGTCAAAAGTTTCCAGGGTATTTTATAACCTGAATTCTGCCAATACCAATGACGAGCTACAGGCAATTGCCAAAGAATTGGCCCCGGAAATTTCCAAGCACAGTGACAACATCAATCTGAATGAAAAACTATTTGCCCGAATTAAAAAGGTATGGAACTCCAAAAATGATTTTGGCTTAAATGCCGAGCAACACAAGTTGCTGGAGGAGATGTACAAGTCATTTGTAAGAAATGGGGCTAACCTCAATGAAGCGGATAAGGAGAAATTACGTGAAATCAACACCAAGCTTTCGTCGCTTACCCTTCAGTTTGGCCAGAATTTGCTTGCGGAAACCAATGCCTTCCAACTTTGGATTCATGACGAAGCTGATCTATCAGGCCTGCCTGAGGAATTAGTTACCACCGCCGCAGCCGATGCCAAAGCTGCTGGAAAAGAAGGTCAGTGGTTGTTTACCCTTCAAAACCCCAGCATCATGCCCTTCTTGCAATATTCTGATAACCGGGAATTGCGAAAGCAGATCTGGGAAGCCTATAAAAACCGGGCCGATCAGGGAAATGAGTTTGACAACAAAAAAGGTCTGATCGAAACGGCAAACTTACGTCGGGAAAAGGCCCAACTTCTAGGCTATCAAACGCATGCGGATTATGTGTTGGAGGAGTCCATGGCCAAAAATGCAGAAAATGTCTATACACTCCTTAACCAACTATGGACACCAGCCTTGGCGAAGGCTAAAGTAGAGCGGGATGAGATGCAAGCTATGATTAATTCTTCCGGTGAGACTTTTGAGCTGGAGCCTTGGGATTGGAGATATTATGAGGAAAGGCTGCGGCAGCAGAAATTTGAACTCGATGAGCAAGCCATCAAGCCGTACTTTGCCCTAGACAAAGTGCAAGAAGGGGTATTTATGGTGGTTAAGAATCTCTTTGGGTTAACCTTTGAGTTGATTCCAGATATCCCAACCTACCATCCCGATGCCAAAGCCTATGAGGTAAAGGAAGCAGACGGAACCCACATAGGTGTTCTTTATATGGATTTTCATCCAAGAACGTCAAAGCGTGGAGGTGCCTGGATGACGTCTTACCGCTCGCAGAAAACGGAAAATGGAGAGCGAAAAGCACCGGTCATTTCCATTGTCTGCAATTTCTCCCGACCATCCGGAGATGCGCCGGCTTTGTTGACCTTTGACGAAGTTACTACTTTCTTCCATGAATTTGGCCACGCCTTGCATGGGTTACTTTCCAATGTGCAGTACCAAAGCCTGGCAGGCACATCCGTTCCAAGAGATTTTGTAGAGCTACCTTCCCAAATTATGGAAAACTGGGCTAACGAACCGGAAGTAATGAAGCAGTATGCGATTCATTACGAAACTGGAGAAGTAATTCCTGATGAACTGATCGAAAAACTAACCAAAAGCGGCACCTTCGGTCAGGGTTTTGGAACAACGGAATACCTGGCGGCCTCCTTACTGGATCTGGATTACCACACCCAAACCGAACCGATCACCACAGATGCTACCACCTTTGAAAATGAATCCGTAGCGGAAATGGGGTTGATCGATGAGATTATCCCAAGATATCGCAGCACCTATTT
>DATHWC010000042.1:0-42598 GCA_035460985.1 Lunatimonas sp.
GGGAGACTCAGCCCGATCCCATACTCCGGACGAATTCATCTTTTTACATGAAATTCACGAAGGCATTGATGCCTATAAAAATTTATTGAACCATTATTTCGAACTCAACGAAACTGACATAATCTAATCAATTTGCATTCATCCAAATTGACCGATTAGAAAAAAACAAACCACTCCATGAAACTTTGGCAAAAGAATACCAGCAATAAGAAAGAAGTAGAATCATTCACTATTGGTAGGGATCCGGAATTTGACATTCTTTTGGCGCCCTTTGATGTGTTAGGTTCATTGGCACATGCACAGATGCTTCAAGAGATCGGTTTGCTAACTGCTTATGAACTTACTGTCTTACGAAAAGGGCTGATTGAGATTTGGGATGAAATTGAAGCCGGAACTTTTTCCATTGCTCCGGGTGTAGAGGATGTACACAGCCAGGTAGAATTTTTGCTTACCCAACGATATGGGGATGTAGGGAAAAAGCTGCATAGTGGAAGGTCCAGAAATGATCAAGTATTGGTTGATCTAAAGCTTTATTACAGACACGAGATACAGCTGATTATTAATGATATAGATATACTGTTTACGGATTTGATAATGCTGGCAGAAAGGTATAAAAACCACCTGATGCCCGGCTATACCCATACCCAACTGGCCATGCCTTCATCCTTTGGTTTATGGTTTGGGGGTTTAGCTGAGGCCTTGGTTGAGGATCTTGAACTGTGGCGCGCAGCCTATCATTTGGTGAACCAAAACCCACTTGGTTCAGCGGCAGGATATGGTTCATCATTCCCCCTTAACCGAACGCTGACTACCCGACTACTGGGCTTCACGGATCTCCACTACAATGTCATCAATGCGCAGAACAGCCGCGGGAAAACTGAGAAGTTTCTGTCATTTGCCACTGCCAGCACTGCGGGTACCCTGAATAAACTCTCCGCGGATATTATCCTATTTATGAACCAGCATTTTGGCTTTGTTACCTTTCCGGATGAATTGACGACTGGATCCAGCATCATGCCGCACAAAAAAAATCCAGATGTATTCGAGCTCCTCCGCGCAAAAACAAACCAGCTTCAAAGCAGCCCTCAGGCAATCTTACTTCAACTGACAAATATGACGACGGGGTACCACCGGGATCTTCAGCTGTTGAAGGAAACGGTTTTTCCAGACCTAAGTCAGCTTAAAGATTGTTTGCAGATGACAGTTTTTATGCTAAAACACATCGCCATTAAGCCTAACATTTTGGAGGATAATTTATACGCCTATTTATTCAGCGTGGAAGAGGTAAATCGGTTGGTATTGGAGGGGATACCTTTCCGGGATGCATATAAGAAAATCGGTATGGATATCGAAGCGGGGGAATTTCGCCCTTCTACCAAAGTCGAACATTCCCATGAGGGAAGTATAGGTAATCTATGCCTGGATGAAATCAAAGGTAAAATGCAAAAAGCACTGGATTCCTTTGATTTTGAATATGTCGAGAAAAGTGTTGAGAAATTGTTGGGCAAAGAGAATTAACCTGGTTCGGCCATTTCTTTATATCCAATCCCAAATGATATAAACCATTACAGTGGCCACAATATACCCTCCCAGAAATGAGAGAAAATAGGGCCATGTCAGATCATACTGTCTGTAAGAATGACTCTCTTTTGGATTATCGGTTAAATTTTGGATGCGCTTTAAAGAGCGCAATGGAAAAAATGAAAGAAAAAGTAGGCTGTAGGATAGCGTGAAAATGAATAATGTAAGGAGAACTTCCATGCCTTTTCTGTATATTCCAAAGGTAAGGAAATGAGCGTGAAACTCAAAACTTTTTCACTGGTGAAAACATTGTATTTGATATTCAATGTTTTAGATTGAATATATGGAAAAAATCAAATCTACGGTGACGGTTTTTAAACTTGTATTTCATTTTCGCATAGGTGAAATTTGGAATGATTCGAAATGACTGAGCAATTACTAGAAACATCAGCAATATTGAGAATACAAACACCACATCAAATGAATAGCCCGCATCGACAAGCACCCCATATACCGCCGGTCCAACCGCTGAACTCAGCACCATGATGGAAGCGAACAAACTTCTAACCTTTCCTATATAAGAAGCTCCAAAAAGCTCAACTTGTAAGGCGGACATGATGGCATTCCCCAGACCTGCCGAAACACCCATCAGAATCATATATGGGAAAATCACCCATGATTGGGGGAAAATCCATATAAATCCAATCGCAATCATAAATGGAATAAGGTAAAAGGGAAAAAATTTTCGGGCTGTGTATTTATCAATTAACGGGCCTGCAAACAAAATGGCAACCGACCCCGCGATAGCATAAAATGTCAAGCCGATAGCCATCCACTGCAAAGACCAATCTTTGAAATCAGCGATGGCGAATTGGTAGAAGAACAGTCCGGTAATGGTAAAAGACAGGACAAACATGTTGGGAGCAAGCAGCAAAAAGGCCTTGGATTTCATAATTTGCCATGAAGAAACTTTTTTTGCCAGTTCATTTTTGCTCTTTCCAGATTTCTCATGTATCACAAGCTTGTCTTCATCGATGAAAAAATATAAAAACACAGGAACGATCACCAACACCAGTCCCGCATTCACCAGCAAGGAGGCACGCCAACCTACCAAGCCAATAATACCGACCACCATGACCGGAAGTATGGCTTGACCAAAAGGATGTCCCAACGAAGCCAAGCTTATTGCCTTCCCCCTTCCCTTGTCAAAATATTTGGACATGGAGGTCATAGATATATGGCTAAAAAGTCCCTGTCCGGCAATCCTCAGCCCGAAGAATGCCAAAACGATAACATACCAATGTTGAACAAAGCTCATGGTAACCATGGCGACGACAAATACGAAGGTAGACACTAGGGTATACGGTTTTAGCCGAACAGTGTCGATTAGCTTTCCGAGTTGTGGAAGGACCAAGGCACTTGCAATTGTTGCTACCATGTAATAGATACTGATTTGGGCATTTTGTAGTGAAAATTCCTCGATAAGAAATGGAACATACAGCGCTAGCAAATATGTTTGTCCATATCCGGACAAACAAGTCATCAAGAGGCCGAATGAAAGTAATTTGCTGTTGGCTTTAATAAAAGGTACGTAGTTCATAATTAATGAAAATCAAAGAATATTTTCAGCAACTTTATTGGCCTTCTGGGTGATTTCGTTAAAGGTATTCTTTCAAAGAATTCTAATCCGAAGTTAAAGAGAACGCAAAATTAGAAAAAATTCCCTGCTGACCTTTAATAAATTATTTGTTTTCACTCAAGAATCCCCCCATAAACCGAATAAATCTCAATATTTTTTCTTTATTTAGCTAATTCATAAACGCAATCAATCATGACAACAGGATTTCAACACCTTCACTCCTTTCTGGCTTATATAGCTTTGTTGGGAATTATCATCAGTTTTATATATGCTTTGGTAGGTGCGCTGAGTGGCCGTGCTTTTGAGGAAAAAGACCGGAAGTTTGGACTTTTTGGGTTGATTCCCACGCACATACAGCTAATAGTAGGGTTGGTCTTGTATTTTCTGAGTCCTTTGGGTTTTGCCAACTTAAGTGGTGCTACCATGTCGGATTCCATGAGTCGACTGTATGCTTTGGAACATCCGATTATTAACATCATTGCGGTGGCAGTAATAACAGTTGGGTATAGCCGGGCTAAAAAATTAACAGATAGCCGAAATCGCTTCCGAAGTATTTATATGTTCTATGGTGTCGGACTTGTTTTGATTTTAAGCCGAATACCTTGGGCTGCTTGGTTGAATTGATATAAATCACAAAGGCCCATTTAGGGCCTTTTTCTGTTTCCGAATAAATCACATGGATAAGCATATACTGATTGAAATTGTTACCCAAAAAATGCCCTTTGGAAAGTACAAGGACAAACTTATCTGCGACCTACCAGAGCATTATCTGGTTTGGTTTAACCGACAGGGATATCCACCTGGGAAATTAGGCATGTGGATGCAAACCATGTATGAAATAAGGTTAAACGGTCTTACTTATTTAATAGAGGGGATTAAGAAGTCTATATGATCTGTGATAATCGATTTTTTTTTCATCAAAAGGAATTAGGAGTTCTGTTTTTTTTGTTATTGGATTACAATACCACCTCACTTTTTGCATCTATTGAAATATTGCAATACCTTTGCATCTGAAACCTTATTGCATATTCGAATATCTCCTTCTTCCTTGAAAATTTCACCATTTCTTCTATTGGTTTTAATAGCCATCGGTCCCCATGTCGGGTTTGCGCTGCAGTCGCCAAATTATACCGTTTCTGGAGAGGTGAAAGGAGAAAACGGAGAGCTACTGATGGCCCATATCCATATTCATGAACTGGGGAAGGGAGCTATCGCAGATATAGACGGAAAATTTTCCATACCGAATCTTCGACCCGGCACCTACCACTTTCACTTTACACATTTGGGCTATAGGTCTCAGACTGAAAATATAAGCGTTCAATCGGAAAATGTTCGTCTTTCTATTACCATGTTTGAGTCTGCAATAACCTTGCAGTCGCTAACCATCGAGGCTAATCCTTTCAAAAACGGCCCTGTAGAACAATCCCAAAGTATAGAAGTCATTGATAGGGATTATATTGAAAAAAACAATACGGGTACCTTTGCCAATGCGCTGGAAAAACTTCCCGGGATCAGCACCATTAACACGGGTGTGGGCATAAGTAAGCCTGTAATCCGAGGCATGAGCTTTAACCGGATTATGGTAAATGACAGGGGAATCAAGCAGGAAGGGCAGCAATGGGGGGCTGACCATGGACTCGAAATCGACCCCTTTGACGTGGACCGTGTCGAAGTGATCAAAGGCCCTGCATCGCTAATCTATGGCTCTGACGGGATGGCAGGAGTGATAAATATCGCCCCGGGAGCCCTTCCTGAACTTGGTGAAATAAGGGGACATGTAGTTAGTAGCTACAGAAGCAACAATGCCATGTTTGGAAATACCGCCATGGTGGAAGGCAACGAAAATGATGTAGTCTTCAAGGCGCGTTTTACTGCCCAGGATTTTCAGGATTACCGGGTACCTACCGATCAATTCACTTATGCCGGATTTGTGCTTCCCGTGTATGAAAATCGGTTAAAAAACACCGCAGGCAAAGAGCGCCATTTTTCTTTAATGGGCGGCGTCAGAAAGGATTGGGGGAAATCAACCCTCACCGTCTCGCAATTTAGCCAAAAAGCGGGAATCTTTACCGGTGCCGTCGGTATTCCCACTGCGTACAGTTTGCGTCATAACGGTGACAACCGCGGCATTGACTATCCAAGGCAGGACAATCAACACCTAAAAATAATCTCCAATACCACCATACAGCATAACCGAAACTGGCTCGAAATAGACTTGGGCTACCAAAAAAACCGGAGGTTGGAAGAATCTCTTCCCCACGCCCATGGTGTTGGCCAGACACCGGATGGAAACCTCGCACTGGGACTCTACCTAGACACCTACACCGCAAACCTTCGCTACAACAAACAGGTTGATGAGAAAAATCAAACCATTTTAGGAATTCAATCTTCTTTAATGGTTAACAATCATGGCGGCTTTGAGTTTTTACTTCCCAATTTTACCAGTTTACAAGGAGGCATTTTCTATTTTCATGAGTACCGTTGGAAGGACAACTTCATTGTTAACGCAGGCCTGCGAGCCGATGGTGGACGACATATTATTCATGAACATTTACAGCCTATCTATGAAAGGTTGACGCCTACCGGGAAATTTGAACAGAGAAATCCCAATATCGCTCGGACTTTTTATAATCTAAGTGGATCCACTGGAATGTCATGGATATTGAATACCCACCATAATTTGAAATTCAATTTGGGAAGTAGCTTCAGAATGCCGACCCCCATAGAATTATCAACCAATGGTATTCACCACGGAAATTTCAGGCATGAAATCGGAAACGCAGATTTAGTTTCCGAACGCAGCTATCAGGTAGATGCAAACTATACCTATTCAAAAAGAAACTTTCTTCTTGGCCTCAGTCCCTTTTGGGGTTATTATAAAGACTTTATTTATTTGGCCCCTACGGGAAGTTTTTCCAGACTTCCAGGGTCAAGTACAGCTTGGGAATATAGGCAACACAATGCCGTTTTTACCGGTGGGGAGATCAAAGCAGACTGGGTTGTTGTTCCAAATTTGAGTGTTTCTTTCGCCGCAGAATATATTTATAATTTTAACTTGGAAACACGCCTGCCTCTTCCACTCACTCCTCCTTTGAGTTTTTTGGGCGGCGTGGAATATAAAATCCCCAATCTAGGACAAGTGGCGCAGAATCTTTTTGTCTTTCTTGAATACAAGTATGCGGCGGATCAAAATCGCGTAGACCGAAATGAACGGGCAACGGATGGATATCAATTATTTGAGGGAGGGCTGGGATGGCATACCCTCCTTTGGAAGCAACCACTCAAGTTCCAACTCAGTGGTCAGAACTTGACAAATAGCTTTTATTTCAACCATTTAAGCAGGTACCGCCTGTTAAATCTCCCCGAGGAGGGAAGGAATTTTAGCCTAAGTCTCAAAATACCTATTGGTATAAAAAACTAAGAAATTTCTCATTTTTCTTGGCAAGCTATGGAAGATGTTTTATGTTTGCAACATGATTGCATATGCAATCATGTTTAAATTACTATATTTACCATGAGAAAGCCTTTGTTATATTTACTAGTTGGAGCTACCTTTCTAGCATTTTCCTGTGAGACAGATGATGATCAAATCAGAGACTTAGATGCCCCTGTGATCGGCGCAGCGGATGGCAGAGATGCTGTTCGACCTATGGAGGAGGAAGTCAATCCGGCTACCAAAGACCATCTTCACGTTAGGTTTGGGGTGGATGATCCATCAGGAATTGCCCAAATTAGAGTAGACATTCACAGCTCATTTGACGGGCATTCGCACGGGCGAATTATGACGGAGTTTGAAAGGCTAGATATAGATGATATATATTCACCTGATGCGGCAAACCCAGACTTTAGGTTCCCACACGGAGCCACCCGGGTGAGTGTGGATGGTCCAGGCACAGACATTTATTGGGCAGGTAATTCTTCCAGAATTTCCGGAAATGTGCTGGCCGGACCGTATGACTTTTCAATTCAAGCCATCGATGTTCATGGAAATCAGACTAGTTTTGGCGATAACTCCAATTACCTCGCTACATTTTATTTACAGACTCCATATGCCCCACAAATCAGCATTACAAATCTACATGATGGGGAGTTGCAAGGTGAGGCTGGAGAGCCCTTGGAGTTGGTTGGCTTTATTCGAAAAACTGATCATCAATTAAGCACTGATCTAAAATTTCTTTGGGTTAGGCTAGCAGAAGAAGATGATCACGGTCATGAATACAGCGCAAATGCTAGAATTGCCGATGGAGATGACTTTTATGAAAAAATGTGGGGATCTTCCACCTGGAGAGAGGGCATGACAGGACCTGACCTACCAAGTTCTTCTGAGTTGAATTTAGCGGAAATATTCACTGGTGAAAACGCAATCATGATGCCGGCCAATGAAGAACATCTGGATTTAATTATCTGGGTGGAAGACACAGGTGGAAATATCACACGATTACTTTACGAAGTTCATGTTGAGGAATACTAACTGAAATTTGTGTGTGTCTTTTTTTCGGACATATTTAAGATTATAAAAAGGGGGCTTTTGCCCCTCTTTTATTATGGTAAAATAGGAGATGGGGGGAAGAGTTATTGCTTATGGTAAAAAGAAAGTAAATAAATAGGCAGACAAAACCAGAAAATAAGAGCTGACAATAAGGGCCAAGTTTCCCCAGCCCTAAACGATTATTTATTTAAAATTAATCGTATCTTTGGATTCAATGCTCAAAAAATTTGTGTCTATATTGATGTTATACTCTGCACTCGCACTAATGCTTGCGCATAACTTCATTGGACATCACCACCACGATTTTGAGCATAACGAAGTGTCACATCATCACCATGAAGGACACCATCACAATAACGACACCGATAACGAAGATGATAGTGATGATTGGATTCATTTATTTTCTGGAATTCAGCACGGTGCGGAAGGCCTGACTTTTTTGACAAGTCACATTTCTACTAACAATATATCTAAACACATCCCCCAGTTTACCGCACTCCATACTTCAAATTTTATTTTTCAGCAGGTAATCATTGATGTCCGGCAAAATGCACCTCCCAACGCTCCCGTATACTACCATTCACAAATTTTCCTTCCGTGTGGGCTTCGAGCCCCTCCAATTTCCATCGTTTAATATCCTTTAATTTTTTAAAGGATGCTTTTCCTTGTTGGATCAATCGACAAGTGAATTTTCTATTTTATTTATCTAATATTTTAAACGATGACAAAGTACCTATTATCATTGGCTATTGCAGCCTTTTTGTTTACCGGATGTGGAAACAAAAAAAACAGCGAACATTCTCACGATGGCGATGCCCACGGGCATACCAGCGGAACGCATGAACACGAAGATGGATCCGTACACGATGACCATGATGATGCTGAACACCATCAGGAAGAATTTAAGGTCGGGAGCGACAGTTCCACTTTAAAAACTGTGGAAGAACACGGACACAGTCACGAAGACGGTAGCCATCAGCACTAATCAACTTTAAATTCTCACCAATAATGAAGGCACCATCGATTTTGATGGCTGTGTTTGCTATGCTATTTGTAGGTTGCGCCGACAAAACAGCAGACAATCACGGTCATGATCACGGAGCGGGCGGTTTAGAACCGCTTGCTTATACCGTATATTCCAATAAAACAGAACTTTTTGTTGAGTTTAAGCCACTTGTAGTAGGCAGCAAATCCAACTTTGCTGCCCACTTTACCATTTTAGGTGATCAGTTTTTTCCCCTAACCACGGGCAAAATAACTGTAAGCCTGATTGTTGGTGAAACCGGCTTACGGAACAGCGCGGATTCAGCAAGCTCTCCAGGTATTTTTAGATTGGCTTTAGCTCCAAAAACAGCCGGAATTGGTACGCTGGTTTTTGATATTCAAACCGAAAGTTATACTGACCAAATTGTTATTGATAACATTATAGTTTTTGCAGATGAACATTCTGCACTGGATAATCGGACGGAAACAGTCATCTCTGACGAAATTACCTACCTGAAAGAACAAGCATGGAAGGTTGAATTTGCCAATGCTCCTGTAGTCAAAACAGCTTTTTCCGAAATTATCAAAACAAGTGGGCAAATACTCCCAGCGCCGGGTGATGAAAAGGTGATTGCAGCCAGTGCAAGCGGTCTCGTAAACTTCACAGGCAACAAGACAATAATCGGTTCAGAGGTATCATCGAATACTCCCTTGTTTACCATTTCAGGAGGGAATCTTACTGAAAACAACCTGGATGCAAAATACAAAGAAGCAAAGGCCAATTATGATAAAACCAAAGCAGATTACGAACGTGCTAATGAGTTGGTAAAGGACAAAATCGTCTCAGAAGCATTGTTCTTGCAGGCCAAAAATGCTTTTGAAAATGCGGAAACGGTTTTTAATTCCCGAGCTAAAAACCATTCGGCATCCGGCCAAATTATCGGTTCACCCATGAGTGGCTTTGTTAAAAATGTTTTGGTAAATGAAGGTCAGTTCGTAGAAGTAGGAACACCTCTAGCACTGGTTTCAGAGAATAAAAAACTGCTGCTTCAAGCAAGTGTTTCGCAGAAATATTTTAGCAAACTGCCAACTATTTCCTCTGCGAATTTCAAACCGATTGGGCTTGAACAGATTTATGACACAGAAATGCTGAACGGAAAAATTATTGCCTACGGTAGAAGCACAACTGCCAATTCGGCTTTTCTACCAATCACTTTTGAAATTGACAACATTGGAAATCTTATTTCTGGTTCAGCGGCAGAAGTCTATTTAAAATCTTCGGCTATTACGGACGCTTTAGTAATTCCTGTTTCAGCATTAATGGAAGAGCAAGGAAATTTCTATGTATATATTCAATTAGGTGGCGAAAGTTTTCAAAAGCGGGAAATAAGAATCGGTGCAAGTGACGGAGAAAATGTACAAGTCCTTTCCGGTATTGCCGAAAATGAACGCGTGGTTACAAAAGGAGCCTATCAAATTAAACTTTCCTCGGCATCCGGTGAATTGCCGGTCCATGGGCATGAGCATTAGTGAATGGGCAATGGTGAATGGGGAATTGGCAATGGGGAATTGAAGATTCACAAATCACCCATTTACAATTCACTGATTGACAGCTCACCCATTCACAATTCACTGATTGACAATTCACATTTCACAATTCACAAAAAAATAAACATTATGTACTTAAAGCTTAATCATCAAAAATTAGATGTTTATCAAACATAAAGAAAGTTTGTAGCTGAGTGTTACAAATTATCAAATCAATTGCCACAAGAAGAAAAAATTGGTATGATATCTCAAATCAGGAGAGCGGCACTTTCTGTTCACTTGAATATTGCGGAAGGGGCTTCAAGAAAATCTGAAACAGAAAGAAAGCGGTATTATGAAATTTCAAGAGGCTCTCTTATCGAGATTGATGCAGCACTTGATGTTGCCACCGACCTTGATTACTTAAAAAATGTAAACTCTGAATTACTTGGAGCTGATATGGTGATTTGTTTTAAGCTGCTTAGTGGACTAATAAAATCGTGAATTGGCAACAATTGTGAATGGGCAATGGGCAGGGGTGAATTGTGAATTGGCAATGGGCAATTGAATATTCACTATTCACATTTCACCATTCACCATTCACATTTCACAATTCACAATTGACAATTGACAACTATGTTAAACAAAATAATACATTTCTCACTCAACAACCGCCTGCTCATTGTAGTAGCTTCGGTGGTGTTGATTGTGTTTGGCTCGTTTGTAGCCTCTCGGATGGAAGTGGACGTATTTCCGGACCTTACTGCTCCAACTGTAGTTGTGCTTACCGAAGCTCACGGAATGGCTCCGGAAGAAGTTGAAAAGCTCGTCACATTCCCCATAGAAACATCAGTAAACGGAGCAACGAATGTGCGAAGGGTACGAAGTTCATCTTCAGCCGGGATTTCCATTGTATGGGTGGAATTTGAATGGGATACTGATATTTTTATAGCCCGGCAGATCGTCAATGAGAAAATAAACGTTATTGGCGAAAAATTTCCAAATGGCGTCGGCAATCCTACCCTTGCGCCGCAATCCAGCATTATGGGTGAAATAATGCTTATCAGCTTAACGGCTGATTCCACGAGCCAAATGGATTTGCGAACCATAGCGGACTGGACTGTTCGCCCAAGATTACTGGCAACAGGCGGGGTGGCACAAGTAATAGTAATTGGCGGTGAGTACAAGCAATATCAAATTTTGGCATCTCCCACTAAAATGAAGCACTATAATGTCACACTATTCGAACTGCTCAAAGCCGGTGAAGATGCTAATGGAAATTCATCGGGTGGTTTAATCAACCAATATGGTAATGAATACATCATCAAGGGAATAGGAAGAACCAACTCTGTGGATGAACTGGGTAAAACGGTTGTAAAACGCATTAATGGTGTTCCCGTAAAAATAGAAGACGTTGCCGAAATAAAAGTTGGTGCTGCGCCGAAAATTGGTGACGGTTCGCTAAAAGGAAATCCGGCCGTGATAATGACTGTAATGAAACAGCCAGCCACCAACACGCTTGACCTGACTGACAAAATAGATGAGGCGGTAGCCGATTTGCAGAAAAACCTGACCGGTGATATTCATATCAACACAAGAATTTTCAGACAGGCGGACTTTATCAATGCGTCGATTAGTAATATAAAAAAGGTTTTGTTGGAAGGAACTGCTTTTGTTATAATCATTTTGTTTCTATTCCTGATGAATTGGCGGGCTACAGCAATCTCACTGGTTGCTATTCCGATTTCATTGATCGTAGCCATGCTCACTCTAAAATGGTTAGGCTTCACTATCAATACAATGAGTTTGGGCGGTATGGCAATAGCTATTGGAGATTTGGTAGATGACGCCATTATAGACGTTGAAAACGTTTTTAAACGGCTAAAAGAAAACGCAAAAAAACCCTTACAACTGCAGGCCAATAAGCTAAGCGTCATTTTTGATGCTTCCTTTGAAATCAGACATTCTATTATCAATGCCACCTTTATTATCATCGTGGCTTTTTTGCCGTTGTTTTTCCTTTCGGGAATGGAAGGGAAATTATTGGCTCCGCTCGGTATCGCCTTTATCGTTGCGCTATTCGCATCATTGGTTGTTTCTATTACACTTACCCCTGTGCTTTGTAGCTATTTGCTTACCAACGACAAGATGTTACAAAAACAACAGGGGGAGAGTTGGTTGGTAGAACGATTGCAGAACCACTATGGCAGGTTATTGGAAAAAATAATGGGGTGGAAAAAATCTGTGGTTTTCTTCAGTATTGGCCTATTCGCATTAGCCATTTTGGCTTTCATGCAGTTGGGCAGAAGCTTTTTGCCCGAATTCAATGAAGGTTCTCTGGTCGTAAGTGCGGTGAGTTTACCAGGAATATCGTTGGTAGAAAGCAATAAAATTGGCACGAATATAGAAAAAGCGTTGCTTACAGTTCCCGAAATAAAAATTACCACCCGAAGAACCGGAAGGGCGGAGTTGGATGAACACGCCCAGGGTGTAAACTCCGCTGAGATAGACGCTCCTTTTACGTTAGGGGAAAGGAGCCGGGCGGATTTTATGGTAGAAGTGAGGGAAAAACTTTCCGGAGTGACAGGAGCGAATATCACGATTGGGCAACCAATTGGTCACCGGATAGACCATATGCTATCTGGGACACGGGCAAATATTGCCATAAAGATTTTTGGAGGGGACCTGAACAAACTCTTTTCTCTTTCCAACCAAATAAAAAATGAAATCCAAGATATTCCAGGACTGGTTGATTTGAACGTAGAACAGCAGGTTGAAATTCCGCAGATTCAAATAAAACCTAATAGGGACTTACTCAACCATTACGGAATTACCATCGGAGCATTCAATGAATTTATAGATGCCGCGATCGCGGGAGAAAAAGTATCTGATATTTATGAAGGAGCCAAAACATTTGATTTGATCGTGAGATTGGATGAAGGAAGTAGGGCAAAGATTGAAGATTTAGGTGATTTACTGATAGATGTGAATAGTAGAGGGGGAATGGTGAATGGTCAATGGTCAATGGTGAATGGTCAATGGTCAATGGGTAAAAATTCACAATTCACAATTCACAATTCATCAAACAAAATCCCCCTGCATTATGTAGCCGACATAGTAAGTACATCTGGCCCAAATACCATAAACAGGGAAAATGTAGAGCGAAAAACAGTGGTATCTGTGAATGTCGCCGGACGTGACCAAAAGAGTGCCGTAGAAGAAATTCAGAAAATCATTAATGAGAAAATCGAATTGCCCGAAGGTTATCACGTAGAATATGGTGGACAATTTGAAGCGGAAGCGGAAGCATCCAAAACGTTGATGGCAACATCACTACTTTCTTTATTGGTCATTTTTTTATTGCTGTTCCAAGAATTCAAATCTGTAAAAATTGCTGGAATTGTTTTGTTGAATTTGCCTTTGGCACTTATCGGAGGTGTTTTGAGTATCTACTTTACCAGTGGTATATTAAGTATTCCGGCCATCATTGGGTTTATTACCCTGTTCGGAATAGCGACACGCAACGGTATCTTGCTTGTATCTCATTACAGTACATTAAATAGCGAAGGATCGAATTTATACGATACCATCATCCAAGGCTCTAAAGACCGCTTAAGTCCGATTTTAATGACTGCACTGACGGCAGGTTTGGCCTTGATTCCATTGGCCATCGCAGGAGATTTGCCTGGCAACGAAATACAAAGTCCTATGGCAAAAGTCATTCTTGGCGGGCTGCTTACATCAACATTACTTAACATTTTCATTGTGCCTGTGGTATACTTTCTTGCTAATCGCAGTGATAAATTATAAATGTTGAATGATGAATGTTGAATATTTAAGGAATAAAAATATTATGTCAAAATATAGCGAAATCAGAATATGTGAATTCAAAATTCAAAATTCATAATTTTCTTGATGCTTATCGCGTCAAAATCCTATGGCCAGACCTCCATTGATTCTGTATTGGTAAACATCGAAAAAAACAATAAAACCATTCTAGCCAATACCAGATTTTGGGAAGCCAAAAATTTGGACTATAAAACCAGATTAACTCCAAATAATCCCAAAATCGATTATGACTATTTGATTGAGTAAAAACAAAACAAGCGGAATTAATTGTAAACGAAGCTAACCTACAAGACCACATCACCACACATTATTATGATATTAGACAGAAGGTTGAGAGAATGACAAACTTAAAATTTACTTTGGACGAATACCAAACGTTATTTTCTTCTTTAAATAATGTTGAACTTTCGGATAAATCTCTCACTTTGGGGCAAATATCGACTATTGAGTACTTTTTGGAAATGGCCTTTTATTATGAGGCGTTGAAGAACTATTTAAAAACAGAAATGGAATACCACAAGGTTGTAGCACAACTTTAAAAATATCAATTATGAAAGCAGCCCTAAAGAAAGCACTTTTAGCAAAAATGTGAAACAAAATTTGCTTTTGCATTCTCAAAAGAGCGGGTAAAAAACCCGATAACTTAAAGTGTATATTTAAGAATAAAAAAAGGGGGCAGAAGCCCCCTTTCGCATTATGGTATAATTGGCTTAACTTATTTCAGGTAAATGGATGTGTGGGGAAGATGCAGAAAATTGGAGGATTTAGTCGAATTACCACCAAAAATATCCTCTCCATTTGGCGATTCAATTTGAATGGATAAATCAAACTCCTGATTTTCATCAAAGTGTCTGTTTCCGATTATATCCTGATTGACTATGAGAAAAAAGCAAATCAGCAAACTGAATTTTTTAAAATTAACCATGCTCAAATTGTTTAATATATTACTAACATACGTTAAACAATTTTGTTTATCATCAAGTCATATTTTTGTCATTAATAACCAAAATTTTAAATTGATAATGAATAATTGGGCTAGAACTCTAAATTAAACAGTAATAATTAACTGGCAAAATACCTAATTATCTAGTATTCAATAAATTAAAATTGCTGTCGCGTCACTAAATGTCAAAGGAATTGATTATCGAACTATGTTTAAAAAGTAAAAACAGCTTTTAAACAAATAATATATTTTCAGAGTTAGACTTTCGGTCATTATTACATACCACCAAATGATTCCAGCAAAAACTCATCGATTAATCACTTCACTTAAATTTACTTCCAAATGATGCTTCCTTCAAAGTTGATTTTGAATAGAACCACAGAGAATCCGGAGATAACTCAGAGAACACAGAGAATTATCTAAAAAAAACTCTGTACTCTTTGTGCCTTCTTTGTGTCCTTCGTGATCCTTTTAGCTAGATCAGGGATTAAGTAAATAATCGATGATGGTGGGGTTTGTGTTAACAATATCGAAGCATCTTTATAGTTCGTAGATATCTATTATTGAGAAAGTGCCTAATTCTACTAATCTTTAGTTAAAAATTTGTCTGGTTAGGATAAAATGGCACACAAATCGAAAGTTGTTCCCTACTAAAGGTTTCAATACTATTTTCGTTTTTTCCGATATTGCCGGTCGCTAGGATGATTGAATAATCGGGCCCTTCATCGGCCAGATGAATTTTTAAGTGTCCGTCAAAATTTTTGAAAGACGAAAAGTTTAAAGCCGTGCCATCTGAAAGCGTACCAAGTACCGTTTTGCTTTCCAGAGTTCTAATATCTATGGGATTCAATAAAAAGGCGACGTCCGCATCAGGCCTATCATAGGAACCAAAATGGAGGTGGGCTGGAAAATAATAGTCATCCGTTGAAGAAGCTCCGTTCAGTTTAACAGTAATCTCCACCTCCCCATTTTTCAACTCTCTGATTTCGGCAACACCCTGGTAGTCAAAATCACTTGATTGAAAAAGATCATAGGATATACTATTTGCCGTATAATTTTCGTCTTCTGATTGGCATGAAGCGAAAATTAAAACGAATAGAGATAGAATTGGTATGATTTTCATGGGAATTCTTTTTTTATTTCAAACGAAATTGAGGGCTTCATGTTATGTGTGTGAACATTAAAATAACGCAAAGAGATCCGTTCCCACAATCATTTGATACTTTTTTTTTATTTACACTTATTTATTTTAAATGAAACGATTTACAAAGCTTTTTTCGCAACTAGACCAGACCAACAAGACGGGGGATAAGGTCGCGTTTCTGAAAAACTACTTTGATGAGGCACCGGATACGGATAAGCTTTGGACCTTAGCTTTGTTTACCCACAAACGACCCAAGCGCAATATATCGACAGCCCAGCTTCGGGTTTGGTGCCAGGAAAAAGCCGGCATCCCACCCTGGCTCTTTGATGAGTCTTATCAGACTGTTGGAGATTTGGCAGAAACAATCGCTTTATTGTTGCCAAATCCAATACAGGAAAGTCACCAATCATTGAGTTATTGGATTGCTTATTTGGCTGATATGAAACCGCTTTCCGAAGAGGAAAAGAAAACCCGAATCCTCCAAGCATGGCAGATGCTTTCCAAGGAAGAACGCTTTGTCTTTAACAAGTTAATGACGGGAAGCTTTCGAATCGGAGTCAGCCAAAACCTTATCACCCAAGCTGTAGCGGCCGCAGTCGGAAAAGAAACCTCCGAAATATCCCACCGGCTAATGGGGAATTGGGATCCCCTGAATACGACTTTTGAAAGGCTGATTCTTACCGATAATCAGGAGGATGACCTTTCCAGGCCCTATCCGTTTTGTTTGGCCCACCCCCTAGAAGCAATCCCGGTGTCATTGGGTGATCCTGGCGAATGGGTGATTGAATGGAAATGGGACGGTATTCGAGGCCAACTTATAAAGCGTAAAGGGGAAATTTACATCTGGTCTAGAGGTGAAGAGTTGATCTCGGACAAATTTCCTGAATTGACCGAGATGGCCGCAAGTCTTCCTGACGGGTTGGTTTTGGATGGAGAGATACTGCCCTTTCAGGACGATGCTCCCCTACCCTTTGGCGTGTTACAAACCCGAATCGGAAGAAAGAATCTGACTAAAAAACTGCTTCTAGATGTACCGATTTCCTTTATGGCATATGATGTGTTAGAATTTGGCTATAAAGATATTCGGGACCAGCCCATGTTTGAAAGAAGACAAATTCTCGAATCAGTCATTACGCCGGACCCCCCATCCCGACTTAGGCTTTCCCATATTATCAAAAGGGAAAATTGGCCTGAACTTCAGGAATTAAGACAAACCTCACGAGAGCAAAAGGCAGAGGGCTTTATGCTTAAAAAGGGAAACTCTACCTACGAAGCCGGTAGAAAGCGGGGCAATTGGTGGAAATGGAAAATCGAACCCCTGACTATTGACGGAGTTTTACTTTATGCTCAAAAGGGCCATGGACGAAGGGCTGACTTATACAGTGACTACACCTTGGCGGTATGGCATGGGGAACAACTGGTGCCGTTTGCCAAAGCATATTCGGGACTGACGGATATGGAAATGAAGTCGGTCGACAAATTCGTAAAGCAACACACATTAGAGCGATTTGGGCCTGTAAGGACTGTAACGCCAAAGCTGGTGTTTGAAATTGCTTTCGAGGGTATTCAGGAAAGCCCCCGCCACAAATCGGGAATTGCTTTGAGATTCCCCCGAATACTCCGATGGAGAAAGGACAAAAAAGCTACCGAAGCTAATTCACTCGATGATTTAAAGGCGTTGTTGAACCTGTATGGAAAATAATGACCTAAGACCAGGCCTGGAATGGTTTGATTCCAAGGGGTGGACCCCATTTCCATTTCAGGTCGAAACTTGGCAAGCCTATTTGGATGGAAAAAGCGGTCTACTAAATGCGCCCACAGGTAGCGGAAAGACATTCGCACTTTGGATTCCGGTCCTATTGGATTATATCCGTGAAAACAAAAACGAATGGAGAAAGCCCAAAAAAAATGGCATTCAAGTCATCTGGGTAACACCCTTACGAGCCCTTGGTCAAGATATACAACGGGCTATGCAGGAGGTTTGCGATAGCATGGGATTACCTTGGAAGGTTGCAGTAAGAACTGGTGACACGGACACTAAAACCCGACAAGCGCAGAAAAGAAATCCTCCCGAATGTTTGGTAACAACTCCAGAAACACTGCATATTTTGCTTTCCCAAAAAGGAAACGCTGAGTTGTTTTCAGGAGTGAAAGCTATTATCATTGATGAGTGGCATGAATTACTCGGTAGCAAACGTGGGGTTCAGGTTCAGTTGGCATTGGCATATATCCGCAATCTTTGTCAGCCCACCATACGACTATGGGCTATTTCGGCTACTATTGGCAACTTGGAGCAGGCCTGTAACATTCTTCTAGGAGAAAATCTGCCAACTAACATTATCCGGGCGAATATTGAAAAAGAGATCCAGCTCAAAACGGTGTATCCCGATGAATTGGATAAATACCCTTGGTCCGGTCATCTGGGCCTTCGGCTGATTCACAAAGTACTTCCTATCATTGAGTCCCAAAATTCCGTATTGCTTTTTACCAATACCCGGGCGCAGACGGAGTTGTGGTATAAAAATATTATGGAGAAAAGGCCGGATTGGGCCGGGTTAGTTGCAATCCATCACGGTTCCTTGGACCAGCATACCCGGACTTGGGTAGAAGATTCCCTACATCAGGGAAAATTAAAACTGGTCGTTTGTACCTCATCGCTGGATTTGGGAGTAGATTTTAGGCCGGTGGAAGCAGTAATCCAGATCGGAAGCCCAAAGGGCGTGGCCCGTTTTATGCAGCGGGCAGGTCGCTCCGGACACAGGCCCGGCGTGCCGAGTATCATCTATTTTGTCCCTACCAATTCCCTCGAACTGATAGAGGCCGCAGCCCTGCGTTACGCCATGGACACCGGAGACATGGAAAGCATCCAATCCCCGCAGCTTAGCTATGACGTGCTTGTGCAGTTTTTGGTTACCCTTTCTGTTGGGGACGGATTCTTGGCGGCCCGACTTTTTGATATCGTCAAAAGCACCTATTCCTTTCGTGACATCACTCAGGAAACTTTCGATTGGATACTTCAATTTATCACGAAAGGGGGGAAATCACTTAGCGGCTATGATGAGTTTTCCAAAGTTGAGATTGACGAAGAAGGAATTCACCACGTAAAAGACAAGCGGACCGCAATGCGCCACCGCCTTTCCATGGGAACCATTGTAAGTGCCCCGATGTACAAAGTACGCTTCAAACATGGCGGATATCTAGGAATGGTTGAAGAATCATTCGTGGCCAAGATGAAAAAAGGAGACCGATTTTTCTTTTCCGGAAGAAACTTGGAATTTCTAAGCATACAAGACCTGAGCGTATTGGTACAATTATCCAAGAGGAAGAGTAATAACATCCACTCCTATTTGGGTGGCCGCATCTCCCTTTCTTCCAAACTAGCTGCCAATATGAGGAACATACTGGAACAGGCAATTCATGATAACTACTATTGCGAAGAGGTGGAGTTTATCGCCCCACTTTTGGAGCTTCAGCAAAGTTTATCGCTGATTCCTGACCGCCATACATTTTTGATAGAAAAAAACCGGTCTAGGGAAGGTTACCATGTGATTTTCTTTCCATTTGAAGGCCGGATGGTTCATGAGGTATTGGCGGCACTGGTTGCCTACCGGATTTCAGTAAGTTATCCCATAAGTTTTAGCATGGCTATGAACGACTATGGGTTTGAACTTCTGTCGGACAGTCCCATACCTATTGAAGATGCACTTGCCGAGGACCTTTTCAGTGAAAAGGACCTGGAAGAGGATATTCTGACAAGCATCAACGAAACAGAGATGGCTAGACGGAAGTTTAGAGATATCGCTACCATTTCTGGCATGGTATTTCAGGGATTTCCGGGCAAACCTATAGGTCTTAAACACCTGCAATCAAATTCGGGAATTCTTTATGGCGTCTTTGAGGAATACGAGCCGGATAATCTGCTTCTTCTTCAAGCCCACCGTGAGGTGTTTGACTTGCAGATGGAAAAGGACAAGGTACTTCAGGCGGTCCAACGGATCAATTCACAAAAGATCGTTCTTAAAAGTCCGATACAGTTTACACCATTTGGGTTTCCTATTATGGTGGATGGATTTTGGCTGCGATCCAGTCTAAGTTCAGAAACGTTGGAAGATCGGGTCATGAAAATGAAAGCTGATTTACTAAAATAACCCCTTAACATAAATTCAGATACTATACCGACAAAAATTGGTACCTTGTAATCACCATAATATTAATTAAACCAAAAACCCTATTTCATGAAACGATATATTATTTTAATGCTTTGGATTAGCAGTCAGGCCTGTCTCGCACAGACTCCTCCAAATGGTCCCGAAGTGACCGATTTAACTTGGGACAAATTCACCGTAGAAACGGTAGTGGAAGACATCAAGGTTCCGTGGGGACTGGCTTTTTTACCGGATGGCAGCATGCTGATAACCGAAAGAGCTGGAGAATTGATCCATTTTAAAGACGGTAAAAAAACCAACATCCAAGGACTACCTGCAATCAAAGCTGCGGGTCAGGGTGGCTTGTTGGACATCACGTTGCATCCCGACTATGCTTCCAATGGCTGGATCTATTTTTCGTATTCATCCGAAGAGGGCGAAGAGGAAGGCTCCCATACGGCAATCAGTAGGGCGAAATTAAACGGTAATTCCCTTACCGATCTGGAAGTAATTTACAAAGCCGCACCCAATTCAAAATCAGGTTCTCATTTCGGTTCCCGAATTGTATTCGATGGGAATGGATATATGTATTTCACCATCGGCGAGCGGGGCGATCTGAACAACAACCCACAGGATATCAAACGGGATGGAGGAAAGGTTTATCGCTTGCATGAGGACGGCAAAGTCCCTTCTGATAACCCTTTTGTAAATACGCAGGGAGCCAAGCCTGCAATTTACTCGTATGGCCACCGTAACCCACAGGGAATGATCATTCACCCCGAAACAAAGGAAGTTTGGGTGAACGAGCATGGTCCTCGCGGAGGGGATGAAATTAACGTCGTGAAAAAGGGAGCCAACTACGGCTGGCCGGTTATTTCCTATGGAATCAACTATAATGGAACAATCCTGACAGAAGAGACCCATAAGGAAGGAATGGAACAACCACTATACTATTGGGTGCCATCTATTGCTCCAAGTGGTTTTGCTGTGGTGACAAGTGACAAGTATCCAGAATGGAAGGGAGATTTGCTGGTAGGTGCATTGAGCTTTGCCTACTTGGAGAAACTGACCTTAGAAGGAAATAAGGTAGTGAAGCGTGAACGGGTTATTGACGGCATGGGACGTGTCCGAAACGTGGTGATGGGTCCGGATGGTCTGATCTATGCAGGTGTAGAAGGGAAAGGAATTGTGAGAGTTGTTCCGAATTAATTGTTAAAAGTTGATGGGTCGATGGGTCGATAGGTTGATTGGTTGAATGAAACCCAAAAACCCATCGACCTATAAACCCATCAACCTCATCTACTCCTTCCAGTCAGTATGAAAATGCTTCCCCCCAGGAGCATCCACCCGTTCATAGGTATGCGCTCCGAAATAATCCCTTTGGGCTTGGATTAGATTCGCTGGACTTTCGGCAGTGATAGCACCAAGGAAATAATTGATCGCAGCGGAAAATACAGGCAGTGCCAGTCCATGCTTAATCCCCTCCCCGACTACAAAAGCTAGTTTCTGATGGGATAATTTCATACGGTCGATAACGGCTGTATGCATTAACAAATTGTCCGATGTTGAAAACCAAGCTACGGCAGATTCCATTAAGCTCGACCTGATGATACATCCATTAGTCCATATGCGGGCAATTTCGGAAAAATTCAAGTCCCACTTATGTTCATCACTTACAGCCTTCATCAGACCAAAGCCTACTTCGTGATTGATGATTCTGCAAGCCTGATAGGCCTCTTTCATGGAATCTAAAAAATCGCTTCTATCTCCGTAAATTGCTTTCGGCTTATGTCCGTAGACTTGCGAAGCTTTTATTCTTTCTGCTTTTTTGAAAGAGATAGCCCTAGCCATAACCGCCTCCGATAAAACGCCATAGGGAACCCCATATTCCAACGCGGTAGTTACTGACCATCCCCCAGTTCCTTTTTGGGCAGCTTTGTCCAGAATCTTATCCAATAACAATCCATCACCTTCGTAGGTATTAAGGATGTCACACGTAATTTCCAACAAGTAACTTGATGTTTCCCCTTCTCTCCACGTTGTAAGAACTTCATAAATCTCTTTGGGATTCATTCCCAAGTGCCTACGCATCAAGAAATAAACTTCCGTCAAGGCCTGCATTTCCGCATATTCGATGCTGTTGTGGACCATTTTTATAAAATGCCCAGAACCTTCCGGCCCAATATATGCAGTGCATGGCTTCCCTGATTTGTCCTTAGCTGCAATTTTTTCAAATAGGGAAAGTACCTTATCTACAGCTTCTTTTGGACCACTTGGCATGATGGAAGGGCCTTTAAGGGCACCTTCTTCACCTCCAGAAACGCCCGTTCCCACAAAGAGTAGTTCCTTCTCTTCAAGATAGCCAACTCTGCGGTTTGTGTCCTTATAATACGAATTGCCTCCGTCAATAATAATATCGCCGGGGGAAAGCAGCGGAATTAATTCCTCTATCTGATGGTCCACTGCCTGTCCTGCCGGAATCATCAATAAGATTTTTCTGGGAGAAGATAGTGAATTCACAAAGGAAGGTAAATCGTCAAACGCCAAGAAATTTTTTTGATCTGGAAACTGTTCCAAAACCTTCGCCGCCACCCTTTCTTCTTTATTTGGAACATGCCTGTTGTATATGGAAAGGGAAACACCGTTATTTGATAAGTTTAGGGCAAGGCTTTTCCCCATTACTCCCATTCCGATTACGCCAAATGAAGACAATTCATTCATGTTTTTTAAAAGTAAATATATCTGCTCCACAATTTCTGCCGGAGACTTATCAATCGGAACTTTAACACCATAAGTTGGTTTTTCCAAGGTAGCAAATTGGGATTCAAGCAGGGCGGGGTTCATAAAATGTCCAATGCGGGCATCCAAGCGCTCTTGAATCAGCTCCTTGCTCCCGTCCAAAAGGACCCAAATCGGATTACTCCCCCTTTTTAAGATTTTTCTATATTTCTCATTCAGAGCGGAACAGGCCAAAACTGCACCTCCGTTTCGTTCCCAGGTTTGAATATTGCTTCGCAAATTATTTAACCAAGGTATCCGGTCTTCGTCGGTGAGCGGTATGCCTTTTCGCATTTTTTCGACATTGGAAATCGGATGAAAATTATCCCCGTCGTAAAATGGGAAATTTAATTTTTCAGCAAGCAATTGGCCTACAGTGGATTTACCGCATCCTGTAACGCCATAAACAATAATTACCATCTTCAAAACTACCAAAAAATCCGACTAATTCCCTTAGATCTGTCCCCTTTCTTTGCCGATTCTACCCATAAACCAAATAAAAGTTTCTTTGTCACTTAATTATCTGAAAGGCGGATGCTTGCCTGTTAAAGGGTAGTGCCTCATTGCCCCGAAGATTAAGCCTTTCGTTGATTTCACGAATAAAGTGGTCCACTCCATATTCAGCTCCGGGAATAAAACCAGGCACAGTGATCACCTGGGCCAAAACGCCTCCAACCCCTCTATGCATCACTCCCCTCGGCAAATAAACCAAATCACCTACTTCCAAGGTATACTCCTTAAAAAGGTCTTGAACCTGATCTTTAGTCACATTTTCCGGATTTGAGAGTAAATCTACCTTCTCGGAAGTAATCAGTTTTGCGTCTGGAAGAACCATTTGCACCAAATAAAATTCATCAAAACCAATCGTTTCGGGGTGGTAATGGCTAAATGAATCCATAATGCGCACCCGGTGGGCGTTTATGGCATGGTAAACATAGTTTCCCACTTCCTTTTTCCATGTAAGAAGAATCCGTCTGTATGCATTGGTTTCTGTAGCACAGCCCCCAGGCTCATCCGTAATATTTGGATCCCAGTCCGGTCTCACAAAAGCTGGTAAGTGATCCTTCGGCTTTTCAGGCACGGTAAATACCAAAAGACCCAATAAACTATCCACTTCAAGAGTTTCTCCTTTTCTCAATAATAGAATATCGCCAACAGATACTTTGCTAGACTCATATTGATCGGCTGACGAACGGAGAATGGCAGTCCCACCCCCCTCTTGGACAAAAATTACCTGGGTTAGGTCATGTTTTTGCAATGCATCCACTCCCGACAAATACCTCATATCATATCCAGGATTCCTTTTTCCAAATTCCTCACGAATCAATTCCAGACCGCTACTATCGCCTTGGCTCAAGCGTGCGATTTTTATCTTTTCTTCCTGACCGAAAGTGGGAAATACCCAAAGAATAGATAGCAGTACAAACGGAATCACTTTCATTCTAAGACTATTAAGGAGGCGAGAACATTCTCCCTGCAATTTATTAGTTAGTGCAGCGGTATCTTTGATCTTCGTAAGGCATTTGATTACCAAGAAAAAAAGAATCTACTTCTTTTCAAAATATTGTAGAGCAATATCTGTACAGAAAATGCTGGAATTCGAAAATATAAACCTGTTTCCTACAAAAAAGCACATTTTTTGACTAAATTCAACATCTATTAAAAATCTAAATTTCCTATGAAGCATTTCAGTTTATTGCTTTTCGCAATCTTTCTAAGCCTAATCTCGTGCTCCAATCCTGATAAAACCGAAGAAATCAACATTTCGGATGGATGGAGATCCCTTTTTAACGGTCAGGATATGGAGGGTTGGAGGATCAAAATTGCCAAACACGAATTGGATGTAAACTTTGAGAATACGTTCCGGGTTGAGGACGGACTAATGAAAGTCAGATATGATGGATATGATGATTTCGACAGGCAATACGGCCACATCTTCTTCGATGAACCTTTTTCCTACTACCTTTATCGGGTTGAATATCGCTTTGTCGGCGAGCAGGCTCCCGCCGGGGAAGGTTGGGCACTTCGGAATTCGGGTGTAATGCTTCACGGTCAAAACCCTGAAACGATGACTAGAGATCAGGATTTCCCCATTTCCATAGAAGGCCAACTCTTAGGTGGAGACGGAGAAAACAACCGACCAACCAGCAATTTATGTACGCCGGGCACCAACGTTGTGATTGATGGAGAATTGTTTACGTCTCATTGTCTAAATTCCAGCTCGAAAACCTACCACGGAGAGCAATGGGTAGTGGCGGATTTTTTAGTGTTGGGAGATTCCATCATCCATCACATTCTTGAAGGAGACACTGTGCTTACCTACCATAAGCCTCAAATGGGTGGCGGGAATGTCAGCAACCATAATCCTGATGTAAAAGTAGACGGTCAACTAATCTCTGAAGGATACATCTCCCTTCAAAGCGAAAGCCACCCTATCGATTTTAAACGGGTTGAAATTTTCGATTTGTCTTTGTACAAAGAGCAGGGAAAATTGGAAGAGGTTCTCCAGAAATTAAGGGAGGCAGAAGGATATTAATCAATCATTTTCAATATGATTTCAAATCATAGCTACCCGGTCAGTCCTAAAAAATCCCAGCGGGATGGCTGATTTAATAGCCCCGGGTTTCATCCCGGGGATTCAGGAATTTCATATAGTTTTCGTTTCGGCCGCCATAGCCGTTAAGTCAACCACCCCTTATCGCCAACCCCGAAACCGGTTGGTACGGTGTCTTGTTTCGGAACCTGACAATTCTGCATCACGACCCATAAAATCAGTATAAATCCGCATCATCCGCCAAATCCGTGTTCTATCTACATTAGATAGTCAGAGATTAAGAAAATCGCATTTTGGCGGAAACAGTAAGGTGTTCAACCGCCCCCGCTTCCAAAACACCATCGAGATGTTCTTTCCTACCCTGGAGCTCCGCTACTGCTACACCCCAGGCTATACTACTTCTCCGTTTCAGGGCTGTGCAAATTCATTTCACTTTCCAAATCATAAATCCGAAATCATGTATAGGGGCTCCCGACTACGCTACGATTTCCACAATATTTAACTTTATTCAGGCAATGCCTCCAAAATCAATTCCACCAATTTCGCCTTCTCACTGTTTTTAATCCATCGGGCCACTATTACCAAATCATGTTCGTCATCGACATAAATCATATTGGTTCCCGCACCGATATGAAAAAAGGCAGACTCAGGTGCTGCGGGAATTTCCTTTCTATCGGTATTCAGAAAATAGTTCATAAATCCATATCCTGTCTGCACCGCAGTTGGAGTCTTGGATTTGGAAATCCAGTCGGATGAAATAAGCTGTTCATTTTTCCATTTTCCATTACGCAGGGTTAAGTAACCAAACCGGGCTTGGTCATAGGCATTGATAAACATACCCCCTCCCCAGTGCGACCCGCCACTAACAGACTGTACCACCTGACCGTCCAAGACGATGTAGGAATTTTCGTAGCCAGTCCATCGCCAGGTGGGACTTGCTCCAATTTTGTCCATTATTTGTTCCCTTAAAACCACTGGCAGTGGTTTTCTCCAAACGTTAAGTGCCGCAAGTGCCAAAACGTTTACACGGGTATCGTTGTATTTATAGACAGATCCAGGCTCATTTCTTTTTCTGTCAAGCCACTCGGATGTATTATTCTGGGGCCGATCTGCCCAATCTGGCTTACCCCATAGTGTTCCCTCCCAATCTGATGTTTGTCTGAGCAGGTGTTCCCATGTTATTTTCTTGTTATGTTCTGTGTCAAATAACTCAAATACATCTTCCTGTGTCAGGTGGTCTGCCTTATTGCGGTAGGCAAGTTGGGGATCAAACGGGATGATAGGTGCCATATACGGATGCACCAAATCCTTTTCACTTCCGATCAATCCCATATCCACGGCCAGGCCTACCACGGTAGATAGAATGCTTTTAGCAACACTAAAAGTCAGATCAACCCGCTCCGGATCTCCCCATTTGCCGATAATATACCCCTTATATATAATCAGGCCCGTCGCTTCTCCCCTATCCTTCATCGGACCTACGGGAAAGCCAAAAGGTTCCCGCCCAAACCCGCCCAGGTAATGTGCGATTTTTAGGTTTTTATCTGCTTCACTTTCTGCCTGCCCGGCAAACGCAATCGCTTCCCGGATCTTCTCGGCATTTACTTGCAATTCTTCCGGCTGCTTTTCTTCCCAATGACCTCTTTCTGGGAAGTAGGCGGTTTGAGAATACGTGAATGTTCCTACAAAATGTAAGAGAACGAGGAAACTAAAAGCATGAATGATACGTGTCATGTGGTTAAGGTCAGTGTTTGTAAAATAAGGTAAAAAAAATTTCAATACATTCGCCAAAAGGCTTCAAAAAATAAAAGGACAAGCCGATCTGCGCTTGTCCTTCTTCTCTTTTAGATGAGTCAAATTAACTGTCAATAGTTAAACCCGGACACCTGTAGTTCCTCCACCCGCAAGCGTTATGTCCACAGGGGAGTTATTTGACCATGAGCCTCCTGTAAAGTCCGGAACATCAATGGAATTGGATCTATTGGCTACCGACCACTCGCTTAATGGAGTGATGGCAGACCACAATGCCGCATCGTACACATCCTGGTCCAAAGGAAGTCCATTTCGCAAGCAGTCAATCAATCTCCAGTCCATCATAAAGTCCATACCGCCGTGTCCACCGATCTGCTTGGCCATTTCTCCAACTTTTCGGACGATTTCCGGGGTGTATTTTTCTCTAAGAGCAGTCATATCCTCCTCTTTCAGCCAGCCGTGTCCCGAGGAAACACCTTCGGTTGGCCACTTCTGAGCCATGCCCTTCGTGCCACTGATAAGGTGAATACGTGAATAAGGACGTGGAGATGATACGTCATGCTGAATCATGATAGATCTGCCTTTTTTGGTTTTCACTACCGTAGTATTCATGTTGCCTCTATATTTCTTAGTGGCATAGGTCGCATAAAAATTGTCTTCCTCCGCCAATTTCTCAGCGTGGGCCCGCATATGAAAATCGTTACTGGAGAGTGAGGTAAGATAGTCCATCTGATCTCCCCGATTAATATCCATTATCTGACAAATCGGTCCCAACCCGTGGGTTGGATAGATATTTCCGTCCCTGTAATTTTCCTGTAGCCTCCACATTTCGTGGTACCCGTCGCCTTTTTTGAAATTCAAGTCCAGCAAATCATGGATATAGGCCCCTTC
The DNA here is from genome assembly GCA_035460985.1 of Lunatimonas sp. Taxonomy (GTDB): domain Bacteria; phylum Bacteroidota; class Bacteroidia; order Cytophagales; family Cyclobacteriaceae; genus Lunatibacter. The sequence continues at coordinate 28,217 of DATHWC010000042.1, forward strand.
TCCATGGAGAATTTCACCAAAATACCCGTCCCGAGCCATGCTTAGCGTCATTAATTCAAAGAAATCATAACAGCAGTTTTCTAGTTGCATACAATGCTTCTTGGTTCGTTCAGAGGTTTCCACCAGTTGCCAGCATTCTTCAAGAGTAATGGCTATTGGAACTTCGGACACTGCATGTTTGCCCGCTTCCATAGCATATACAGCCATTGGCGTGTGCCATTGCCATGGTGTGGCTATGTAAATCAAATCCAAATCATCCCTGTCTACCATCTTTTTCCAGGCATAGGCAGATCCGCTGTACGTTTCGGGCTTGTGGGAGGTACCTTCGAGGCTTTTCACTACCTTGTCGACCATTTCGGGTCGCAGGTCACAAAGCGCCTTTATTTCAACTCCCTCTATTTTGCTCAATCGATTGACTGCTCCTGGGCCACGCATGCCCAATCCAATAACTCCGACCCGAACCACATTAATTTTCGGAGCTGCAAATCCAGACATGTTGAACCGTTGAACATGTTTGCGCTGGCTTTGGGCGTGTACTTGATCGAGCTGCTCGGGAGTGAACCCGGAAAGTCCAGCACCCAGCAAGCCCATGCCTGTGATGCCTGAAAGTTTGAGGAAATCTCTTCTGTTATTACTCATAATGGATTATTGAAAACGATTTTATTGGCGAAACTCTAGTAAAATTATTTCAAGGTAGGGCAAAAAACAATTGGATAAACTGTTTTTTACACCAACTGCATCATATTTTGAAGAATATTTTCTTTTGGTAGAGAAAATAACATAGGTACCACAAAGCACACAAGGTAAAACAGGCATTTAGGAAATAAAGGACTGCTTCGTTTAGCCCAAGCGGACCAAGGAACCCATAGCTGAAAATACTGATAAAATCAAAGAGCCATTTTCCCAAAAGACCCGCAAACAGGTATATAAAGATCGGATTCATTCCCACAATTATAAACGGAAATGTCCACGACTGAACTTTTTTCATGTCCACCAACCAGTAGAAGAATGCCAAGGTCAGTAATGCCCATCCACCTGATGCAAATACAAATGAAGTTGTACTGATGCGTTTGATTATGGGGGTAACACCGGACCAATCCATACCATAACCAATCACCAGACTGATCAGTCCGGCAAATACAAATGTTTTAACTTTAGCGATATTGGTTTTGTCGGATAGCAGATAGTTTCCGCACATTGCCCCCCAAAGCGTATGCACCGCCGTAGGAATACAATTAATCGCCACCCAACCTCCGCTGTTGATCTTACCCATAAGTATCATATCCGTGTAAGAACCGAAGTTTTCACCCTTAACAAAGGGAGTGTCTGGATTATAAAACCGATACATCAACTCCGTCAACACCAATAAGGCAATTGAAACTCCAAATTGAACTTTAGCGGGCTGCCTTATAAATAAATATGTAAACAAAATAGTGAATGAAAGCTGGGTCAAAACATTCCAGAGCTCAAAAACCAGTTCCTTGCTATAAAAACAATGAAGTCCAGTTCCAAAAAGGAATAGAAGCAGGCAGCGTTTCAGAATATGCCGGGTCACTTTATTTCTGTCTGAGGATACAGCCAATCGTCTGTTAAGTGAAAATGGCATCGCCACCCCTACAATAAACATAAAAAAAGGTTGAATAAGATCCCAAAACCGTAGTCCATTCCAAGGGTGGTGGGTAAATTGTAAGAAAAGACCGTGAAGCGCGGTACCTTCGGGAAAGAGTTCCAATAGTGCCCGATAGATCAACGCACTTTCCGCAATCAATAAAAACATGGTAATGCCTCTGTAAGCATCCAGGGAAACCAAACGCTGTTGAGGAGAAATAATGGCGTTATTCATGGGGTGATTTTAAGGGGTTTAGCTAAAAGACGAGTAATGTCAACTAATTGATTACAATCCAATATTTGTTCTACGGTGTCAAATATAAACTTTCCTTCTGCTCATCCAAAAATTAAAGATCAAAAATGCGTGGGAAAAACTTCTGATTCTTAAAATTGTATTAATTGAAATCTACAACGCTTGGGCTACCGGGGAACTTCCAATGGCCAATTCCCTTTTTCGCCAAACTCTTCCTATACTCGCATTTGCCAATCAACATTTGGATATTTCCATCCAACTTATAAACGAATATTGCATCGCCAACTCCCTTTGGCAGTTCTGGCATATAAAATTTGAGCACTTGGCTAGTAGGATTGGTTAGGATAGAATCTCCTGTATATCCCCCCGCTTCATTATAGATAAACCATCGATACGATACCGTATCTCCATCTGGGTCACTGCTGCCTTTGGCCGTCAAATGATGAAACTGTTTTATGGACGAGCTAATCTTCCAAAATTTCATTCAGCATTTCCACATATGCCGAAGCGATCTGCTGCATTCCCCAATCGGAGGGATGCGTCCCATCCACCGTAGCATCCATATCCAATTGGATATCTTCTTTTGCCAATAAATAAATTTCCTCGATGCTGTCGAAAAGCAGGTCCTTGTATACTTCTCTGACCCAGGTATTGACTTGGCCAACCGCCTCATCTCTTTCCCTATCCGTCAAGCTGTCTGAATAGCCTGCATGTTCGACCAAAAGGACCGGTGTATCGGGATGCTTTCCTTTAAGAAAACGTACCGCATGGTTCAGCCTTTTTTTTATTTCATCCTCCGTCCAGTTGACCGAAGGGACTAAATTGGGCAGGCAATCCAAAATATAGACCGCAGCATCGGTATTTGAGATATGCTCTAATACCTCTGGCTCTAATCGACCATTTCCGGAAAAACCAAGATTAACAACCGTACGACCTATTTCCCGGCCCACAATCGCCGGCCAAGCCATGCCCGGTCTGGAAGCGCAGGCACCTTGCGCTATCGAGGTTCCATAGACGACGACTGGTTTTTCTGAGGATGGGGGAATAAATTTTATCAATCTATCTGTTGGCACACCTACCTCCATATCCTTTACACCATTATAAAGCGGAAGATAGAGCTTAAATTCACGTTCCATTTGTTCCGCAAGGTTGACTCGAAATACGTAGGTGACAGTGTCCCCAAAGGAATAAGATCCCCTCACCCATTCCAAATCACCGCCATTTTTCATATATAAATCCAATCCGCTTACGCCAGTAGCCGGCATATGCGCCATTTGGATATTACCGGTGGGAATAAACCGCACCTGAATCATGGCTGCATCGGTCACAAAACGAAGCTCCATCCCGGCTGTATGACGCGAAAGGTTCCATACGGGTTTCCTTACCTGAGCCTCTGCCGCATCGGGAAGACGGGCATACCCTTCTGTGCCCCGAAGTTGACCATGAATTGAAGCACTCAGAGCCAATGGGTCATACCATCGCGTCTCTTGGGCAAAGGTCGAACTAGCGAGTAAAACGAGAAAGAAAACGGGGTATATAACTTTTATTCCAAACATAGGGCAAACGAAACTATAAATGAAGGACTTCCAACTCTATATCACCTAATATAGACGCCATTTCAGAATAGGAACTCCAATAAGATCCATAAATTTTTTCGGTTTTTGACAAAAGAAACAAATCAATTACCGCATCTACAATCCCTTCCTTGGAATCCCTACCGAAGGTTTTTTCGTGGGTAAACATAAGCCCAGGAAATTTCTCTTTAAAATGGGATTCTATATTAGGGTCATCGGTTGCAAGAAAAAACCCCGTTTCGGATACCTTTTGGATATATTCTGAGATCTTATTTTCATAAAGATAAAGTGGACTATTTGCAATTGAAATAGTATGATCCGTTCTTCGGATGTGGATGCCAATCATGTGCTTTTTAAATCCAAGTAGCTCCCTATTAATAGTTGAGGTGATTTCGTCCGTCGGCACAAAAGACTGAACACCCTCTTTGTATTCTAGTATATCACCTCCTGAAATGATTAAAATTTTCTTATTTTGTTTACAGATTTCGGTTATAAGGTTCAATTTATTCTTGCTAATATCATTTTCAAGAAGCAAAACATCGAAACCGATTAATTTTATAATAAGATTATTGTAAACTCCAACGATTGATCGGAGAAACGAAAATTTGCTATTAACCAACTTATTTCGGGTCAAAAACACATTGAATTTGAATCTAGACTCCGAGAGGGTAAAATTCGGATTACTTTTAAAAAGATCCAGAAAATTCGCATTTAGCGAATTATCAGGCTCCCATATAACGTGAAGATCCGCATCAACCAAATTTTTCATATAAATAAATGAAGAAATTGCCCTTATCCTATTTCCCAATCCTGATTGCGGTTTGAGAACAAACTGAGTTTTTTTCATAGTGAGGATTATACTCTGATTTAAACATAAATATTAAGATCAATTAATTAAACTTATTTTCCGAAACTGGTTTTCGGATTGCAATATATTTTTAATTTCCAAAAAAATAATGGGTTATAGTAATTTAATTTAAATTGTATAAAAAGAACTACCCCATTAACCAATTATGAGTTAAAAAAAAATATTTTTTATAAAAAATAATTGAATAATCATAAAATTTCATTAATAAATATCATTATTTAATTTTGGATAATTTCAATTAAAAAAATAAATACCATTTCAAGAATTTATTTCTGGAACGCAAATACAAATTGCACCTTGTCATAACGACAGATTTCTAATAATATTGCTATTTAAAAAAATTTATTCACCAACTCAAGAAAATGGTCAATCTAGATGTTTGAAATTTTCGTTAGCCAATTAATTAGTTGCAACTTCATTCGAAGGATAACCTTGCCTATAATATAAAAATTCCAATTTTCAGGCCACCTGAATTAATTGGGATAAAAAAAAAAATTTTCCTATTTTACGGCCTATTAAACAACCTTGATTCAATTGACATGAAAGAACCTAAAAATCATCCGGAAGGAAATTCCCGGAGAAAGTTCATCAAAAATGCAGCCATTGCCTCCTCCATAATGATTGTGCCCCGTCACGTATTAGGAGGAGTAGGCTTTACATCCCCCAGCGACCAGTTAAATCTGGCAGCTATAGGTGCTGGGGGTAAAGGCGCCAGCGACATAAAAAATGCCTCTGTCAATGGCCGTGAACGAGTTGTGGCACTCTGTGACGTGCATTTTTCTGGTTCTGCTTCCAGATCTGTTGAAGCATTCCCCAATGCAAAGCGCTATGCGGATTATCGGGAGATGTTGGACAAGGAGAAAGATATTGATGCCGTAACCATTTCGACGCCGGATCATGTACATGGTCCGGCTGCCGCTTATGCCATGCAACGGGGCAAGCATGTATATGTGCAAAAGCCTATGACCCACAATATCCGGGAGGCCAGGTTGCTTACTGAAATGGCCAGAAAAGAAAAAATCGTCACCCAGATGGGCAATCAGGGAGGCTCAAATCCACTGCATAAATTAGTTCAAGGTTGGATTGATTCTGATAAGTTGGGCAAAATCGCCAAAGTACAAGTTTGGACAAACCGCCCCGTTTGGCCTCAAGGAGGGCCAATGCCAGAGCCTGATGCCAGCAAAAAGCCGGATGATCTTGCCTGGGACCTGTGGTTGGGACCAGCTCCGTCCAAGCCCTACACGCCCAATATGCATCCCTTCAACTGGAGAGGTTGGTGGGATTATGGTACTGGTGCATTGGGTGATGTTGGATGCCATCTAATCGATATACCATTCCGTTCCCTCGGCTTAAAATACCCAACAGATGCCGAATGCAGTGTAGGCGCGGTTTACTCCAACATGTGGACAGCAGATTACAATCCAGAAGGATGCCCTGCTGCTTCATTTATTACACTCCATTTTGATGAAACTCCAAAAAGCAAATCACGGATAGAAATGACCTGGAGTGACGGAGGTATTCGTCCTTCCCATCCCGACATCATCCCTGCCGACCATGATATAGGGGGAGCAAATAGTGCCAACGGTGTATTGATTATTGGAGAAAAAGGGATTATTTCAACCAATATCAACGACAGCTCCCCCATGATGCCCAAACTTTATCTTAATGATGGTTCAACAGAATTTGGTCCTGAAGTAGGCAGTGTGGATGAACCGGAATATGGACATCAACGCCTCTGGGTGGATGCCTGTAAGGCTGGTTTCAACAGCAAAGAACACAAAGCACTTACCTCCTCATTTGACTATGCAGGACCGATGACTGAAACCGTGTTAATGGGTAATTTGGCAATTCGCAGCTATATGCTCCGAAGGGAAAACAGCAAAGGCCAGAATGAGTTCTTTGCCCGCAAAAAAATGCTTTGGGATGGGGAAAACATGCGAATCACCAATCTGGAAGAGGCAAACCAGTTTGTAGGTAGAACCTACAGGAAAGGTTGGGAGGTATAAATACCAACTGATTTGGGAACTTTCAATCATGGGCAGCGGACAAAAAGATTTGAGTGTAGAATTGGAAGCTAAAATTCAAACCCGTTTTCTCACAGATTGATTTCTTACAAAATTAAAAAGAGGGCTAAAATGGCCCTCTTTACTTTTTTCCAGTCCAGGAATATACCGATAGTCTCAATTTATTTTAATCCAATTGGTAAATAACGGAAGTATCAATGAGATTTTTTGGAAAGCAACTATTGAAACCCCGACAACTATTAGTTGCCACTAATAGATTTAATGGGTTTCAAATAAAATTGATTTATTGGCGCTTGCCCTCAAACAAATCTCTTCCCAATGTGAGCACCCTGATTTTAGCGTCGGCAATGGAACGCTTAAGCATCCAAAAACCACAATCGGGATGGATGTACCGGATCCGGTCTTCTCCTAAGTTCTCCATCTGCTATCACGTCAATGCGGTCTAATTCTTGGGTTTTCGTTACGACCATGGTGGCATCTTCAAGTGCCTGCTGACTTGGACTTGCTTGAAGCCAGTCCAACATTGGGTAAGAACCGAATACAGGGGTTTTTATCATACAAGTTTGGGCTTTAATCTTGTCATTCTATTTTATCTGTCTTTCAGATAACTTCTAAAGATACATTTTTCTTCATACATACTTCTTTGACTTCCCCTAAAATATAAACCCTTTAAATTTATTTCCAGTAGAACTGTCATCTGAATCGATTTCTAAAAATTTATTTGGTTTATGTTCAGAAATTTATCTAATAATTATTTTAACAATTAAGGTGAGTTCTAATATACATACTGAAAACTAGCAGAAGTTTATATTTATTATATCCCATGTTTGGTTAAATTATCAATTTTACATTAAAACCATCAATACTTTAATAAAAATTTACACATAGGACTGGTTTTATAATAATTCGTAAACAAATTAGATTGCTTTTAAATTTGTGATATTAATTTTTTTATGCCTAATTTTTGAGCTCAAAATCTACTTTTCATTTTTACAGAATCTCATTTAGATATTTATTATGTGTGGAATTGTTGCATACACGGGAAAAAGGGAAGCATATCCCTTAATTTTAAAAGGCCTCAAACGACTCGAATACCGGGGATATGACAGCGCAGGGATTGCCTTGGTTAACCAAGGTGTACAGGTATATAAAAAAATGGGAAAGGTAGCTGTTTTGGAAGACAGTCTACTGGGAATTTCCCTTTCATCGAAAACGGGCATTGGCCATACACGTTGGGCCACTCATGGAGAACCTTCCGACCGTAATGCGCATCCACACCGTTCAAGTAATGGAAAGCTTGCGTTGGTTCATAATGGCATCATTGAAAACTATGCTCTATTAAAACAAGAATTGACTAACAAGGGATATAAGTTTGACAGTGATACGGATACGGAGGTTTTATTGAAGTTTATTGAAGACATCCACATACATCACGCCGGTTCTTTGGAAGAGGCAGTTAGGATTGCGCTTCGGAGAGTGGTGGGGGCTTATGTAATCATTCTAGTCGATGAAGATGATCCCGAAACATTGATTGCGGCCAGAAAAGGAAGCCCCTTGGTTATTGGCATTGGAAAAGGGGAACATTTTCTTGCTTCCGATGCGTCACCTATTATCGAATATACCAAGGAAGTGGTATACATCAACGATTACGAGGTAGCCATCGTCAAACCCGATGAATTAATCCTGAAAAATCTGGGCAATGAGCGAATTACCCCATTTATTACACAGCTTGACATGGAGTTGGCCGCAATAGAGAAAGGGGGGTTCGATTATTTTATGCTTAAGGAAATCTTTGAACAACCAATAAGTGTATACGATTGTCTTAGGGGAAGACTGGATGCCCAGTTGGGGACCATTCGAATGGGTGGAGTAGATCCACACCTGGATAAATTAACACTTGCTAATAGAATCATAATAATCGCCTGTGGCACATCATGGCACGCCGGGTTGGTGGCCGAGTATGTCATCGAAGAATTATGCCGGATCCCAGTAGAAGTGGAATATGCCTCGGAATTTCGCTATAGAAATCCTGTAATCAGGGAAGGGGACGTGATTATTGCTATTTCGCAGAGTGGGGAGACAGCGGATACCCTAGTAGCGATAGAAATGGCGAAGAAGCAAAAAGCGTTCATCTTTGGTGTAGTCAATGTGGTAGGTTCAAGCATTTCGCGCCAATCGGATGCCGGTGCCTACACCCATGCTGGCCCTGAGATTGGAGTAGCATCCACAAAAGCCTTCACCGCGCAATTGGTGGTGTTAATGATGATTGCCATCAAGGTTGGCTATGCTAAAAACAGTATTGATCAGGTCCGGTACCTTCACTTAATTAATGAACTTAACGAAGTCCCTGAAAAAATAAACTTTATACTCCAATCAGCGGATAACATTCAAGCTTTGGCTGAAAAATACAAGGATGCCCGGGACTTTCTTTATTTGGGCCGAGGGTATAATTTCCCCATCGCTCTGGAAGGTGCATTAAAATTAAAGGAAATATCATATATTCATGCAGAGGGATATCCGGCAGCCGAAATGAAACATGGTCCTATTGCCTTGGTAGACGAATCCTTGCCAGTTGTATTTGTTGCCACCAAAGACGCCTACCACGAAAAAATAATGAGCAACGCACAAGAAATCAAAGCAAGAAAAGGAAAGGTCTTAGCAGTAATATCCGAAGGCGATGCTGAGTTTATCTCCATCGCGGATGATGTGATGGTGGTTCCTGCTGCTGATGAACTGATAGCCCCCCTGCTAAGTGTGGTACCGCTTCAGTTATTGGCGTATTATATGGGGTTGGCAAAGGGGCTCGATGTGGATAAACCACGAAACTTGGCCAAATCAGTCACTGTAGAGTAATTTTTTACCCCGAAATATTATGAACCAAATCAGAAGATCTCCCCTATCCACGTTGGGTTACAATTTTGTCCCTTCGGAATTCCTTCCTGAGGGTGAAGACGAATATTACCTCCGAAACAAACAAAACAGAAGCGGGACAAACCACCGTCAGCTAAATGCCTTGGAAATAGAGATTTTGGTCAGAAACCGTAACCAATCTGATGACTGGAACAAGCTACTGGTTGCGGAAGATTTTAGTCCAGAACTGGTTAAAAACTGCAAGTTTTTCGGCCTGGTCCGCATCGGAAAACTGGAACCCTGTTATCTGGAGTACCACAATCTTCGCATGCCGGTAGGGCTTTACAACAGTACGATTATTAGTTGTGATCTCGGGGACAATGTTGTAATTGACAATGTACACTACCTTTCCCACTATATTTTGGGAAATGAAGTGATTTTGGTAAATGTCAACGAAATGTCCACCACAAATTATGCAAAATTTGGTAACGGAATTGTTAAGGAGGGAGAAGACCCTTCCATACGAATTTGGTTGGAGTTATGCAATGAGAACGGAGGCAGACGGGTTGTGCCTTTTAGTGGAATGCTGCCGGCCGATGCCTGGATTTGGTCAAGATACCGGACAGATCAACAACTCCAAGAAAAGCTCCTTGAGCTTACACAAAATCGATTTGACCATAAAAGGGGATACTATGGAAAAGTAGGAGACCGATGCATTATCAAAAACTGCCTAATTATCAAGGATGTGTGGATCGGTTCCGATGCCTATATTAAAGGGGCAAACAAACTCAAGAACCTAACGATACATTCCCTACCTGACGCAACCTGTCAGATCGGAGAGGGATGTGAATTGGTCAATGGAATTATCAGTGAGGGATGCAGGGTTTTTTATGGTGTGAAGGCGGTTAGATTTGCCATGGCCTCCCACTCCCAATTGAAATATGGAGCCCGCTTGATAAATTCTTATTTAGGAAGCAATTCCACCATATCCTGTTGTGAGGTGCTCAATTCCCTAATCTTTCCGGCACATGAGCAGCACCATAACAACTCGTTTCTATGTGCCGCCCTACTTATGGGGCAAAGTAATATGGCAGCGGGGGCTACCGTCGGTTCAAATCACAATTCTAGGGGGGCTGATGGAGAATTGGTAGCTGGTAGAGGCTTTTGGCCGGGTCTCTGTGTCAGTTTAAAGCATAATTCAACCTTTGCTACATTCAACATTCTGGCTAAAGGAGATTATCCCGCTGAGTTGCATATACCCCTACCCTTTTCCCTTATCAGCCATCAAGTTCATCTGAATAGAATTCAGGTAATGCCCGGGTACTGGTTTTTGTACAACATGTATGCATTGGCACGAAATGCATGGAAATACAAAGACAGGGATAAACGGATAGAAAAAATCCAGCATTTGGAGTATGATTATCTGGCTCCGGACAGCATTCAGGAAATATACGAAGGACTTGCAATTCTGGCCAAGGCTATGGGAAGTTCATTCTTAGCCCAAGATGCGGATTATTCGTGCTATACATTCGCTCATCCAGCCGAACTGGGATCTGCCTTGTTGCGTAATCAGGATCCCCGGATTGGGGGGGTTGAGATCTTGGTTCATGGTTGGGAAAACAGCAAGCGCCCAATACAATTGATAAAAATACAGGAAGCTTGGAATACCTACCATCGTCTGCTGGTCTTCTATACCGTGTCTACGGTATCAGAATTATTCGGAGTGGATAAAACCCCAGATTGGGACGAGCTGTATTCATTGATTCCAGAAGAGACGATTAAATGGGAATGGAAAAATGTTGGTGGTCAACTGATGCCCTCCGGTGTCCTTTCCAATCTGATTTCAAAAATTAAAGACGGGAGCCTCCTAGATTGGGATCATATTCATAGTCACTATTCGCAACTTGTAACGGAATACCCGACTTGGAAAGTCCAGCATGCATTCCAGTGCCTGCTGGAGTCGAAAGGTTTTACGAAAAAATTGTTTGATCAAAACCAATGGGACAATCTTATCACAGAAGCCATACAAACCCGAAAATGGCTGTCTGATCAGGTGTTTGTTTCCAGACAAAAGGACTATATGAATCCATTCAGAAACATGGTCTACGAAAGCGATGAGGAAAGAGACCTTGTACTAGGAGCCTTGGATGATAATAGTTTTATACAGCAGGAAAAAAGAGATTGTGAGGCTTTTATCAGGCGATTGGAAAGTATAAAGATGGCAAAGGCAACCTAACTCTGTTACCTATAACAACCAGTTGAATTCCCCGGTCCTTCTAGGTAAGTTGGTCCGTATAAAAACTGACTGTAATCCCCTTATGGTTCAATTAATTCTATCTTAGAATAGCGGCAGCTCCACAAAGAAAGTAGTTCCCTTACCTTCCTCACTTTCAAACCAAATTCTACCTTCATGCGCTGTTACAATTTGCTTGGATATGGCTAATCCCATCCCATAAGGGGTTTCACCGGCGGTACCCACCCGCTTGCTGTTAGTGAATAATTCAAAAATGGACTCTTTGATTTTATCAGGAATGCCTATCCCCACATCCTTCACAACTATTAATGCCTTATTATGATTAGTCGACAGGCTGATGGAAATTGCTCTTTCGAGTGCACTGAATTTGATGGCATTGGCTATTAGATTACTCATTACCCTCCACATTTTTTCCCTACTTACAAGGGCAGTCACAGGCACTGTCTCCACGACTATTTTTTGTTGCTTTTCATCCGCCCTATGGCGTAACAAATCCACACAGTAAAGAATCATCCGTTCCAAATCTACCGATTCCTTTTTAAGCCCTTCAGAACCCCTGTTGACCTGCATCATTTCTGAAACAAGGTTCAGGGAGTTATTTCCGGATAGTTTGATATGCTCCAATAAAGTCCGGTCCTCGTCCGACCAATTTTCGCTTTCAAGCAACACGTCAGCGATCATTGTCATACTGGATATTGGACTCCTCAAGTCATGGGCTACCATGTGCATCATTTTGGAATTTTCCGCTTGGCTCTGCTCCAAAGCACCCAAAGCATCCTGTAATTCGACATTTTGTTTACTGATTTGTATATTTATAAGACGATGCCGTTTCAGATGGTACCATACCGCAACCAAAAAGCCAAAAGCAATCAGTGTAAGGATGACAGATCCCAATAAATACAGGTTTTTTAAATCATTTGCCCTAGTTATATTGGCTAGTTGTAGCTGTTGTTCTGTATTTTGGAATGATTCTTCCATATCCAAATACCTTGATTCAGATGCTTTTAATTCAGAGGCCTTATACAACTCTACGTAGGCAAGTAAGTCGCTATAAGCGGAATCAATGTTTTTAACGCTATCAAAATAGCGCCATCTTAAATTGTAAAACCGAGTGAGAATGCTTTCATCGCGTTCATTCTTGACTTCTATATTTTTTATTGAATCATCCAGTTTCTCAATTACGGCCAACGCTTTCTCCGGCTGGCCCAATTTTAAATAAAGATTCCCCAATTTGATTTTGGCCCTGCGGGCATCTGGAATATCCATACTATCCTTGTAAAGGTCCGCCATTTCCAAATCAGACACATAGTTGAGATAATATCTCGCCAAGTGGAAGTACCTATTCCATTCCTCCAAAGGCTGTATATCGTCCATCTCAGCATAGGCAGAATCTAGATAAGCCAAAGAACTGGCATACTTACCAGAATTTAATAGCCGGTTAACATTTTCGTAAATCAGGTGAATTTCCGGCCGCATGTCTAGATATTTTTGACTTTCAGACGCACATGACCAAGCCAATGACAATATTAAAAATAAACGCAAAAAACGAATTAATCGCATAGCACAAAAGACCCAATTGGGAAGTGTTAAAATTGCAATCCTAAAGTTAGCGAAAAAAATGAATTATAATGAGTCTGGCGCCTATAAACCAAAATAACGGGCAATTCAGAAGTAAAATAGGCAGGGATTGACGATCCCCGCCCATTTTCTTTCATGTTAAAATCCACTTTAAAGGCTGCTCATTTTACCATAATGACAAACTATCCTTTATATCCTTTTACCTTCCATCCCTTTCTGTATTTTCTCGAAAGGTGTTTTTCGGCACTGGGAAGATTCGCTATTTTCATTGTCTTTGCGTCCCATTGGAGTTTCTTTCCCGGTTCTCTTAAAGCTACGGTCCCTAAAATAATTGCTTCAGTCATAGGACCGGATTGGGCAAAATGACTTTCGGTGTTCGTTTTGCCAAGGCACGCATCTATAAAGTGATGGTAATGATCTCGATCTGTTAATTTTGGTGCACGTACTTGCTTAAATTTCTCCTCGGGTAGTAGAACCGGCATTTTTGTATGAGGGATCAACAAGGCTCCGTTAGTACCTACAAGCATCGCCGATTCGGCTGGATAATCTTCCACAGAAAACAATTTTCTGACCTCTTCGGGTGGATAAAACTCCCCATCAAACCATTCAACTTTTAACTCACTTTCCGCTGTCATTTCGTTACCTGGAAACATCCAAGTGATGTGGTTGGACTGCGGCCAGGTATCTCCCATCCGCTCCGGGGATGCCTGCCAAGACTCCTGGACCCGGGCTGTAACTGAAAGCGGATCCTTAAGCCCCATACCTTTCCAAACCGCGTCGAAAATATGGCAGCCTATATCTCCGGACCATCCCGTTCCAAAGTCTTGCCACGCTCTCCATTTTGAAGGATGGTATATTGTGGGAGCATATTCCCGCATAGGTGCAGTACCCACCCATAAATCCCAGTCAAGGGTAGCTGGCGGCGTTTCCCCTTTTTCAGGTCTTGGACCTTTAAACCGATAAGCTTCAGTAGCTCCAGGCCGGTTGGAGCACAGATAAACCTGTTTTATTTTACCAATATGCCCTTCTTTGATCCACTGAACGGCAGTGCGGTCTCCTAATCCGGAGGCATGCTGCGTACCTAATTGACTCACTATTCCGGCATTGTTGGCTGCTATGGTCAAAGCCCTCACCTCAGCCACATCATGGCACATCGGCTTTTGACAATAGACATGCTTACCCATTTTGATAGACTCAAACGCAATGGCAAAATGGTTGTGATCCGGCACACTGACATTGATGGAATCAAAATTCCCGGATTCATTCTTCAACAGCTCCCGCCAATCTGTATATGTTTTTGCATTGGGTAATGCCTCGGATGCCCGCTTCAGGTGATTGGCATCGACATCACAAATAGCCACTATTTCAGCCTC
>DATHWC010000043.1:0-14578 GCA_035460985.1 Lunatimonas sp.
GCATTGAACGGGGAGAACCTGGAGGGGATGACCCGGATTCCTGGGATTATGCGTATAACGTCATGGGTCCTGAAACCATGAGCCCCGGTAATTTGGAGTTATTGTCTCCCAAAAACCATCACTACGGCTCCAATTTCGCACAAATGGTGATAGCGGATAGCCTCGAAGAGACCCAAACAGATTACATGGCCGCCAGCCAGGCCATTGCGATTCTGGAAAACCGTGCGGGTAAAATACCGGAAGGAGGAACCAACAAACAACGAATCAAACAAGAGGCTCCATTTTTTCTGGCTGTTGGATTTGTCAGGCCCCATGTACCCCTTATTGCTCCCGCAAGAAGTTTTTCTCCATATCCGGTCGACGAGGTGGAACTGCCTAAATTTATTATTGGTGAGAATGTTCCCGAACAGGCCTTAAGAAGGCAAAATGATAAGGTATGGGGCATGGATGAGCTCCAACAAAGAAAGACAATTGCTGCCTATATGGCCAGTGTCCGGTTTATGGACGAGCAGGTCGGAAGGTTACTGGACGCGCTTGACCGGTTGGATCTCAGAGAGGAAACGATTGTCGTTTTTCTATCCGACCATGGCTATAACCTGGGTGAACATGATAGCTGGTCTAAAGTAAGCCTATGGGAAGGAAGTGTGGCGGCACCAATGATTATTTCTGTTCCGGGAACCGCATACGGGGAAAGCTACGGATCCGCCAACAATGCAATCACCGAACTGATAGACCTTTATCCCACGTTGGTGGAATTAAGTGGGTATGCGGATGAAACGCCTTCCATTCTTCAGGGGGAAAGTTTGGCCGGGATATTAAAGGGAGCTGGGAATGATAAAATAAAGGACTACGCCTATACAATCAACAATGGGGGTGCTACCTTCAGGACGGATCGGTGGAGATACACGCGCTGGGGAGAAGATTCGGAGGGTGATAATGAAGAGCTTTATGACCACCTCAATGATCCGGAGGAGCACGTGAATTTGGTAGGAGAAACCTCTAAACATGGAGAATTGCGGCAATTAAGAGTTCAATTTGAAGAAGCGAGGAAAAAAGCACGAAATGGTATTGGTTTACAAAATTGAGGTGGGCAGGTCGATTTCAGGGATATAATTAACCATATGAGAACATATAAGTTTTTTGAGTTCCGTTCATTGAACCGATGAAATTTCACAAAATGTGGAATGGAACGCTGATTGGGCGGATTTCACGGATTTGAGCGGATTTTTTTGGGTTAATGACAAGTACTAGTTCGACACGGACACAGCTTTTTTAAATTGGATTTTTACCTTCAATTTCTTGGATACGATTACACTAAGCCCTAACGGGGCGGAATCAGTAGCCAGAGGTGTAGCGAAGCGGAGCCCCTGGATGGGATAGAATCGATCGGTTTTGTGTTGGCAGCGGGGACGGTTGAAGAGCCTGCCTTTTCCGCCAAAACCCGGCTTTGTTGATCTTTGCCTTCTTGAGGAAATAGCCCGCTGATTGCGCAGAACTTGTCCCGGTTTTTCGTGATTTTCGCTGATTTTTTTAGGATAGCCCCAACTGGGTGACATCAATAGCCAGGGGGGTAGCGAAGCGGAGCCCCTGGATTGGATTTAATCGATCGGTTTTGTTTTGGCAGCGGGGATGGTTGTGGTGCCATTCCTTTCCCGCCAAAACCCGGCTTTGTTGATCTTTGCCTTCTTGAAGTGGAATGGAACGCTGATTAGGTGGATTTTACGGATTTGAGCGGATTTTATGGGTTAAGAATGATCTGTGCTTTCTTGATGAATAATAGCCCGCAGATCTCGCGGATTTTGCGCAGATTTTTTTAAATAATAATGGCTTTATTTTTTTTTAACCCTGTAAGGATGTAATCTTAGTAGCCTGGGGTATAGCGAAACGGAGCCCCTGGTTGAAAGAGAAACATCCAATCAGAGAGAGCTTGAGAAATCAATTTGAAGAAGCAAAAAAGGACGAAGTGATACGGATTTTGAAATTTGAAGGGATCCGGCTAATTTCAAGTTTAATTAACTTATATGAAAAAAGTAATAATTGTCATTCTCATCCTAATCCAAAGTGTTCAAGCGGAAGTAATTGGCGAAATAAGAGAGAAATTTACCATCGAAATCAGCAGCCCGGGCGATGAAATAATGCCGTACGAAAAGAACCCGTTTTATTGGCAGTATAAGCAAAAACCGATTTTTCTAAGAGGGGGGAGTGATAATGATAACCTATGGCAATGGACAGGAACAAAGCTTACTGACCATTTGGATTTGCTTACCTATGTTGGAGGAAATTATGTGCGATCTACCATGTCGGACAGGGATCAAGGGGATGTATTTGCATACAAAATTTTGGAAAATGGGAAATACGACCTTGGGGAATGGAATCAGGAATACTGGGACAGATTGGTTTTTTTTCTTGAAGAAACAACAAAAAGGGGAATTATTGCCCAACTAACCATCTGGGATTGCTATGACCTCTCCGGCACATCATTCGATAAGCATCCATTCAATCCAAAAAATAATGTAAACTGGGAAGAAGGATTGGTTGGCGGAATGGAGGATTTTTATGGTGGGTCATTGTCAACTGATAACCAAGAAGTCCTTATGATTCAAAGGCAATTTGTTCAAAAGCTTCTTTCAGTAACCCTGCAATTTGACAATGTGCTCTATAATATTACTAACGAAAGCTTCCTTAGTCTTGAGTGGGAGGATTATTGGGCTGAATTTGTACGGGATTTAGCTCAAAAAAAAGGCAAAACGATCTATATGACCAGCATGAATATGGTGGCTTCTACTGGTGTAAGGCATGTGATGAACCGAAGAGATCTCTATTCATTTGTGGAAATTTCCCAAAACAATCAAGAATCGAGAGGAGCTAGGGGAAAGGCACATTGGGAAAATGTAGTTAAATGGCGACGGATTCTAGAGCTTCAGGAAGGGGGTGCAATGCCGATGAACAATGAGAAGATTTATGGTTCTAGGGAAAATACAAGCTATTCCTTTGGAACTGGTACAGAGGCAGAAGACAGATTTTGGAAGAATGTATTTGGCGGGGCTGCCTCTGTACGTTTTCACAGACCGGATGCTGGAATGGGTTTATCCGAAAGAGCACAAATAAACCTAAAGGCACTATCCATGTTTTTGGAGGAGTTTGATGTTTTTTCTTCCGGTCCGTACTCGGAAATAGATTTTTATGCGCAATCGGAAGGGTATGCTTTGGCCAATATTGGAAAAGAGTATGCTGTATATCTTCCTGCTGGAAGATATTCACTAGAACTCGATCCTTGGATTTTAGCCAAAAAAGTCAGTATTAAGTATCTGGATTTTGATTCTGCTACCTGGTCGACGGAAGAAACCTTGGAATTAACCTGGGAAAAGGGTCTAAGTGAATTTTTTGGTTATCAACAGGGAATCCAAATAACATCTCCTTCCCCCCGCCCTTGTTTAGCGGTTGTCAGATTGGTAGAATAAAATAAGAAAAACAGATAAACTGTAAGGTTGATATTTAAATGTATTACAGAGATATGCAAGCAATACCTAATACCGAAATATGAATTTAAATAACAGTATATGAAATGGTTATAATAAAGTAATTAATATTTTTTAATTATATAGGTTACATTTCCACGAATATCCGCTTTCTCACGTGAAGACCTATTCTTATTTGTCTTTTGTAATCAAAGGCGGAATAAGAAATTAAAAATACGCCAATACTGAATAAATTAAGTAGGGGCTGAAAAGCTAGAACCCAAAATGCCTGTGAAAAAACTTTTACCGTCCTATCTTGAATCCGAGAAGGCTTTAGCTAATGACGAACCCGGTGCATTCTCCTCGGACGCAACTGCTTGGAAAGCCTTTAAGGAAGGAAATGAGTCAGCATTCATTTACATCTATGAACGCTATTTTAAGGTGCTGTACGCTTATGGATTTCGAATCATGCCTGATTCTTCCGTGGTCAAAGATGCCCTCCAGGATATGTTTATTAGTCTAAGGGAACGAAGACAGTACCTTGGGGATACGGAGGACATTAAGTTTTACCTCTTTAAATGCCTCAAAAGACGCTTGATCAAAGACTTTTCTTGTTGGCAGGGAAGGAAGGAAGGTCTGGAGGCGATACCGGAAGGGATACATTTTGCCCTATCCCATGAGACACAGATTATTGACCAACAACTTACCAAGGAGAAGGTACTCAAGCTTAATGAAGCTATTGCCCAATTGAGTCTTAGAAAAAGAGAAATCATCTACTACAGCTTTTACGAGGGTCTTTCCTATGCACAAATTCAGGAGATTATGGGATTGGAAAATCAGCAAACTACAAGGAATCTAATGTATAAAGCCATCAGGTATTTACGGAAAATGATTTAGTCTAATTCGATATACACTTTCAAAAATTAAAATAAATACAAAATCAAATTTATCAGCTTACGTGTGAAAGAACTGAAGAACATAGAAGATTTTTTGACCCACATTGAATTTATCAGGTGGGTAAAGCAACCGGATAAGGAACTGGAGGCCTATTGGAACCAATGGCGTAAAGCTAATCCGGAGCAGCTTCCCTCCATGCGGTTGGCCAAGGAGATTTTGCTAAGGACTGAGTTTGGAGACCCGCAACCGCCTAGGGGAATGAAGGAGGAGGTGCTACAGCATGTCCTTAGACAAAGAGAAAAAACGGCATCTTCATTATCAAACAAAGGTGAGAAACACCGTCCAAAATGGACAAGGATTTTTTGGGATGGCTTGGGGCAAATGAGCAGGGTGGCTGCCATTTTGGTTGGCAGTTTTTTACTCGGTTGGCTTTTAGCGCCAGTTTCTCAGGTAAAGGAGGAACAGCCTCTAGCTGACGTTGAAGAAATCTATATTTACAAAACCACCGAACGGGGACAAAAAATGCAGCTTACCTTAGCCGACGGCACAAAGGTTTGGCTCAATTCATCCAGTGAAGTAACCTTTCCTGATAAATTCAGGAACGAAAATCGACTGATCAGTCTTAGGGGAGAGGCCTATTTTGAGGTGGTGCGGGACAGTTTAAGACCCTTTATGGTGCAGACCGATGATTTGGTGACCACTGTTCTCGGTACCAGCTTCAATGTCAATACCAAGGAGTCCGGGAAAACCAAGATCGCCCTTTTGAGCGGAAAGGTGGAAGTATCGTCATCACACAGCCACATTTCTTTGGCACCAGGCGAAATGCTAAGCTACGACAATGTCAGCACCTCCTTTAAAGTCAGCGGATTTGATGCTTCACAAGTGTTGGGTTGGAAAGATGGGGTACTTCGGTTTCAAAGGGCATCACTCCGGGAGGTGAAGGAAGGCCTGGAAGAGTGGTACGGCGTGGAAATCAACCTTAAAAATGAGAAGGGTGTAAACTGGCAGTTTTCGGGGGAATACCCGCAGCAAATGCTGGAGGAAGTACTTGAAAGTATGTCCTATATCAAGGAATTTGACTATCAGATAAACGAAAAGACAGTAACACTAATTTTCTGACATTATGAACAAAACAAACACATCATAAAGAAGCCGGAGAGGAGCAGTCTTCTTTCCGGCTTTAAGGGAAACCTGCGCATGGCAATCATTGGGGAATGGCACCATGGCAGGTTTGGCTTACCGAAATCGATTATTCAATAAACTTATGTAAACTTATGAAAAATAAATTACTAAAGACAATCCTTATGTTGTCCAAATGCTTTCTATATGGTTTAGTCTTGCAGACCCTGCTGCTAAATCTGGTATTGGCCCTGAATGCAAACGGGCAATATAAAAATATAGAGGAGGTTAGGGTCACGCTTTCATCAGATCAGTTGAGTCTCAACCAGTTTTTCAGAGAAGTGCAGCGGCAGACGCCTTTTAAATTTTCACATGAACACCGCGATGTGGACCGGCAGCAACTAATAACATTTGCGAAGAAAGAAGGCTCGGTCATTGATTTTTTAAGGGAGGCCGCACAGCAGAGCCAACTTTCCTTTCGGCAGGTAAATCACGGGATCGATGTGTTGAAAAGGAAGGGTAGTGGGGTAGAGGTGATTGCTGTTGAGGATTTAATTTCAATAACCGGTACCGTACTGGATGAAAATGGTGAGCCCATGCCTGGAGTGACAATTTTGTTAGAAGGCACATCCACTGGGACGGTTACGGATATCGACGGTAAGTATGTTATCGAAGTAGATGAAGGTACTGTATTGGTTTTTTCATTTATTGGGTATGAGAATCAGACAAGAATTGTAGGTTCTTCCAATATAATAAATGTAAGGATGGTAGAGGATGCCAGATCATTAGAAGAGGTGGTGGTAGTGGGGTATGGAACTCAGAAAAAAAGTGATATCACAGGATCCGTTGCTTCCATTCCCAAAGAAAGGATGGAAATGGTGCCAAACATCAATATAGCCCAGGCCATCCAAGGATCCATACCGGGAGTAATGGTACAGAATACTTCAGCTGGTGCGGAACCTAGCCAAGATATAATGGTCAGGGGGCGAAATTCCATAGGGGCAAATAATTCTCCTCTAATAGTTGTTGATGGGGTTCCCTATGGAGGAAATTTATCAGACATCAATCCCAATGATGTGGAATCGATTGAGATTTTAAAAGATGTTTCAGCAGCTGCTATTTATGGATCAAGGGGGGCAAACGGAGTTATTCTCGTCACTACCAAGGAAGGAATAGAAGGGGCACCATCGATTTCTTATGATGGATACTTCTCCACCCAGAGCTTTTCCAATCTGCCGGAATATCTGGATGGCCCGCAATTTTATAATTTTAAAAATGAAAGGCTGCCAAGTGGGGTAACAGCGTCTGAACAGGCAGTTTATGATGCTGGAGAATGGGTCAATTGGAGAGATCTTGCAATACGTAAAGGATTGAGCAATCAGCATAATTTATCAGTTTCCGGTGGATTTGGGAACACTTCTTATTTTATATCGGGTGCGGCATTAAATGTGAGGGGTATAGTGGACAATGATAATTATTTTAGGGGTAGCAGCAGGTTTAATTTGGATACTAAAATCGCGGATTGGCTAACAATTGGTACACGCACCCAATTAACTTTTGCCGATAAAAGTGGAGTAGCTCCAAACATGTCAGATGTTTTTATAACTAATCCTCTTGCAGTACCTTACAATGAAGATGGAACATTGACAATATTCCCAATTGAAGATGATCCAGCACGTTCAAACCCATTACAGGAAACACTGTTTGAAAATTCCAATAAGTCCCGGCAAGTGGTCACAAATAATTTTGCCATAGTAGATTTTGAAAGATTTATCCCTGGATTGAATTTCAGATTTAATTATGGATTAATGGAGAGGGCCTCTCATAACAATACTTACAGGGGAAGAAATACTTTTGATGGACTTATTGCACAAGGGAGGGCTAGTATAAACAACGTAAATACATCAAATACAGTAATTGAAAACATTTTTTCCTATAATAAAGCGGTGGATAATCATTCTATCTTTGCTACAGCTGTATATAGCATCCAAAAAGATTTGGAGAACTCTGATGGAATGAATATGGCTGGATTTCCTAATGATTTGTTAGGATGGTATGCCGGAGGACAAGCTGACTTGGTAGAGCCTTCCTTTAGTTATTTTGAATCACGCTTGGTATCGCAAATGTTGCGTTTGAACTATGCCTATGATAGTCGATATCTATTAACCTTAACTGGAAGAAGAGATGGATATTCAGGATTTGGAGCAGATTCAAAATGGGGACTTTTTCCCTCAGTTGCATTAGGTTGGAATCTGGGCAATGAAGAATTCTTTCCTTGGAAAAATACCTTCAGTGAGTTAAAATTCCGGGCTTCCTATGGATTAAATGGAAATCAGGCCGTGGGAGCTTATCAATCCATGGCAAGATTAAGACAAGAAAACATGCTTTCAGGTACTACCACAATGCCAGGATATTTTCCCAATACCCTAGGGCAGGAAGCGCTTGGCTGGGAAAGTTCCCGATCCATGAATCTTGGGTTAGATTTTGGTTTAATAGGTGACAGGATTTCTGGAGATATAAATGCCTTCCATACAAATACGTATGATTTACTATTGCATCGATCCATCTCTTCAGTTCATGGTATCACATCCATTTTGCAAAATATTGGGGAAACAGAAAACAAGGGGATAGAATTCTCCATTCATTCCAGAAATATTGTCAAAAAAGATTTTACTTGGACTACTCTAGGAAACGTCTCCTACATGGACAACAAAATCGTTGATCTATATGGGAACGAATTGGATGACGTTGGCAACCGGTGGTTCATAGGCCAGCCTATCCGGGTTAATTTTGATTATGTTTTTGATGGGGTGTGGCAGTTGGATGAAGCCGCAAAAGCTGCTGAATGGCGTTCCCAACCTGGATTTGTAAAAATAAAAGATGTAAATGAAGACGGTCAAATAACTCCTGAGGATAGACAAATCATAGGACGGCAAGACCCTAATTTTCTATGGGGATTGACTAACACCATGAATTACAAAAATTTTAACCTCACAGTATTTATTCATGGAGTCCATGGGGTAACCAAACAAAATAATTTAATGGACGATCAAATTGTCACCTCGGGGGTGAGGAGAAACACCTTGGTGAAAAACTGGTGGACACCTGAAAACCCAAGCAATGATTGGTATATGAATGATATAAATGCCCATAGGATGGCAGGTGTGACAACTAATATCTACGAAAATGCAAGTTTTGTGCGGTTGAAAGATATTACCTTTTCCTATGATTTTCCAAGTGATTTAATACAGAGAATTGGTGGAAATCGGTTCCGGATTTATGCTACCGGACGTAATCTCCTCACTATTACAAATTGGAGAGGCTTAGATCCTGAATTAAACAACCAAAGATCGATTCCCTTACAACGTGAATTTGTTTTAGGGCTACAGGTAGGGCTTTAATTCTGCCTTTCTTTTCAAACATAATTCCATCTTAAAATTAAGACCATGAAGTATTTAAAAATAGCTGCAATCTTAATGGGCATCCAGTTTTCAGGTTGTGACACAATGCAAAATTTGAATGAGAATCCTCCTCACTTAATAACATCAAATAGACTGTTTACTGATTATTCAGGATTTCAGACAGGTATAAACGGTGCTTATTCAGAAATTAGAAACGAACTTAGAGATGCGGGGATGCCATTTCAGGTTTTTGTAAACGGAACTGATAATATGACTCCAAATTATATTTCCAATTTCGGTGTCCTAGCCTCCCAGTGGGGGGATGTTAATAATTCAGAAAACAACAATTTACGAAACACATTTAACTGGCTTTATGGGATTATCAATGCCACAAATACCATGATTGACAGGGCGGAAGGAGAAAATTTGGATTGGAATGGGGGACCGGGAAGTGAGATCGAAAATAAGAACAGTGTCGTGGCCGACGCAAAAGCAATCCGAGCTTGGGCATACCGTCATCTTACTTATCTTTGGGGAGATGTACCCCTTTCCCTAGTTGAATCATCTGGAAATTCCATTAAGACAGACTGGGAAAGAACACCCGTCTACGAGGTGAGGGAACAAATTGTAGCTGATCTTTTATTTGCTGAGCAACATATTCCAACTGAACCTATCCCAGGAAGAATGAGCAAAGGAGTAGTTCAACATTACCTTGCAGAAATGTATTTAGTAATGGACGATCCCGAAAATTCCTTGCATTGGGCAGATCAGGTAATTGGTAATCCAGCATATCAACTTGTAACCCAAAGGTACGGCATCCATATAGACAAACCGGGGGTCCCTTTTATGGACATGTTTTATGAAGGGAACAAAAACCGGGAGGAAGGAAATACGGAAGCCTTATGGGTGTGGCAATACGGTTTTCAGCTGATAGGTGGGGGAGACAACCCAAGAACCCGTGCGATGCACCTAGGGAGGTATATGGACATTATTATTGATGGCGTCCAGCCTTTGCATATTACCTTTGAAAGAGGGGGAAGGGGAAAAGCCTACACTGCCCCAACCCAATGGTTTATGAACTCTTATGAACCCCAAGATGATAGGTTTAGTAATTACGCCCTCAGAAAATTTTTTATTCTTAAAAATGCTGAAGAAAACGCTCCTTTTCCTGCCGATCGGTTACCTCCGGGATATTCATATGGAGATACCATCAAATTGAGTTGGAGTGAACCTCTTACTCTTAGTAATTGGGAAGTAGATGATTGGCCTTACTCCAGGAAATTTGAAGGAAGTATTCCAGATAATGTTGCATCTGATTATAACTATGATGATTATATTGCTGTAAGATTGGCCGATACTTACCTATTGAAAGCCGAAGCAGAGTTTAAACTTGGAAATCCTGTAGCCGCTGCCGAAACCATTAACATTGTAAGGAGAAGATCCAATGCCAGTGATATAACTGCAGGAGATGTAAATATCGATTTCATTCTTGATGAGAGATCCCGTGAATTATTCAATGAGGAATATCGAAGATACACTTTATTAAGAACTGGTAAATGGCTGGAAAGGACGAAGGCCTATAACTTGTTTGGTGGTGAAAGTGTTAGAGAGAGGGACCTACTATTCCCTATTCCCCAATCTGTAATTGATGCAAACCTTACAGCCAAAATGCCTCAAAATCCAGGATTTTAATTTTAATTCGATTTAATCCCGGTCTAAGGAAAACTTATTTTACTAATTAGACCGGGGTTTTTGACTATTCTTTTTTGCATCGATGATTAATGAACCTTCGAGATAAAAATATTTTAAATCACCAACCCCCCCGTGAATACGGAGGTTAGAATCGTAGGCGACCAAAGGGAATGGTTGGAGAAGGAACTGGCCTCCCTACGGACCAACAAGCGATGGCTTATGGTTCAACACCATGTGCCTGCCTATCCAGCTGTAAAAGATTTTAATGCCACTACTGCTTCTAGGGTGAGGAACTTCTGGGTGCCCTATTTGAAGAGATCCTGGTGGACCTTGCTGCCGAAGCGGATGGTCATTGCCTAAAAAGGACGGTCCCCATAAAAGGAGGAAAGCACGATCCCGATGGGGTAATATATATCGGAGAAGGTGGGTTAGGGGTTCCGCAGCGTGAAACAGATAACACGAGATGGTTCGTTCAGGAACCGGGGATGGCTACCAGTGGCCACCATGTGTTTGTGATCGACTTTAAAAAGGATGGCCTAAGGACAAGAGCCATCGGCATGGAAAATGAGGTGATTTACGATCATTTGTTGCAACCTAAAATGGTTGCAAGCCTTTCGGAGGTATTTATCCCTGAATCAGTAGCGGTACAAGCACTGTTTGTGGTAGGTTGTGTAGATATCTTTACCTCCATGTGGATAGTCATTCGACCAAATTTATATTTGGCGTTGTGGATGGGTACATGGGGATTGGTTACAGCTATGGCAAGGATTACTGAAACGGGATGGATGTCTTTTCCGGAAGCACTTATTAGGGCACCTCATTATTTGGTTCCATTGGCAATTGTAGCTCTGTTTTTTTTATTAAAAGATAAAAAGGGGAAACAGGAAGAAAGTTTGGAAACAGGAATTGGTGCTTATTCCTAAGTGTGCCATGAAGTTTTTTGAACCATTTCCCATAGCATTATTTTGGCCACCATACATTCGGAGAATTCTGGTACGGTAAGCGAAACAGTGTTCAAACCTCCCAATTGTGGCGATCTGTATTGGGCAAAGATTCAATGCAGGTTAGAAGTAGGATGGATTGAAGCTGATTGGTGAAAATTTGAGAAGTTGTTTTTCTCAATGTTGGGGTTGCTTCTAAAATCAAAGCTTTGATGAACTCCCGATTTTGCGTGGAATAGCCCATGGATTTTTTGAAAAAGATAGGTTTTAGTCAGATATGGGAAAACCGAAAATCTTTCCGATGGGATTTAACGGGTGATTACGAAAGTTAAGTATCAGGACCGGACAGCGAAAAATCAAGGACCGAGTTAGAGAATCCCAGTAAATCTAAAGATCAATTTATTGTAATTGAAGAGGTTATAATAAAATGATTAAGATTTTTTAATAATATAGGTTACATTTCTAGTAATATCCGCTTTATCAAGTGAAGACCGATTCTTGTTTGCCTTTTGTGATCAAACACAGAATAAGAAATTAACAAAGGCCATTGCTGACTAAAAATATGTAAGGGCTGAAAAGCCAGAACCCAAAATGCCTGTGAAAAAACTTTTACCGTCCTATCTTGAATCCGAGAAGGCTTTAGCTAATGAAGAACCCGGTGCATTCTCTTCGGACGCATCTGCTTGGAATGCCTTCAAGGAAGGAAATGAGTCTGCGTTCATTTATATCTATGAGCACTATTTTCATGTGTTGTATGCGTATGGTTTTAGGATAATGTCCGATTCCTCCGTGGTCAAAGATGCCCTTCAGGATATGTTCATTAGTCTGAGGGAGCGTAGAAAGTATCTTGGGAATACAGATGATATTAAGTTTTACCTCTTTAAGTGCCTTAAAAGACGATTGATCAAGGATTTTTCTACCTGGCAGGGGAAAAAAGAAGGGTTAGAAGCTATTCCGGAAGGTATCCATTTCACCCTTTCTCATGAAACGCAGTTGATAGACCAGCAACTTACAACTGAAAAAATTGTCAAGTTGAACGCAGCCATTGCACAGTTGAGTCCTCGAAAAAGAGAAATCATCTACTACAGCTTTTACGAAGGCCTTACTTATGGGCAAATTCAGGAGATTATGGGTCTGGAAAACCAGCAAACTACTAGGAACCTTATGTATAAAGCAATCAGATATTTAAGAAATTATTGATTTAGCTTGATCAAGATTAGCGTTTTTTAAAAAATAAAATAATTACTGTAACAACATTATCGCCGTGCCAGTGAAAGAAATGAAAAACATAGAAGATTTTTTAACCCATCCGGAATTTATTCGATGGGTAAAGCAACCGGACAGAGAACTTGAGTCCTATTGGAACCAATGGCGAATAGCCAATCCTGGGCAGCTTCCCTCCATGCGCCTGGCTAAGGAAATTTTGCTGAGGACTGAGTTCGACAACCCAGAACCGCCTACGGGTATGAAGGACGAGGTGCTTCAGCACGTGCTTAAGCAAAGGGAAAAAGTTTCCACTTTAGCGTTTAAACTGCCAGAGAGACAACGGCCAACCTGGACAAAGATTTTTTGGGAAGGAATGGGTCAAATGAACCGTGTGGCCGCCATTCTTGTAGCCAGTTTTATATTTGGGTGGTCTTTAGCGCCAGTTTCCCAGGTAAACGTAGAACCGCAAATAACGCAGATTGATCAAGCATATATTCAACGGACTACCTCACAGGGAGAGAAATTGCAGCTTACCTTAGCAGACGGCACGAAGGTATGGCTCAACACTTCGAGTGAAGTAACGTTTCCGGAGAAATTCGGGAACGATAATAGGCTTATAAGTCTTAGGGGAGAGGGCTATTTTGAGGTAGCACTTGATAGTTTGAGACCCTTTATCGTTCAGACTGATTATTTGAAAACCACTGTTCTTGGTACCAGTTTTAATATCAATGCCAATGAGTCAGGGGATACCAAAATCGCCCTTGTGACTGGAAAGGTGGAGGTATCGACCTCACAAAGCCAAGTCTCCCTTTTTCCGGGTGAGATGCTGATTTTTGACAAAGTCAGCGCCTCCATTGATGTCAGTGGATTTGATTCTTCCCAAGTGTTGGGTTGGAAAAATGGGGTGCTTCGGTTTCATAGAGCGTCACTCAGGGAGGTGAAAGAAGGACTGGAGGAGTGGTATGGGGTTAAAATCAAACTTAAAAATGCAAAGGGTGTAAATTGGCAATTTTCCGGGGAATATTCGCAGCAAATGTTGGAGGAAGTACTTAAGAGTATGTCCTATATCAAGGAATTTGACTATCAGATAAACGATAAAACAGTAACGCTAAATTTCTGAGATCATGAAATCGAGCATGACGCAAGCGACACACAGAGGGACGATTTTCAAGCATGCAAGATTCCATCTGACCATTAAAAATCAAATAATAATCAGATGAAAAAGACAGACACATCATAGAACAAGCCGGAGAGGAATAGTCTCCCTACCGGCTTCTTAAGGAAACCTGCGCATGGCAATCATTGGGGAATGGCACCATGGCGGGTTTAGCGTACCGAAATCGATTATTCAATAAACTTATGTAAACTTATGAAAAATAAATTACTAAAGACAATCCTTATGTTGTCCAAATGCTTTCTATATGGTTTAGTCTTGCAGACCCTGCTGCTAAATCTGGTTGTTGCCCTGGATGCTAACGGGCAATATAAAAATATAGAAGAAGTTAGGGTCACCTTAACTGCTGATCAATTGAGTCTGGATCAGTTTTTCAAGGAGGTGCAGCGGCAGACGCCATTTAAGTTTTCCTATGAATACAGGGATGTGGACAGGCAGCAATCGGTAACCTTTGCAAAGAAGGAGGGCCCGGTTATTGACTTTTTAAGGGAGGCAGCAGAGCAGAGCCAACTTTCCTTTCGTCAGGTAAATCACGGTATTGACGTTTTGAAAAGGAACGATAGTGGGGTAGAGGTGATTGCTGATTTGGATCCGGTCTCAATAAGTGGGACCGTGGTGGATGGGAATGGGGAGCCAATCCCCGGAGTAACAGTTTCTGTGCCTGCCACCTCGATAGGTACGGTTACGGAT
>DATHWC010000044.1:0-13424 GCA_035460985.1 Lunatimonas sp.
TCAGGAAGATCAATGTAATCTATGACTGTATTTGCCTTTTTAATGTGATTGTAGTTGTCAGCATAAAAGGACAAGGTTCTGCCTGCATCGTTATTCCTTGCATTGGTAGGCGTGGCGTAGGTGCGCAAATCGACAAATGCGTCCGGCTTGTCCGTAGAAGCCACAACAGATGCATCACTCATATTGTGATTAAACATCAATTCCCGGGTATCCCCGT
Source organism: Lunatimonas sp. (assembly GCA_035460985.1). Classification (GTDB taxonomy): domain Bacteria; phylum Bacteroidota; class Bacteroidia; order Cytophagales; family Cyclobacteriaceae; genus Lunatibacter. The sequence goes on from DATHWC010000044.1 coordinate 218, forward strand.
TCCACTGAGTCATAACGCCTCTCAACGCTGCATCGAGAGCCGTTTGCAATCCTGCCCCGTCACGAAATGTATTTTCAGGGCTTAGAAAAGAAAGTGGCTTTTCATCCAGAAAATCATCGCTACACGATACCGAAAATAATAGCAGCATGGATGCGATAAGTCCTATATATTTTTTTAGATTTTTCATGTCTATCTTGTTTAATTATTTAAATCAACCAATTGGTATCTTTAGAAAGTGACATCCAAGCTAAATGAATAGGTCCTTGGCATTTCTCTCGCGGACTCGGGATCCCCGAGCTCTCTAATCCAGCCTGTAAATACGGCGGCATTTTCAATGTTTACAGCAAGCCTTACCCTATTGGATTTAATTTTCTCCGTTAGGTTCTGCGGTAAACTGTAACCTACAGACACGTTTTGAAGCCTCAAATAAGACCTATTGATCCAGGTCTGACCACCCCCTAAATTGATGGAATTAATCCGTGCAAAATTATTTTCTCCATTAAGTGGAGTCCAATAGGGGATTTTATACCAGTTGTGGTTTTTGATGTATTCTTGGTTGTTGTTAAAAGGTTCTCGAGTACCGCCTAAATAGCCCAGTTTGGCAAGAAACACCAGTCCAAAATCAAACCCTTTCCATTCAAAGTCATTTCTTAAGGTCATGTACCAAGGGTTTTCTCTTAAACCGAGGAATACCCGATCGTCTAAATCGATTCTTCCATCGCCGTTTTGGTCCACAAATCTAAAATCTCCAGGAAACAACCCGTATTGGGCGGCCTCATCCTCTTCTCCAAGTTGATAAATCCCATTTAAATCCCAATCCCAGATCACGTCTTTGTTTTTCCCGATAAACCAACCGTTTTGAAGATCATCCGGCTCTCTTACGACCGTATTGCCTTCTGCATCTGTAATGGGGATGGCCTTATTGCCCAACGTGGTGATTTTATTTATTCTATACGTGACATTAAAGGTACTTCTCCAAGCAAAATTGCTGTTGGAAACATTAATCGAATTTATTCCCAAATCAAAACCCGAATTTTGCAGATTACCAACGTTGGTTTTTACAGAGCCAAATCCAGTAAGATCGGGTAATTTCTGATCCAACAACAAATCCCGTGTTTCAGATTTATAGAGATCTAAGGAACCGCTTAGCCTATCATTGAAAAAACCGTAATCAATCCCAATGTTGAAAGAAGCTGTATTTTCCCATGAAAGAAGGGGGTTGGCTATCCTATTGATTTCTGTATACGGGGTAGCAACGTACCCGCCGTCATAATTGAGATAAACCCCATTACTTAACCTCGCGAACGCATTATAATCTTCAAGCCCGCTACTATTACCGTTTACTCCATAACTCACTCTCGTTTTTAAATAACTCAACACCTTCCCCTTGGGCATAAAGTCTTCGTTAGTCAGCGTCCAAGCTGCGGATAGGGAAGGGAAATTCCCATAGAGACTGTTTATTCCAAATCTGGAGAATCCATCCCGGCGGATGGAAGCGGAAAAATTGAACCGGTCATCATAGGCATAATTGACTCTTCCCATAACTCCAGTTCTAGAATTCACCTCATCATACGAACTCATGGTTGGGTTTAATCCCAATTGCATCGCATGGTAACCAAGTCCCGCAGTAGGAGAGAAAGTATTGTTTATCGCCCGAGTCTCCCAACTTTGATTCCGTTCAGTATTGTACAACCCTGTAAAACTTAACCGGTGAATCCCAAAATCCTTGTCCCAATTTAATATGGTATTGGACTGCCAGGAAAATGAATCGTTGTACCTACGCTCTGCCGCATCTACTGCTCGCAAAGGGTTCCCCCTCTCATTGAGGTCGAACCTCTTTCTTACATCAAACCTTGGCGTATAATCTGTCCTTAGACTAATTCCCAAAGGTAAAGTTACCATTGCATACAGAGTTGGATTTATCATAAATCGGGTATGACTTCGTGTGTTCCAGCTTGGTGCTAGGTAGGGGTTGGTAAGGTTTGATCCAGCAGGCTGATCGCTCAGGTTTTCTCTAGTACGGGGCATATTATTTCGCCATGGTTGGTCATACGGGGAAAAAGACCTGTAACCACCATTAGGTATAGACATAGGACCTTCATCTTGATAGGTAAACTGGGCGTTTGCACCTATAGAGAAAAATTCTGCCAAGTTTACATCCAAGTTTAACCTTGACGTGATGGTTTTAAATTTGTCATCTCTCACTACTGACTCCCGATCACTATATCCCAAGGCATAATAATAAGATACTCTTTCTGTTCGACCAGAAATACTCACGTCATAATCCTGTCTGACACCGGTATGGAATAGGAAGTCCTGCCAGTCATGAGTAATGCCATTGCGGTAATTCTCCAATTCATTGTCCCAGAAATTGAAATTGTTGACCCTTGCCAAATTAATAACATCTGGATTTGTCTCGCCGGGAATTCCGTTTGCCGCTAGCCAAGCACTTTGATACTGAGGATCTATGCTGTTATAATCGCGAAACCTTGTCCAAGGCTCGGTAATTGTATTTGTGATGGATTCGTTCATATCCGTCAACCAATTCAATACTTCCTCCCCGCCCTTATAAGTTTCCTGTCTTCTTGCACCAGTGATTAGACCTGTTCTGTTGCTAAAGGTAATTTGAGGTTTACCAAAAGATCCCTTTTTGGTGGTAAAGATAACGACACCATTCGTTGCTTGTGATCCGTAAACCGCTGCTGCACTTGCATCTTTCAAAACATCAACACTTTCTATGGAATTGGGGTTAATTTCAGCTAAATCACCTCTGAAAATTACGCCATCCAACACAATCAAAGGACGATTTGCAGCCCTTTCTTCTTCTCTATTTCCATCATTATTTAAATCAGCCTTCATTGAAGCATCACCACGCACGTCAAATTCGGGGACATTCCGAGCGTTTGTAGCGTATCCTACAGAAAGACCCGGAACAGTTGTCCTTAAAATTTCCGAAACACTCGTGGGCTTATATTTCATGACCTCCTCAGCTTTCACATTGACGATGGCTCCAGTCATATCCTTTTTCTTTTGGGTACCGTACCCTATCACAATCACCTCGTCCAGGGCTTGTGCACTTTCTACCAGTGTAACATCAATGGTGGACTGATTATTTACCTCGATAGTCTGATTTTCAAACCCTATAAATGAAAACACCAAGGATGAGTTTTCCGGGACGGTAATGCTGTATTTCCCATTCATGTCCGTGGCTGTACCAATGGAGGTTCCTGGCACAGAAACAGTAGCTCCGGGAATGGGCTCTCCGTTTTGATCGGTCACGGTTCCAGTTACTGTCACCTCAAATGGCACGTTTAATATGTCTTCTGATGCATTCCCTAAATTTGTGGGAGGCCAATTTGGTTGAAAATTTCCCGTCGAACTGTTGGAACGTGCCACATGTGGCACCAAAGACAAACAGAACAGGATGGCCATGGACATAGCCATTCCATTCATTTTCCAATAATAAAGTAATGTTCTTTTCATTGATTTTTTGGGTATTGTTTGAATTAATGATTAGAGTATTTGAATGATTGAAGTAATGTGGGCTTGCGGAATATATTGCATTCCGTAGTTTTTTTCCATAGGTTAGAATAGTTAGTAATTATAAATTATTTTTAAAAGAAACTCAATTTGCGGATGCTTCTTGCGCAATCGATTGCACATTTAGTAGGTTTTTTTGCCAATTCTTTTAATATTTTTTTATATCCATTGAATAACTTGATGGCTTAATGTTAGAAAAAATAAACTCAAAAAAAAAACAGAATGTACGTTTTTTTTAAAAAAATGCGCTTATTGTAATTTTTTAAAATTAAATTCTGATAATGTAAATTTTATTAAAATAAAATTTTAAAAAAAATAGTTATATAAAATCATGAAAAATAGTGACAGTTTTATAATTTTAAATTAAATTCAGTTTCTATCAATAATTTCAACAATAGCCAAAAAAACAATATTCTGTGGAAATTACCTTTTCACCCAAAAATTTAATATAGGATTATTGGTGATAATGCTTATCAATTTTTTACATATCCACTTATTATTACCGCCCTAAATTAATATAACGCGATTATAGAAATGTCAATGCGGGTTAGGATTTTGAAAGTACACACATAACTAATAAATGTCAAATTAAATCTATCTGTGTAATTTGCCATGACTATCAACTGACTTCCTTTTATCTCATAGATCGGGCCAATCATTGGCCATAATAGGCATCCTTTCCATGCTTGCGTTCATAGTGCTTTTGTATCAGGGCGGGCTTTAGTCGGCCTGCCGCAGGATTAATCTGTAGCGTCAGATAGGCCATCCGCGCAATCTCTTCCAATACTTTGCTGTTGTAAACAGCTTTGGCGGCGTCCTTACCCCAGGTAAATGGTCCGTGGTTTCCCAGCAGGACCATTTCTACCTCCTGGTACGAAAGTCCCTTTTCTTCAAAGCAGTCTACTATCTGTTGGCCGGTATTATATTCGTAATCCCCCTGAATCAGCTCATCCGACATCGGGGGAGCGCAAGGGATATCCGGTGTCAGGTGATCCGCATGGGTAGTGCCAAAATTGGGGATATCCCGTTGCGCCTGCGCCCAGCTTACAGCATACGTACTATGGGTATGACAAATCCCACCTATGTGGGGCCAATGTTTATACAAAAAAGCATGGGTCTTGGTATCAGAGGATGGACGCATTTGGCCGGAGACCACGTTGTTGTCAAAATCAACCAGCACAATATCTTCGGCCCTCAGGCTTTCATAGGGCACTCCACTGGGTTTGATCGCGAAAAGCTCCAGTTCCCTGTCCACAACACTGACATTTCCAAAGGTGTAAACCACCAAACCCAAAGCGGGCAGCTGCATATTTGCTTCGTAGCAAACACTTTGCAGGTGTTCAAAATTTCTCATGCTTATTGATTTTTACAGCTATATTACGACTATCTAATTCAATTTTAGAGTAAAGGTTTATTAAATCCTTTACTGATACAATCTACCCAAATTATGATACAACTATCAACTATTTGTCAGAAAACTAACTTTCACCTTGCTTATTTGGCTATATATTATAAATTTGATGCGTTGAAATCAAAGGAGAAGACAAGCAGGTTTTGAATATTTGCCGAATCGAGACAAACAAATTTACGTAAAAAAGCAAAAAAATATGATGAAGTACTCAAATCAAACCCGGATTTTGGTTTCGATTGATTGTGTTGTGTTTGGGTTTGATGGAGAAAATTACAAGTTGCTCCTGATTCAAAGGGGTTTCGAACCCGAGAAAAATAAATGGAGCCTGATGGGGGGCTTCCTGCAACCGCAGGAATCACTTGATGAAGCCGCACAAAGAGTGCTCCACGAACTTACAGGGCTGAAAAATGTTTACATGGAACAACTTCAGGCATTTGGCTGTCCCTCCCGTGATCCGGCAGAACGGGTAATCGGAGTCACCTATGTCGCCCTGATAGACATCAAAAAGTACGAAAAACAGATTTCCAATCTTTTCAAACCAAAATGGTTTTTGATGGACAACCTGCCCGAGCTTATTTTTGACCATCCGCAGATGATTGAACTTTCGCTAAAACACCTTAGGTACAAAGCCGCCTTACATCCCATTCTTTTTGAACTTTTACCTGAGAAGTTTACCTTACCCCAACTTCAGATACTTTATGAAGGCCTATATGGAATTACCATTGACAAGCGTAATTTTTCAAGAAAAGTCCTATCCACCGGTATTATAAAGAAAGAAGTGGAAAAAGATAAAACTAAATCAAAAAAGGGAGCCTACTTTTATACCCTTGTACAGGAAAATTATCAGGCACAATTTCAGCGAATTCTGAATTTTATCCCCAAAAATGACATCCCTCCAGGCATAGAGACGGAATCAAAAGTCCAGCTCGCCTACTCAGAATTGTCGGATAATTAGTAATTTTCCACTTTAAATTAGAAGTAGGGAAAACTACGAGCAGCGATCTTTAAGGATTGCACCAATGACTATTATATGAAAAATAATGAATCAAAGGAGATCTGGTTTATCACCGGAAGTCAACATCTATATGGAGAAGACACGCTTAATCAAGTAAAGAACCATGCGGTACAAATTGCCGAGGAACTCGGAAATAAGGAGGGAATCAGTATAAAAGTGGTTTTCAAGGCTGTAGTCACCGGAATGGATGAGATCAGGCAAGTCCTTCAATTAGCAAACAATGCAAGCACATGTATTGGGATTATCACTTGGATGCATACGTTTTCTCCGGCAAAAATGTGGATAAATGGCCTTAAAATCCTACAAAAACCATTACTCCACCTGCATACCCAATACAACCGGGACATACCCTGGAGCAGCATAGATATGGACTATATGAACCTCCACCAAAGTGCCCACGGAGACAGGGAGTTCGGTCATATTGTGTCACGGATGCGTCTCGCAAGAAAAGTGGTAGTAGGACATTGGAAATCCGAATCGGTGGCAAAAGAGATTGATGATTGGGCACGGGCCTGTCTGGGATGGAACGATTGGCAAGGAGCCAAGTTTGCGCGGTTTGGTGACAACATGCGTCAAGTCGCAGTCACCGAGGGGGATAAAGTGGAAGCCGAGATACAATTTGGCTTTTCGGTAAATACCTTTGCAGTGGGAGATTTGGCAGAGTCTATACAAGCGGTATCCTCAGATGAGGTGAAAAATCTTCTGCAGGTATATGAAGAAAGCTACAACCTTATGGATGCCTTGGGCAAAAATGGGTCGAAAAGAGAATCCTTGCTTGACGCGGCAAGAATTGAGTTGGGATTGCTTCACTTTTTGGAATCCGGCGGATTTAAAGGATTTACAGATACCTTTGAGGATTTGCATGGAATAAAGCAACTGCCCGGAATTGCCGTGCAGCGGTTGATGGAAATGGGCTATGGGTTTGCGGGAGAAGGTGATTGGAAAACAGCTGCGCTGGTACGCGCCATGAAGGTCATGGGGACAGGAAAATCCGGGGGAAATGCCTTTATGGAGGACTATACCTATCATTTTGATCCGGAAGACAGCTTGGTTTTGGGGTCCCACATGCTTGAAGTGGACCCCTGTCTGGCTTCGGATAAGCCTTCCTGTGAAATCCATGCGTTAGGCATTGGGGGAAAAGAAGACCCCGTTCGCCTTGTTTTCAACGTTGGCGCGGGACCTGGACTCAATGCCTCATTGGTAGATATGGGCAACCGTTTCAGATTGATTGTCAATGAAGTTGAAGCGGTAGAACCCCGCCACGATTTACCGAAATTGCCTGTCGCAAGGGTTTTGTGGAAGCCTTTACCTGACATGGAAACAGGCTGCAAAGCCTGGATTTTGGCAGGAGGTGCCCATCATACTTGCTTCAGTCAAAACATTAGCAGTGCCATCCTATCCGATTTTGCTGATATTGCCGGTATAGAGCTATTAACCATTGACCGGGAAACGAAGATAAAGGAATTCAAAAAAGAGTTGATGTGGAATGAAATGTATTTTGGGAGGAAATAAATTTGGATTGGTAGGTGATCTGTACAAATTTTACAGCCAAATTATTTTGTTAAGCGGGAAACAACCAATATCTTCATTGCCAAAGTAAGCTATTGTTTTCTCAATCATGAAATATCCCAAGATTTCCACCCACTTTTGCTTCACCGCCCTGATTTTAATTTCATTTAATCTACCAGCATCCTCCCAAACCGAAAAAATTCCGGAAGCTAAGATTAGTAACGGGGTCGTTCAGGCAACACTTTATCTGCCCGATGCTGAGACCGGTTATTATCGTGGAACTCGGTTTGATTGGTCGGGGGTAATTGCCAGCTTGGAGTTTAAAGGTCACAGTTATTTCGGGCAATGGTTTCCCAAATATGACCCCTTTTTACATGACGCCATCACCGGACCCGTAGAAGCTTTTGACCCTATTGGATATGAGAATGCGCAAGCCGGAGAAACTTTTTTAAAAATAGGTGTCGGCACACTCAAAAAAATCAATGAGGAACCGTATCGTTTTACCGCTCCATTTGAGATCGTCGACAATGGGAAATGGTCTGTAAAAAAGAAAAAAGATCGGGTGGTTTTTTCGCACATCTTGAAAGATGCGGACGGCTATGCGTACCATTACGAAAAGACGGTGAAATTGTCCAAGGGAAAGCCTGAAATGGTATTATCCCATAGCCTAAAAAATACAGGGGATAAACACATCGAAACCCAGGTCTACAACCACAATTTTTTCATGTTAGACGATCAACCCATTGGCCCTGATTATTCGATTACCTTTCCATTTGAATTGGAGTTGATTTCCAATACCCGGGGTATGGGGACTACGGTGGAAATTCAGAAAAACAAGTTGGTGTTTTTGGAGCCAATCCGCCCTCGGGAAAGTATCTATGTAGTTTTGGGGGGATACTCGGATCAAGCTTCTGATTATAAAATCACAGTTGCAAACAGTAAAACCGGGGCGGGGGTACGAATCACCAATGACCGGCCTATCACAAATTTGCCAGTATGGTCCATTCCAACCACACTTTGTCCGGAGCCCTATATGTTAGTAAGTGTTGCCCCGGGAGAGGTTTTTACTTGGAACACAACGTATGAGTTCTTCTCCGAAAAACCCTGACCCCCTCGCTAACCTTTTGTCAATGAAAATTCTTCGAGCACTAAATCATCAAAATGTTATCAGTTATTTGGCATTGGCATCAGCCTGTCTATTCGGATGCACCTCTTTACCTTCCCAAAAAGATCAAAATTGGCCCTATTATGGAGGAAACAGCGAGGGTAATCGTTATTCAACTTTGGACCAAATCAATACTGAAAACGTCAAAGACCTTCAGGTTGCCTGGTCGTATATGTCCGTTGACACAACAGAGGAAGGGTACAGACCCCGGGAAATACAATGCCAACCGATAATAATAGATGGTATATTGTATGCGACCAATCCTCTGTTGGTATTATTTGCATTGAAAGCAGATACGGGTGAGGAATTGTGGAAATTTGATCCGTTTGTCGGAAAAACTCCCCGCTATCATTCCAACCGGGGGGTTATGTACTGGGAAGATGGGATAGAAAAACGAATACTTTACACCGCTGGAACTTCGCTGTATTCCGTTGATGCTTTGACGGGTGAATCTGTGGCCGGTTTTGGAGAAAACGGAGCTGTGTCCCTCCACCAAGGTGTGGGGGATAACTTGGATCGGGACGAAAAAGACCTTGCTGTGATTGCGACTAGTCCCGGAATCATCTATAAAGATCTCGTGATTATGGGTTCTACTGTTTCGGAATCCGCCACCGCCCCTCCGGGCCATATCAGGGCCTTTGATGTGCGTACAGGTGAATTGAAGTGGGTATTTCATACCATTCCCCAACCGGGTGAATATGGCTATGATACCTGGCCCAAAGACACCTGGAAGCTGCTGGGTGGAGCAAATAACTGGGCAGGCATGGTGATGGATGAAGAAAGGGGCCTGGTATTTATGGGTACTGGTTCACCCTCAGTGGATTTCTATGGAGCTATACGCCACGGTAAAAACCTATTTGCCAATTGTGTGTTGGCCTTGCACGCGGCAACCGGGGAGCTTGCTTGGTATTACCAAATCGTCCATCATGATCTTTGGGACAGAGATATCGCCTGCCCTCCGAATTTGATGACTGTCACCCATGAAGGTGAAAAAATAGATGCCGTGGCGCAGACCACCAAAGATGGATTAGTATTTCTGTTAAATCGGGACACCGGAGAACCCTTATTTCCGGTAGAAGAAATACCCGCCTTGACTGATTTTGCATTGCCAAGTGAGGCACCTTGGCCCACCCAGCCTCAACCTACCAAACCTTCGCCTTTTTCCCGACAGGTAATGATGGAGGAAGATATTACCACCCGCACTCCTGAGGCCTATGAGTATGTAAAAAAACGTTGGCAGGAAACCCGATCCGGAAGCAAGTTTATGCCCCTAAGTAAGGAAGGGACACTTTATTTTGGCATTGGAGGCGGTGCCAATTGGGGCGGGAATGCTTCCGATCCAACAGGTATTCTATATCAAAATTCCAATGAAATGGTATGGGATGTAAAACTGGCGGAGATCCCCGCAGCCTCCGATCAGTCCGTAACCGCTGGTCGAAGCCTATACATAACCAATTGTGCCCATTGCCATGGCCTGGATAACAAGGGGGCCGCCGGGCAGGAATTTCCCGACCTATCTCAAATCGGCAGTAAGCTGAGCCCCGCTGAAATTAATACCATTATAAGCAATGGTCAGGGCAGAATGCCGGCCTTTCAACACTTGTCGTTGGCTGAAAGGCAAACAATCACTGCCTACTTGACTGGAACCGAAAAGGATATCAAACAGCGGGACGATATCCATAGCCCGATACCAGCAGAAGTTGCCGAATCCAATAGCGGATTTCCTTATAAACCTGCCTTTACACTAAGTGGCTTGAATAAATTCCTGGATCCAGACGGGTATCCGGCTATAACCCCTCCTTGGGGTACCCTTAACGCCATAGATATGAATACCGGAGAATACCTGTGGCAGGTTCCTTTGGGAGAATATCCCGAACTGACCGCCGAAGGTATACCTATCACAGGAACTGAAAATTATGGAGGCCCCGTAGTAACCGCTGGGGGTTTGGTTTTTATCGCCGGTACCAAGGATGAACGTATCCGTGCCTTTGACAAAAAAACAGGGAAAGTTCTCTGGGAGTATCAACTTCCTGCCGGAGGGTTTGCTACCCCTGCCACCTATATGGTAAACGGAAAACAGTATCTGGTCATAGCTGTCGGGGGTGTGAAGAATGCGCATAAACCGGGTGGCCCTTATATCGCATTTGCCTTACCCTAAAATAACGTGAAATAATTTGGATCCGACGCTTCTTTCCTATAAACTTAACGAATATGATCTTTTGATTGGTAAAACTCACTCTTTGCAATAACCCATCTTCGAAAAACCCGTTATAAATATCTGAACCTAACCACTTCCAGCCATGTCCCCCTCTCCCCTACACACCATCCTCGGCTCAACAGGTAATATTGGCACTTCCTTGGCCAAAGAATTAGCTACTGCGTATGAAGCTAACGTTCGACTTGTCAGCAGAAATCCACTGCCTATTGCCGGAAATGAAGAACTAAAAAAAGCCAACTTGTTAAATGATGGGGAAGTAGAAGAAGCAGTAAATGGCTCAGAAATCGTCTATTTGGTTGTAGGTATTACCTATAAAACTAGGCTTTGGCAGGAACAGTGGCCCGTCATCATGAAAAACACCATTAAGGCATGTAAAAAACATGGTGCCAAGCTTGTCTTTTTTGACAACATGTATTGCTACGACCCGGGTCATGTAGGTCACCTGACAGAGGAAAGTCCCGTGAATCCGCAGAGTAAAAAGGGAAAGGTTCGGGCACAAATTGACCAGATGATTTGGGACGAGGTTTCCAACGGCGGCTTGCAGGCCATGATCGTGCGGGCAGCAGACTTTTATGGCCCTGGGGCAAAACTGAGTTTTCTAAATGAATCGGTCATCAACCGGATGAAAGCAGGAAAAACAGCCCAGTGGCTGTATGCAGGAGACAAGAAACATTCCTTTACATATATACCTGATGCAGCCAAGGCAACGGCCTTTTTGGCTCAACAAGCTGACGCGTGGAATCAGGTTTGGCATTTACCGACCTCCAATGCCTATCCTACTGGGCAAGAATGCGTAAATATATTGGCCAAACACCTGGGAGCGGCTCCGAAATTGGCAATCCTTCCGGGATTTATGGTAAATCTGTTGGCAGTTTTTATTCCTTTACTTCGAGAGATAAAGGAATTGAAATATCAGTTGGCGGAAGATTACTGTTTTGATTCCTCAAAAATTGAAACGAAATATGGGTTGAAACCTACGCCGATGGAAGCAGGGTTAAAGGCGTGCCTGTAGGCCCACGGTTATTCCTCCAACACCTGTTTCAGGTTCGCCATATTTTGATCCATATCCTTTTTCAACATCTTTTTTATAAAAGGGATCATCAGGTTCATAGGGAATGGGGTACGGGTATGGAAGGTGTTGGTTACTCTGGACTGATTCGCCCCAATAGAATCTATTTGTGTAATGGCCTGGTTGACTCCTTTAAATGGTTTTTCAAACCGTATCTCCACTTCATAGCCGTCACCGTCCATTATTTTGGTGATTTCCTGTTCGCCGACACCGACATTCTTTTGCTCACTTTCCCAGGCTGCCACAAAGCCTACCGTACCGTCCACGCCCCGATAATCCATTTTCACATTGGGATCGGCCATGACCCATTTGGAGTAATATTCCTGATTTTTAAGATGCCTGACAAATTCAAAAACCTCAGACCGGGGTCGGTTGATGACAGTTTCGGCACTGATGGTATACTCCTTCTTCATCAAAAGGCCAATTAAAACCAGCAAAACAATCAGGCCAGCGATTCCTAATACTATTATCTTAATCATAATGGGTTGGGTTATTGCAAATTTTTATTGAGTTCATTTCATTTCAACCAAAAAAGAGTCTTTTTGAATTTACGGTCGTTTAAATGTTGTTTCCTTTACAGTCAACCTTTGAATAGGACCACAGATAACACAGAGGACACCGAAAATTCTCTATAAAAACTCTGTGCTATTTGTGCCTTATTTGTGTCTTCGTGGTCTTTTTGGCTAGAAATGGAATTGGGCAATTGATCGACGGCGGCGGGTTTTCTCTTTGCCTTGGAAATTCGATGCATAATTATAGATTCTAGTATGTCGATTTCGAAGATTGAGGAAATGCCTAATTCGTTATTTTATCATGAGGCCCAACCTTCTTAACTGCCGCTTCCAGCACAGCGATATCCATCTTTTTCATAGGCATAAAAGCAGCCATTAGTTTAGGCGCCTTGGCCGGATCCGCCATGCCCTCCATCAACATTTTAGGCACAATTTGCCAAGAAACTCCAAATTTGTCATACAACCAACCACATTGAACTTCGTCCCCGTCACCTTGTGTAAGCCGTTCCCAATAATAGTCAATTTCGCTTTGTTCATCGCAGTAGACCATAAAAGAAATCGCTGGAGTTATTTCAAATGGATGATCAAGAGAACTTTCCATTATCATGAAGGTATATCCATTGAGATAAAACTGGGCATGTTTGACTTTACCTGGAATATCGCCCTCACCTTCTGCATAGCGTGCTATTCCCGCAAGCTTGGATTCTTTAAAAATATCCAGATAAAAATTAATAGCGTCCTCAGCTTTTCCAAATTTACCCCCTACAA
>DATHWC010000045.1:0-28884 GCA_035460985.1 Lunatimonas sp.
ACTTACCTATTCCGGCTCTGACCAATTCCCTATGAAAGGGGATATTGAGGCAATAGGCCTTGTGGATTTTATGAAGTTAATTTCAAAATACGACTAAACTGAAACAGAATGCGAACCGAATATATACCACCCTCAGCATTATAAAAACCATAAAAAAAGCCTTCAGAAGCGAAGGCTTTTTTTATTGAATCCCTGAAATCCGGAGTACCTTGCTGGAATGATTTAAGAAAAACCTTCCAGGTTTCATCCAATTAATTTTAACGAATAGCTGGTGATCAATAAAACCTGGAAGGTTTTCGGATTTACGGAAGGCTTTTTTGTTCAATTTATCAGTGAGCGATATATTTAATTCAGAAATCTCTACCGAAAGCTAAACCAACTCACAACCCTATCAAAAACTCCCGAAACTCAGGCGTATCGAAATTGCTCATACCTTCCTGATAGAAAACAATCTCTCCCTCCGGGCTTACCACCAACGTGGTGGGAATGGCCTGGCTTTGTAAGGAGGGGTTCAGTCCGTAGGCGGCATGCACTACGGGAAACTCAAACCCCTTATCCCTGATATATTTTTTGCTCTTTTCGAAATCATCGTCAAGGGCAATCATCAAAAACTCCACATCGCCTGTTTTACCTACCTTTTTGTAGAGTTCAGAAATATGTGGCATCTCGGCCCTACATGGCGGACACCAGGTTGCCCAAAGATTTATAAACACCGTTTTGCCTTCATACTGGGTGAGGCCAACTCGGTTTCCTTCCATATCCAAAAACTGCCCGGTGAAATCAAATGACTGTTTTTCTTTATTCTCAAGGGTAATGGTTGGCTTCATCAGACCAGTGGATAACAGCAGGGACTGTACGCCGCCCATAAGGGGGGTAATTAAGCCTGTAAAATACAGGACTCCAAAAACCCCCAGCATAATTGCCCAGCTTCTTATTTCTTTTTTCCAGTTCATTGCTTTTCACTTCATAGTTCAAATGCAAGAATAAGGAAAATTACTGGGTTATACCGTGACAAAGATTACATTAAACTTTTATAGTCCGTAGTAGCTGACCACGGCATCATAATCGTTGAAATCCACGTCAGGATGGGCCACCCTACCATTTGGCATTTGGGCTATGGGGACGGTAATTACACGCATCTCACCATAGGTTTCTCCAGGTCCATCAGCGCGTTGAGTTCTTACGCTGACGTTAGAACCAATTCGAAGCCACCACACCCGATATGTCGAGCCGTTATTTAAGCCCTTACCAGGAATGGGATATACGACGTCAAAGGAAGTGTCAATAAGGTAAACAAAAAACAGGTAGGAATCCACCTGTGGACCAATATCTGGTATACTGACGAAGTGGGAGGCACTCGTGGTATAATTATTACCCGGAAAGGTATACAGTCTAATATTGGATTCTCCAGAATCTCCCTTTTCTCCCTGAGGGCCAGTAGCTCCTGTATTTCCCTGGGGTCCTTGCGGCCCAATCGCCCCGGTATCCCCTTGGGGACCTTGCTCACCTTGTGGTCCCTGTTCGCCTTGCGGCCCCTGCTCACCTTGGAGCCCCTGTTCGCCCTGAGGGCCTTCAAACATCTCACAGGAAGTCATTATAAAGATGGAAAAAACGAAAATCAAGAACGTAGAATTTTTCATAAATAAATAAATAAATTATATAATTAGTAAAAAACAAACTCAACAATTCGAAAAGGATATTTAATATGGTAAAACATCCTTATTAGTTCGATTTTTTGCAAAAGATAGGATTATTTCGAAACAGTAAAATAAAAGTAAGAAAAAAAAAATCAATCCGCAAGGTCCTAATTTAGATTTTTCGCCAACGAAACTGAACTCATCTTGAGTAAAATTATCACCTATTTACCATATGATTGGCGGCATTCAAAAAATAGGCTCTGAGAGCATCTCGCACATTGGATTCCATAGCTATTTGATCAATGGCGCGGTTCATGCAATCTAGCCATTGATCCCGAAGTTTCCCGTCTATTTGCCACTGAAAATGACGCCGACGAAGCATGGGATGTCCCCTCTTTTCGAGATAGGTCGACGGACCGCCAAACACATGCAACAAAAACCAATATAGCCTTTCTTCTGCGGGAGCTAGGTCCTTGGGATACAATTTACGAAGTTCGGGTTGTTGGGCGACTCTCTTATAAAACTGGCTAACTATGGATTTAATTTTTTCCTCACCCAAGGATTCGTAAATGGAGAATTTTTCCTGCATCCAGCAAATTTAGCGATAGCGGCATGAAATCGGGTTAAGTCTCATGAAAATTTAAACCCCTTTTTAGTCTTGTTTTTTGGATGAATTAGATAGGTCAGCTTTAAATCCCGAAATATTTTGCCTAATTTTATTAAATCCTTTTCTAACTACACTACCTAATGCATGAATAAGTACCTGGCATTACTTGTTTCTTTTTTGCTTTACACTGGAAGCATGGTTACGGGCGTTTCCCAACAATTAGCTTCAGGGCCGCAGGTGTTGAGTTTTCATTCAGCAGCAGATGATACTGATCAGCCTTATGCCATTTACATTCCGAAATACTTTGATGATTCCAAAGCATACCCCGTAGTCATTATGCTCCACGGAGCTGGCTCCAATCATCGGCTGGCGTTGAGGCGTGTATTTGGGAAAAGTAACGCCGAAGGCGAAACAGACGTAGAAGCAAGCCGCTACTTTCCCTCCTGGGATCATGTCCCCTATATTGTGGCTGCTCCCTTTGCCCGGGGCACTGCGGGGTATCAGGGAATTCCCGAACAGGATGTCTATGCGGTCTTGGAGGACATCAAAAAAAGGTTTAAGGTGGATGAAAACAGGATATACCTGACAGGCCTATCCATGGGAGGCGGCGGAACGCTATGGCTGGGTCTCAGCAGACCGGATATTTGGGCTGCCATTGCTCCCGTTTGTCCGGCTCCCCCACTGGGCACTACCGACCTGGTGGGCAATGCCTTAAATCTACCCGTTCACTTTTTCCATGGAGACGCAGACCCGGTGGTGCCTATTGCGGGAACACGTGCAATGGTGGAGCACATGCAGGAAAAAGGAATCTTCGTCCAATCCGAGGAATATGAGGGCGTGCAGCACGACAGCTGGGTCAATGCGTATGCCAATGGAAGGATATTTGAATGGCTAAGCCAGTTTGAACGGGACCCTTTTCCCTCCACGGTTTCCTTTACAACCCGACAATTAACATACAATAAAGCCTATTGGGTAGAAATACTTCAGATAGAGCCCGGCGAGTTGGCTTCTATTGATGCACAGATTGTCTCTGGCGACGAGATAAAAATTACCAGTCAAAACATACGAAGTTTTCAGCTATCACTGGCTAATCATCCTGATGTGGATGCAAGTGAACTGCTCCAGATAGACATTGACGGGAGGAGATTACGGGTAGCTGCTCAAGATGTCATTTCTTTTTACAAGGATGGGGCTACTTGGAAACCCGGAAATCTGATTGAACAAGGAGGATTGGTTAAGCAAAAAGGGAAATCTGGGCCCATTTATGAAGCATTTTCCGACAGGCATATCTATGTGTTTGGTACAGCGGATGCTCCTACTCAGGAAGTATTGGAACAGAGGAGATCTTTGGCACTCGAAGCCGCAAATTGGTCTATGTACCGCGGCGAGTTTTTGGGACGAATCCATTTCTTTCCTCGGGTCTTGGCTGACAAAGAGATCCGACCCAGTGATCTTGAATCCTCCCATTTGATTTTATTTGGCACTACTGAAACAAATTCAGTTATCAAAACCCTGGAAAACGATATGCCCATGCACCTTTCACACGACGATGAATCCCTCGGAATGATGTACATTTATCCCAAAGAGGGAAAATTGGTCGTCATCAATTCTGGCAAACCTTGGTGGGGGGGAAATCGGCCGCCTGGCTACAGCTTTACTGGACCCGCCCAGCAGAACCTCCCCCGATTCAAGGATTTTATGATCTATCGGGATAATCCTGATACCATTTTGTCAGAAGGTTATTTTGACACCTATTGGGAAATCACAAGAGAGCAAGAAGCTGAACTTAAAAATATTCCTGGAGTCCGACTAAAACAGTAATTCCATTTCCAATACCTATTGCTAACATTAAATGTGCAAACCTTCCGGATTTTATTAATACTCAGCTTGTCGTTCAAAAAGACGGGGGAAACCCGGAAAGGTTTTTCTTCATAAAGATGATCCGATTGCAGGGAAATACTGTTGATTTTATGTATTTAATTAAAATTTCAAGCTTTAGACAAAACCCAATTATAGCTCAGCTTAAATCCCGTTAAATAATTAACCTACTCCATTATGCCAGACAGTGATTCCAGGTATGCCGCATTTAAGTGGTATAGAAAACTTCGACTCAACTGGATTTTTAACACATCTACCTTCTTTGGCAACCTGCTTATAGCCATCATCATTACCTACTTCTTTAGAAAACTGGGCTATGGAGCAGAGGTGAACTATGTATTCCTGATCAGTATCCTATCCATTGGTCTGTGGATCACTGAGGCTATACCACCCTTTGCGGTGGGTATTTTCATTATTGCCACCTTATTGGTTGGTTTTAGTACGGATTTTATTTTTCCCAAGTCCGCCCCACCAGAACTTTACTTGAGTACCTGGACCAGCAATGTGATTTGGCTGTTGTTGGGAGGTTTTTTTCTTGCGGAGGGAATGAGTGCGGTAGAGTTGGACAGGCAGCTTTTCAGTTTTACAGTTAAGCGGTTTGGAAACAAACCGAATCAACTGCTGTTGGGATTGATGATCATGACAGCTTTGGCAAGTATGGTTATGTCCAACACTGCTACCACAGCCATGATTGTGTCTTCCATTATTCCACTTATCCATCTTTTAGGAAAAGATTCCCCCTATTCAAAGGCATTGCTTGTTGCTATTCCGGCGGCCGCGTCAGTAGGAGGAATCGGAACCATCATTGGTAGCACACCCAATGCAATAGCAGTGGGTGCCCTGCAGGAAAAAGGAATTTCATTGACCTTTGTTGAATGGATGGTGGTAGGATTCCCTACAGGCCTGTTTTTGGTGTGGTTGTTTTGGAAATTTCTCTGTAAACGAAATGATTTCTCCAATGTTGAGCTGGACCTAAGCAGACTCCCTAAGCGCGTAGGGATGGTAGATCCAATGAAAAAAAAGGCAGTAATCTTTACCTTATTCCTTACAGTAGGAATGTGGCTTACCGAACCGATCCATAAAGTGCCCGTAGCAGCAACATCGGCCATCCCTATCGTCTTGTTGACCATGACCCAGGTAATCCATGCCGACCAGGTAAGAACTCTTCCCTGGGACACTTTAATGCTGGTAGCTGGCGGCCTAGCCCTGGGCATTGCCCTTGTGGATGTGGGTTTGGCCAGTATTGTCATGGAAAAAGTCAACGATCTCCCCATTCATATAATCGGGGTGACTATGATCTTCTGCCTCATAGCGGTTTTACTTTCCAATGTAATGAGCAATACCGCAGCAGCATCTATTCTGGTACCCCTCGGGATTTCCCTACCGGGGATTTATGGTGTTGCCGCTCCGGTAATGGTTGCTATCAGTTGTTCCTGCGCACTTCTCTTGCCAGTCTCCACCCCATCCAATGCCATCTCTTACAGTACAGGCCTAGTCGAGCAGCGGGACTTTAGAGAAGGAGGCATCTTCTTTATTATTTTTGGACCAATCTTGGCTTTTGTTACTGTGATGGTATGGGCTATGTTTTACATTTAGACATCAAATATCTCCATTAACTAAATCCCCTCTAACCGAACAACACTACCCTATAGCCTTTACCGCAGCTTGCATCTTAGCCAAACCGGTCTTGGCTACTTCCAGGGGATCCTGTTCCCAATAGGTGCGGTTAAACAATTCCAGAGAGAGTACCTTCTCCCCGCCCATATTTTTAAGATCTGTAAGTATTTCTTTCATGGGAGCGGCTCCGTCTCCCGGATATACCCTGTCTTTATCTTCCTGTTGCTCCCGGGCAATGGTGTCCACGTAATCATTCATATGAAAAATCTCAATGGCGTTGCCACTGAGTAATTTTAATCCCCCATACCCGGAGCCTCCCCTATAAAGGTGGTACACATCCGCCAATATCCTGGCATCAGGATCATTGGCTACCGCGGCGACCATCAAAGTTTGACCTAGATGATGAAAGGGCTTAAATGCACCCCAAAACTCCAATTGGGGACGGACCCCAGTACGGCGGCCCAATTCTATCAATCGCTTATATTTTTCACCAGCCGCCATCAGATCAAACGGAGCGTCGTTGCCAATAGCAGGTGCCGCCACCCGGTAGCAGCCTATTTCAGCAAGCATCTTCATTTCTTCCTCCATCTGAATGAAACCGGCCTTGCTTTTCGCTTCATCAGCTGCCATCCATGGCGCAAAACCAATGGCGTTTTCTGCTTTTATTTTGTGGTCGCTTAAGTGCTTTTTGAGTTGTGCAGCAGAGTTTTCTTGAATATAGGTTTTAATATCCTCGATCCATAGCTCAATACCGTCATAGCCGGCTTTGGAAGCGATTTCAATATATTTCAAAATTCCTGGGTTTTGGCCCCGGATCGTGCTCGTATTGAGGCAGTATTTAAATGTACTGGCTTTTTTCTTGGAGGCGTAAGTTACTGCAGGTACCATCAAAAGGGCGGGGCCCATACTTAGGGTTTTTAATACTTTTCTTCGGTCAGTCATTGGTATAGTTGGGATTCTATTGTGCTAAAAGATGTCAAATTGCTAACCAAATAACCAGAATAGATGATCTTGGGTCTTGGTTTAGTGGATAAATATAGTTCAAAGGAAAATGATATGAAATAAGATTTTCAATATTTCCAAAAAATTCAATCGGCGGAATGGTGAATGAAAGACAAAGTCATATCTTCTGAACAAGACGGGCAAAGGTGCTGTTTTTTAGGATATAGATACTCTTTAGTATATTCGTATAATCAATTATTTTCTCCGTTATGAGTAATTCATCTAACACCAATTCCCGGGAAGCCTGGCAACGGGGTCCTTTAAAAAATATCCCCGCACTTTTGCAGCCTGTCGCCCATGCTTTGGTTCAGACAGGAGAAGATGCGGAAAAATACACACTCAACTTAGATAATGACACACTTTGGAAAAGACCCGGTGGGGTTGCCTCAGTTGGGTTTCATTTACAACATATAGTGGGGGTTCTAGACCGTTTATTCACCTATGCGGCAGGGAATACCTTAAATGATGTGCAACTGGAATTTCTTAAAAATGAAGGTAATCCGGAAAATAAACACCTAGGAAAAAAACAGCTGCTTCATAATCTTCAAAGCAAAATTGAAGAAGTCCTACGGATTCTTGAACATACGGATGAGTCCTCCCTCACGGAAATTAGATATTTGGGCAGGGCAAAAATTGAAACAACCAAAATGGGGCTGTTGTTTCATGCTGCCGAACATGCGCAACGGCACATCGGTCAACTACTCGTTACCGCCAAGTGGGTAAGTCTGAAATAGGTGAACATTTTGGAAAAGATGCAAGGGTATGCATCCCGGGGAATCTATGGAACAAAACCAAAAGTTGGTGTTCTGAGAATTACCTCAGCAGGTACATTTTTCCGTATCCCTT
This sequence comes from Lunatimonas sp., assembly GCA_035460985.1. GTDB lineage: Bacteria > Bacteroidota > Bacteroidia > Cytophagales > Cyclobacteriaceae > Lunatibacter. Next base: position 7,588 of record DATHWC010000045.1, read on the forward strand.
TTTAAACGCCTTGTCTCCGGCAGAGGACCTGTGTTCCATAAACTGACCGTTTTTTCGCACCAAAACCCTGTATATGTAGACTCCATTGGCGAGTTGATCGCCGTATTCGTCCTTTCCATCCCACGCGTATTCTGTGAGGTTATTTCCGATTCGGATTGGACCAAGTTCGTCCTGAAATATTTCCCGCACCACTTTCCCCGTAACTGTCATGATTTGAATTTTGATTTCATCCGGCACCTCGGCCCCAGTCACTGTAAATACAAACCTGACACTGGTGCTAAAGGGATTCGGGTATGGATAAAAATTGGTTATTTGACTTTCATTGACCACCTCAAAGTTTACTTCATAGGGTTTATCCCCCGCCGGGTTACCGGAGGCGTCACTGGCATTTACCCTCAGTGTATAAATCCCATCCTCAAGTGGCCCAGGCTGTAATTCTATCTTAAAATCACTGTTTTCCGTCGCTTCAAACCACTTAACTTGAGGATTGCTAAAACTAATCCGTTCGAAATCACATCCCTCACAAGGTCTCTTAATCATTAATTCCATGCCGAGTGTGTCCTTTTTCAACGAATACCGGTTTTCATCTTTGATCAGTGTAGAAATCAACACATTCGGAGAAACGATATCACCATCCATGATATACATGCCGTCGAAATGAACATCCAGTACCGGATTGAGGTCGTCTCCTTCCACGATAAAATACTCCGGCAAATCCATGATATTATTGCGGAAACGTTGTTCCATAAAAATCCGTGGATTGGCAAAAACATTTACCGAATTTCTTCCTCCCTTGCCTCTAGAGGCAAATGGAATACTGAAGGAATGCTTCTCCCCCGCCTTGACTGCGGGTATTTTTTTGGAAAACCGCTCTATCCTGCGCTGATTAAGGTTGTTAAAACTCCATTCAACAGTAATGGAATCGGGAAAGTCGTAGGCAGCTATGTTGTAAAATTCAAATTCCAGCTCAGACTCCTGGCCTTCAAACAACCGGATCTGATCCTGTCTGCTTTTGAGCACCAATACTCCTTCGGGAACGCCGGAATAATTGACCTGCCACCGATCCAACTGTTCGGGTGCCTCCGCTTCTCCGTCCTCCAGCGCGTATTTCAGCCGCAGGAAGGGATAGTCCTCCGGATTTACCGATGTCAGGTCAACCTGATCCCCCTGAATACGGGGAATCAGGGTAACTTCCCCCCCGTCAGGGGTGACCCCTATAAGATCAAAGGAGGAAAGTTCCGGATTGAAAAAGTCCTTTTCTTTTACCGTGTTAAAAAAAGTAATCCAGTCCGAAGCGGGACCAACCAATGGAGATACAATGCTTCCATTGGGGAAATACCCGTTTAATGTGGTTTCATAGGTCAGGATTTGAGCTTCCGGGGAATCTTCCAGCTTGGGATCTGGGACAAGCTCCACGGCATCCCCTGCCCGCAATCCCTTTCGTCCAAATAAAATATAGGGATCTCCAGTCTTCAAATTTCGGATAGTTGCTTCATTGGCTCCTATTTCCTTCATTTTCATAATCACTTCCTCCGGCCAATCCGAGAAAGTCACATTCCCCACCGAAAAAATGAACACATAATCCCCCTCATTCATATTATTGATAAAATCAATAAGCATGGTCTGACCGGGCTGGGTGATCCACTGGTTTCGGATATTCTGAATGATTTGAGGCGATCTCCCACAACTCTTTCCATCTAGCACATCAATATTGGTGAGCGGAACAGGCAGATAGGGAAAAAGGGTTTTGTCCTCAAAGGCCAGCAATCCCAAAGATCCCGGATGACAGAATCTGCCAGCTGCGTCCAATATATAGGCTACCCCGTTTATCAGAACCTGGTTGTTTTCAGGCCCAAGTCCTTCAGCTTCGGGACCGAATGTGAAGATATCGATGTTCATTCTGGATTCCTGAAATTTCCATTCCCTTCTTTCCAAGTCAGGTTGAATGTTTTCAAGGCGGTTTGCGACAAACTGTGGCAATCGACGTTGGGTCCACCCCTCGGGACCATTTCTGATAAAGGAAAAGCTGGAGGAACTCCATTCCCCATTTTCACCTTCCCGGGGTTCCAAAAAGCGGCTTCTCCAGTAAAATGTAATGGAATCTCTAAGAGCAAGCTGCTGGAAAAGATCAACATCCCACCGGGCCAAATTGGCCGAAGTCAATCTGACCTCTCTTCTTGCAGCGCTGGAAAAATCAGCGGCCGTATCCAACTGGATCACCAGATTTCGATCTTCTATGGATTTCCCGGGTATTTGGGACACAAGTTCCACCTGACGGGTATTCACGATGGAAAATTCTATAGGTTTTAAATTCAACGTACCACTCAGTGGCACATAGCGTGTCACCATCGCCACATTGTTGGCATAGGTGAGCTCATCGATATGTCGCCGCTTGTTCACCTCTATGGTGAAGATGTTGTCCCCAAAGGCATTGACGCCAACGTTGGGTATATTTAAAACTAAAGTATCTTTCCTAAATATAGGCGCTAACCGCTCCAGTTCATAGGAAATGCTCGTGCCATCCGGAAATTGGCGGGTCACATTTATCTCCATGGAGTCCAAATCCACCCTACCAATATTTCGAACCACCATTGAAAGTCGCATAGAATCCAGCAAAGAACTCAGGGGTGCGTCATCTAGTCCCGACAATGTTACCTCTTCCCCTGATATCGCATAGTCCGCTTTATTCGCCGGAAATATTCTAACCCCTGGATCACCCAACATGATCATCTGGTCGGCATGACTGCGGTTGACCTCGGAGAAACCATAGCGACTATACATCAGTTTATCAGATTCGATTTTTATTTTACCCACAGTCTGATGGATCAGCGAAGAATCCGCAAATGCTTTGGTATAGAAAGATTCACTGTACCTTCGCAAGTACACATCAATACCGATATCAGCATGGGCCAGAAAATTAGAGGCACCTCGGTCGGGGGTATTGATCCAGTCTTCTCCGAATGTATACGCAGCACCAAATGCGTTACCCGCATCACATCCATTCAGAAGTAATACGGGATATTTCCCCTTATTCCTATAGTTGAGTTCATTGACACTGGCAAAGCCTATGTCCACATCCGTTACTGAAGGAGCTGCGTGACCAAAAAAAGTCACGAGACTGACTCCTTCGTTGACCTGATCGGACACATTTATCAGTTCAACGGTTGCATTGGTACGTTTCCGGATCGTAGAAACATTTCCGCCCAGGTAAATGTCCTCCGCAACGGCTTTAAAACCATTGAGAAAATTGAAAAAACGTTCCAATTCAAAAGCAGACCTTCCCCCACTCAAGTGCAATACATTCTTTTGCCAATCTTCCTGTACTCCCAGTGCTTCCTTTTCCTTGATTTTGTCTAAGTAGCTGGCCACATCATCCGGGGTTCGGGCGGGAAGTCTACCTACCGCAATATCCTGACGCATGGGTTCTTCTGGATCAAGTCCCACCGTAAATTGGTTGTCCGAATAGGGGTATCCAAATGTGGGAACCAATTCCTGAAAGGAGAAAATTGACGGATTGTTTCTATAATAATAATTCACATTCCCCGACCGCTGTGTATTGTATATACCAAAAGCCCTGCCTATCAACAAGAGGTTCTCAGGCTGATATTTCGGATAGTAAGCTTGTAGAAAATCCCGCACCGCTAATGGGGATTTTTCCCCAAAGGAAAATTGGTTATACAATTGGTCGATATTTACAGTTAATGTATCGTATCCACCCCCCGCGGGGGATGCGCGGTGGGCAGCATAAGCTTGAACAGGATTTCCGTAGGTAGCAGCGGGCCGTTCAAGTAACGCGTTGGAAATGATTATAAAATTGGCAGGTTGGTCTAGAATGTTTCTAAATCTAACCCGCTGCAACACATTTGGTTCTATGGTGGATACTGTAGACTGTATCATTAATTCGGATGTAAAACCCGCTCTTCCAGCACCGGTTTCAAGTACACCATTGCTTATGCTTACTGCATTTCGAACAACACCGTAAATATCACTCTTATCAAACGCCACATAGGACCCCGTCACACCGGGAATTTGGATTTTGCTCAACCCAGGAGGGAAATGAAGGGTTTGCTGGTCCATATCTCCAGAAATTACGGGTGTAGTGTAATCCACCCGTATATAGTTTACGGAAATATTGTCAACTGCATTCTCCAGGCCAAGTGAAGCTACCCTCACTACTAGGTTCCCGCTCGGGCTAAAATCCGAAGGAGTAAGATTTTCCCTGATTACCTGATTTTCGAACCCTCCATATTCATATGGGCCCAATTCTCTCAAACCTGCCAAAGAAGGCCCTATCTGTACAGAAGTTCGGTGATTGGTTTCCGAACGACCGACGACACTGAGTTCCAGTCTGGGTCCCGGGGCGTTCTGAATGGCTCCAAGATTGTTATAATTGAATACTCGGTTGTTTCCCCTGGCGATATTTGTCCCCGTCCATCCTTGGCCCTGATCGTAGGTAGACAGCCTTACACCTGGAAAATACGTTCTTCCCAAGGAATATTGTTCGGCAAAATCCTGAATTAAACGCTTCTGATAAGAAGACACCGCGGGAACCTCAGGAGCTGGTAATCCACGCACCTGCATTCTTTTACCCCGAACGCCGGGTGTAACCGTTAAAAAAAACGCAGTGGTATCATTATGAGTATTGTAATACGGGTTGGGAATTTCATTGGGATTTTGGTAAAGCCCTCTATCCAAGGTGGCATCGTTTTTCGTCCCGACAAATTCAATAAAATCCTGAGCATCGAACACACCATCTTCCTGTCCATCAACATGAACAGCAACCTCTTGGCCTCTATGATAAACACGTATATCCCTAGGGTCGAGGCTGGTCATATTGATACCGGATGCGGACAGGGTCGTAAAACTAAGCCGATAAACACTGTTAGACGCCGTAGGTATCTTGTAGTAATCCCTTGAAAAATCTATCCATCGGTTATTTTGCCCGAAGGCACCAACAAACGTAAAACAAAGTAAAATAAAAAGCATCTTCTCCTTCATACCTGTCACTGTTGACTCCATCCTCGATTTAGTCTAAAATTCTCTTTTAGCGGATTTAGACTCACCTTTACGCTAAATACGTGGGAATACGGTGTCTCCGAAACGCTTCCAATATCAGTAAGTGCATAATCGATTTGCACGTTACCGCTTAATAAAAATCCGAGTCCAAAGCTTGGCTGAAATGAGGTATAGTAGCTCTCATCAAAATCTCTTAATCGCTGTACATTCCCGCCGCCCAGACGCAGCGAAGCTGTATTGTTGTAGGTAAGCTCTATTCCCGTCCTAGGATCCACACTTACCAAATCTGTGGCAAAAACGGTGTTTCTTCTTCCGTCGAAGGAGAAGTCTAAATCAAACACCCACTGCAGCCGCAGTAATTCTGAAAACTCAAAATGCTTCCCTACACTGAAGACGGCCCTTGGCATGGTTAATTCAATGCTGTTGGTAGGTATTTCATTGTTGGTTTGGGCGTAAATTTCCCGAACCAAGTCGGCATTGTGTGTCCATGCATTAAAGGTGGTAGTCACATCACGCAGCATCAATCCGAATTGCCAACTTTCATAGAGGTAAATGGCTCCAACATCCAATCCAAATCCCCAGGCATTTGCGAACTTACCCACGTTGCGATGAATAACCTTTGCATTGACCCCCATTTTAAACCCATCGCTAATATCTCTGGCATACGATAGCATCAGGGCATAATCGGCGGCATTGAAAAATTGGATATTGTTGTAATTCAAGGCTCCGTTTGCATCATATAAAAACCGGGTATCCGGGATGTCGTCGACACCAAAACGGATAAGGGTGATGGCAATTTGATTGTCCTCCTGGATGTTCGTCGTAAAGGCACCATAGTCAAACTTGGCAATTCCCGCAAAATATTCAGCATGCATTAGGGCGAATTCATATTCATGTGCCACACCGATAAGTCCAGCAGGATTCCAGTAAGCCGCTGTCACATCCCTTACCGCACTCACCTGTGCTCCACCCATTCCCAACGCCCTTGCCCCTATCCCTATGTTCATGAATTCATTGGAATATTTTGGTGCTATCCCTTGAGAACTGGCCTGAAAAACAAAGGCTAAGAAGAATAGTAAATAAAAATATCCCCTGATAATCATAAGATTAATACACAACCCAGTTGCAAAGTAAATAGAAAATGGATAGGTAAATATGATGTAAATAGAATTTCTTGAAATTTATTTCCAAGATGTACGGAAGCGGACATAAAATTGTCCACTGATAAACCATTATGTTATTTATAAATCGTCTTTCTGCCACTGTCAGGAAACTTTTTCAAAAATCCGCACCCGGATCCATTCAGGTAAAAACGGCATTTAAATGGTTTTAGAGGTTAATTTCCGATAGAACTGCGTAAAAAAGGTATTTGGTATTACCTTTATCTATGCATTGCCAAGTACCCTCGCTAAACTTGGTACAATTTTTCTCTATGAATGAAATGTAACTACGCAAATGCTCAATACACCCCATTACAATATTAACACCCACATATGAAATCAACAGACCTATGAAAGCTTCAAACACAAAGATACAGATGCGAAAAGGAATACTCGAATGCTGTATTTTGCATATAATATCCAGAGAGGAGGTCTATGCCAGCGATATGATGGAGGAGCTTAAAGAAGCCAATCTGATTATTGTGGAAGGCACACTCTACCCATTGCTCAATCGGCTGAAGCAAGCCGGGCTGGTTCGCTACCGCTGGGTAGAATCCGACTCCGGGCCGCCTAGGAAATATTATGCCATCACGGACCTTGGAATAGAATTCCTTCAGGAACTGTCCAGCACATGGCATACGCTGGACCATTCGGTAAATTCCATCCTGTCAAAAACCTCCACGTCAGGACCACCTGCAGGAGTATCACCCTTAAGTTAAGATGCCCAATTATTAAAGACATATTTCCATGAAAAAGACAATCAGTATCAATATCAGCGGCATTCTATTCCATATCGAAGAAGATGGGTATACGACACTCAAAAAATACCTGGATGCCATCAACGAGCATTTCTCTCATTATGAAGACAACCACGAGATCATCACCGACATCGAAAACCGAATCGCTGAGATATTTCTCAGCAACTTAAAAAACAACAAACAGGTCATCACGGCTGAAAATGTCAGTAACCTGATTGAAAAGATGGGGACCATTGCGGACTTTGAAGCAGTGGAAAATGATCTTAAACCCGATGTGGAATCCCAGAAGGAGGAGAATGATTTCTACAAATACATCACCCCAACCGACCAACAATCCGGTAGGGCCTACCGGAAGCTTACCCGGCTGCCAAACAGTAAGATATTGGGAGGGGTATGCGCAGGGTTTGCGAATTATTTTTCCATAGACCCACTTTGGACCAGACTAATCACGATATTACTTCTTTTTAGTGGGCAAATTAGCATTACCAAGTTGCCATTGACCTTTTTCTCAGATAACCTAAACCTCCGGATATCCTTTGGCCTTTGGACGTTAATCGCCTACGTGTTGCTTTGGGTCATACTTCCTCCTTCATACGAAAAACCGGAGGACAAAAACATTAAGAAACTCTATAGAAACCCCGATGACAGAGTACTGGGAGGCATTGCCAGCGGACTTGCTGCTTATTTCAATATAGATGTGCTGTGGGTAAGACTGGCGTTTGTGGGATTGATATTTGCGGGAGGATCCGGATTTGTGCTTTACCTTATTCTCTGGATCATTACACCCATGGCCAAATCCATCACCGAAAGGATTGAAATGAAAGGTGGTGCGATCACCCTTACCAACATCGAGCAGACTATTCAGGAAAACCTAAACCCCGAAAATCCCGCCAAGGAGTCTGCGGGTAGAAAATTATTGATGGCTCCGTTCCGGATAATGGGTGAAATAATCAACGGAATTGGGAAAGCTCTCGGCCCCTTTGGGAGGTTTTTGCTGGAATTTGTACGGGTGGTTTTTGGGTTAATCATTTTCTTCTTGGGCACCACCGTGATTATCCTTCCCCTTCTCTTTTTAGGAATTTACACCGAACTGCTCACCAACAATGATTGGGGGTATTTCTTCGAAGGCTTCCCAATTGAAGCGATATCAGAACTCGTCCCCGTATGGTTGGCCATTGCGGCGTCGGTGTTGGTGTTGATTCCTGGTATTGTTATCACCCTTTTGGGCATAAGCGTACTTATCAAAAGGAGCATAATCGATGCGCCCCTGGGGTTCATTGCTTTCGGAATCTGGATATTGAGTATTTTGATATGTGCCTTCCAAATCCCCAAAGTGGTCAATCAGTTCAGGGAACAAGCAAGCTTAGAGCTTGATAAAACCATACCCCTGCCCCCCCAAACCCTTGTCTTAGCCACTACCGGTTCCGACAAAAGTACGGAATTTGGTGGAGTCACTCTAATCCTCAAAGGATATGATGGGGAAGTGGGGCTGTTAGAACAGACCTTCACGTCCAACGGTAGAAATAGAGAAGAAGCGTTAAAAAATGCCTCTGAGGTCGGTTACGACTATTCTCTAACAGACAGCATCCTATCATTTCAAAGGCACTTGGACTTTCCAAACCTCGCTAAGTACAGGGGACAATACCTGCGTCAGACCTTACTCCTGCCCTATGAAACCCCCTTCGTAATGGAAAGGTCACTTCTTCCCATCCTTCGAAGTACGATCAGTGCGGGAGGGTACAAAAACAGGGATGTCAACGGACGAAACCATTGGGTTTTTCATGAAGAGGGATTGCTTTGCCTTACATGCACCAGCCACCAGGCGCACACAGAACGCGACAGTTTGACCTTGCTTAAATTTAAAGACAGCTACTTCATGGTAAAATAAGGGCCTAACTGTACAGGTAATTCAGTATATTTGATTGAAAAATATCAAAACATGAATGTAAAGGTGAAGTTTTTGGGAGCTGCGGGCACGGTAACTGGCTCTAGATTTTTATTGGAAGTAGATGATCTGAAAATACTTGTAGACTGTGGCTTGTTTCAGGGGCTAAAGGAGTATCGGCTGCGTAACTGGGAATCCTTCCCAATAGATCCCGCTGAAATCGATATGGTTTTACTGACTCATGCCCATATCGACCATACCGGCTATTTGCCTAAATTGGTGAAAGAAGGTTTTTCAGGGCCAATCTATGGGACATCCCCCACGTTGGATTTGGTTGAAATTCTACTACTCGATGCGGGTAAGCTACAGGAAGAAGAAGCCAAGTACGCGCTTAAAAAAGGATATTCCAAACATGAAAAACCCGCACCCCTTTTCACCATTCAAGATGCGGAACGTGTCTTTCCCCTACTTCAACCGTTGGAATTTGGAGAAGAGCATGTTCTTTTCGATTGCCTCAAAATAACTGCATATAATGCCGGGCATATCTTGGGGGCGGCCATTTTGAAGATCAAAATTCAGGGAGAAAATCAGGAAAAGATAATCGTCTTTTCCGGTGATTTGGGCAGGTTTCATGATCCTATCCTTTACCCTCCAACAGAAATTCCTTTCTGCGACGTCCTGTTTTTGGAATCCACCTATGGGAATAGAATTAATGCCTCCTCGACGATTCAAAGCCAACTTGCCAAAGCCATCAAAGACACCTATATGAACGGTGGTATCTCTGTCATTCCTTCATTTGCCGTTGGCAGAACCCAGATGATTCTATTTTATCTCCATAGGTTGCAAAAATTGGGAGCCATTCCTGAAATCCCCATTTACGTGGACAGCCCCATGGCTATAGATGTCACAAAACTTTACAAGAAATACAGCCATTATCACCATTTGGGACCTTTCTTGCATGAAGAGGGAGCAAATCCCTTTCTTCATCCCAAGCTTCACTACTATAGGACCCAAGACGCGTCCATGACGCTAAACGCAATTAAAGGGGATGCGATCATCATTTCCGCCAGCGGAATGGCTACCGGCGGGAGAATTCTCCATCATTTGTATAACAGACTGCCCAACGAAAACGACAGCATCATATTCGTAGGATATCAGGCAGAGGGGACGCGGGGTAGAAAAATCCTTGACGGCGATACCAATTGCCGCATTTACGGGATAGATGTTCAAATAAAAGCCGATATCCATTTTATAGATGGGCTTTCCGCACATGCCGACCAAGCTGAGCTTCTCGAATGGTGTGAGGGATTTATTAGCCGCCCAAAACGTACCTTTTTGGTACATGGGGAAGAAAAAGCCACCGAAACGCTGGCACAACTCTTGAAAGAAAAATTGGACTGGAATACCATCCAGCCCAATTACCTGGAGTCATTTGAACTGTTTTCAGGAATTTGAAGTATTAATTCTATTCTAATTAGGCCATGAGATTGATCCAATATCTTTTTATTCTGCTGTGTTTCGGATTGGCTTTAGGTTGTAAATCACCCAAAGAAAAAACCCAAGGGATTCACGGTCAGTTGTTTTGGGTAGAAGGGAATCTGATGCCACAGGCGTCGGCGGAAGGCACAGCTCCTACAGAACAGAACCTAAGGCAAGGTGTGCAGCGCACAGTGAAAGTTCATTCTCTTACACATATCGATCAATTATCAATTGGAGATTATCTTATAGGCACCATCCAAACTCCAGAAATTGCCAGTTTTGAGACGGATCCGGATGGATCCTTCCGTATTGAACTGCCAATTGGGAAATATTCTCTGTTCACCGTGGAGGAGGATGGATTTTTTGCCAATATTTTTGACAGTAAAAACCACATCAATCCGGTGGAAGTAAAAGCTGGAGAATGGAGTAGGTTTGATATTATTATCAATTATAAAGCTGTATATTAGGCAATTGAACACCAACATTACTCAATTACTTGGCCAGAACGGTCGTATTTGTAGAAATATCTTTTTTTTTCATGCACGTGCAACCTTTGGGAGAGGAGTTGTATCTATACTATTGAAACACCATCATCATGTTTTTGAGCAAAACCTTTACCAAAGAACCGGATATCATCAAAAGATGCCTCAGAGGGGATGGAAAAGCTCAACGCGAACTTTACGAAGCCTATGCGGGAAAATTTCTTTCTATCTGTCTTCGGTATGTGAAAAACAGCATGGTGGCTGAGGATATAATGATAGAGGGGTTTATGAAAATATTTGAAAAACTTCCTCAATATGAAGGAAAAGGAAATTTCGAAGGGTGGATGCGGAAAATTATGGTAACTCAATCCCTGCTTTACCTTCGGGACAACAAAAATCTGTTGATGGAAATAAATCTGGATGGACAGGAAAATTCACCAGCTATGGGGGTGGCCGATCATGACATCAATTGTCAGGACTTATTGCAGCTAATTGCCGAACTTCCGGTTGGCTTCCGTACGGTGTTCAATCTTTATGTAATAGAAGGATATTCCCATAGAGAGATTGAAGGTATGCTTGGTATCTCCGAAAGCACTTCAAAATCCCAACTCAGCAGGGCCCGAGCAGCTTTGAAAAACCGCCTTTCACAGAAATCTTACCAATTAAAAGAAACCAAAAACCATGGATGATAAACACCTAGATACGTTGTTTCGGGAAAAACTCAGCAACCATGAAATACAGCCTTCTCCAAGGGCATGGTCCAAATTGGAACAGCAGTTGAGTGAAAACAAAAAGCCGCTTTGGTTAATCTGGGGAAATTATGCTGCGGGTTTTCTATTGCTCTTGGGTATAGGAATTGGCTATCAATATTGGAACCAAACCGCTCCTGATTCGGGGAAAGAACTGATTACTGAAATTACTCCGGTCCAGCCAAGCCCCCTTGCTCCGGTGGACACGGTGACAGTTCCAAAAGTATCTGAGAACCCTTCCATCATTCAGCCAGCTCAAAGAAAACCCGCGCCTTCTAAACCTGCGCCAGCCTACAAGCCGAGCGAACAGTTAGCTAATGTATCCACTGATCCCACAGCGAGATTGGAAGAATCTCTTCCTCCAGCAGACCAACGGGAAGAGGTGTGGACTGAGCTTTTGGCCGTTGATTTGGCAACTATACAACTAGACATTGATGAAATAATCGCCGAAATCCCACACCAGGAAAATGAGATTGCCTACACGGTCAAAATAGTATCGCGAGGTTATGCCATCGCACCGGACAAAGGGCAGCTAGTTGACGGGATTGAAAACAAATTGGAAAAAATCGGGGGATTCTTTACAAAAGTTGACAAGGGTTTTGGGGATTTGCAGGATGCCAAAAACGACTTGATTTTCCAGGTAATGGCCAGTAAAAAGGAAAAATAAATTACAAAAAAAAATCTATATGAAAAGGTACTTAATTGCCATGTTACTAATGGTAGTAATCCAACAGGTGTTTGGAAGGCAGGATCACCAAGAAAACCACGTCAAAAATGACAGCATCATTGTTGAATTTGGGAAATCCGGAAAACTGGTTGTTGTGATTGACAATCCGGAAGATTTTGAACGGTTGAAGCAAATGAATATCAACCAGATTATTCAGGAATTGGATTTGCCTTCTCCCGAGAAGGACGGGGTGCAAACTGTCGTTGAGGTCAAATACAAAGACGGGAAAAGAGAAATCTTTCGCATATACGAAGACGGGGCGGAAACAGAAGTCAGCTTCGGAAGGTATCGAATCATCGTTGACGAATCGGGGTCAAAAACCAAAGTCAAAATGGAATCCAGTCCAAAAGAGAAAAAGGACCCTTTCTTCCGAACGTTTTTCAATGCTGACTTGGGAATAAACAATTACTTTGAAGACGGAGGAATTCCTGGTCCGGGAGCACCTTATGCGGTCAAAGGATGGGGAAGTTGGAATGTTGGACTAGCCTGGATGGCAAGTCAGAAGTTGAATGAGGGGCTGTATTGGGATTTCGGATTAGGGGTGCAGTGGTACAATTTCAAATTTGAAAATGCAAGAATTCAGGCACAGCGGAGTGAAAGCGGAGTCGACTTTGTAAATCGGACTGATGTAGAAGGATTCAAAAGTAAGGTGTCAGCCTCCTATATGACGGCATTAACTATGTTGAAATATGATTTTGGGAAAAAGAACGGCAAAGGTAGAGAAGGCCTCAGGGTTGGAATCGGCCCCTATGCGGGGTATCGGCTAGGGGGAAGAAGTAAATTTGTATACCGTGAGCTTGGCGGTTCCGGAAGAAAAAAGGAAAAGGAACCTGCTGGAACCTATTTGAGCAATTTCAGGTATGGATTAAGAGGAGAAGTAGGCTTTAGAAGCGTTACCTTTTTCACCACCTATGACTTCAACCCCTTGTTTCACAGGGATGTGCAGCCTTCCGTGAATCCTATTTCCTTCGGACTGGTGTTCTAAAATTTCCTAACCTGAAAATTCACAACTGACATGAAAAAAATACACTACTTCCGTTTTCCTTTGTCCATTTTTCTCTTTCTCCTAATGACTCATCTATCTTTAGGTCAGGAAGTCATCGAAAAAACCTTTTCTGGTATTGATATACTTGAAATGGAAATCGCCGGCGTCGATGTCATATATTCCGGCATCCCCGGAGAGCGGGATATCAAACTAAGTGCTTTATTTGGGAAAAATGAAGATGCTGGCCGATCCTTCTTCATGGTCACTGTGGGCAACACGCTAAAAGTATCCTACAAGAATCAAAACAAAGAACCGGTTATTCGGGAGAAACGATTCATTCACCTCGAAGGTCCCGAAAACCTACAGATTTCTATTCGAAACACTTCGGGGCTGGTCGGTGTAAGTCAGGTCAGTGCCGGAGAGACCAAGCTGTCCGTCAGTTCCGGTAAAATAGCCGCCAAGCAAATCAAAGGGGCGCTTTTCCTAAAGGCAAACTCGGGAAGTATAGATGCTCGGGACATAGTAGGAGATCTCACCTGCTCCATTACCTCCGGATCGGCAGAGATCAGCCAGGTTAGTGGCAACGCCGATATCAACGCAAATAGCGGCTCACTGAAAATAACAGATATCGACGGACTGGTAAATGCCAAACTTTCTTCAGGTAATCTACGGTTGGAAAATGTAGGTGAATTGGGGAAAATAACTGTTTCTTCCGGAAATATTCGGGCAGTTCAGTGCGGATTAGGCGGCAGCACCTCCCTGGAGGGGTCTTCTGGAAGTATAGATATTCAGACTGTATCCCAGCTGGATCAATTCAATTATAATTTAAAGGCCGGAAGTGGATCACTACGGGTAGGGTCTGTCTCAAATTCAAAAATACTAACGATTGAAAATGGTTCCGAACACACCATTAGAGGATCCATAAGCTCCGGCTCTTTGCAGATTCGAAACATGTAGTTTTCCCAACAGGTGTGTATATGAAATCAGAGATCTTCCCTTCTGCTGATTTCATATACCTTGTCTTTTTCCTCATTTTTTAACCGAAGTCCGCTAACAATCCGATCTGGAGTGGGCTTGCCCAAAGAGACTACAATAAGGCAGGAAGCATAAGCTATGGTAAAACCAGGATTTTCAAACAAAATCAACCCAGCTGAACAGAGTATTCCTACCACGAGAAGAATCCAATACCGGTCAACAGTAATCCGTACATAGATCAAAAACCTTTCTTCAAAGGTCAACGAATTCCTATGGGTGGATTTTAACTCCCGATTGAACCGGATTTGTTGTATCAACAATCCACCGAAAACAAGAATCAATAAAAGATAATTGAGTAATTCCGGCAAATCCGGAATTGATAAGGACCTGGATTTTCCGGTGGTATAGAGATAAGCGTAAGAAAAAAAAGGCAATGGTATCACTATCAGCAGCAATACATTCCGCTCCAAAACCCTGTATTTCCTTTTTAGCTCATCCAGTCCCGTTTTAGGTGATAGCATCTACTCAATATTGATTTTTATTTCGCCACTCTTGGGCTTGGAAGAGCAACAGAGGATATATCCCGCTTCGATTTCATTTTCACTTAGTCCGGCATCCTCATCCATGGTTACTTTTCCAGAAAGCAATCTACCCCTGCAGGCAGTGCACAAACCGCTTTGGCAGGAATAGGGCATGTCGATATCCATATCCAGACCTGCTTCCAGGATAGTCTTGTCCGGAGTAACATCGAAGGTGTACGATTGGCCTTCTAAGGTGATCGTTACTTCTTGGGTGATTTGTTGATCACCCTCCTCCGCATTTCCGTTTTTATCTTTTGCATCAATGAAAAAATTCTCAGTGAATATTACTTCTCTTGGAACTCCCATTTCAGCCAGCGAACTTTTTCCAGCTTCCATCATTTCATGAGGACCACATAGGAAAAACCTGCCTTCATAGTCGGAATCAGCCAATAGGTCTCTTCCAAAATTCTGAATGTCAGACGCCACTATTCTTCCTTTAGCCCCCTCCCATACGCCATTTGGTTGGCTGAGTTGATGGTGAACCTGAACCCTACCTGGATATTGTTCATTCAATTTTTCCAGAAGAGATTTAAATATGATTTGTTCTTCATTTCTACTTCCATACAGCAAGCTTACTTTGGCGTCCGGTTCATTTACCAAAATGGATTTAGTAATGCCCAAAATAGGCGTAATACCACTTCCAGCCACGATCATGCCGTAATGTCTTTTGTTTTTTGAATGATAGTCGCAGGTAAAGTTCCCCATGGGACGCATCACAGTTATCTTTTTCCCAGGAAACACGAGATCATTCATGTAATTTGAAACTACTCCCCCTTTTAGCCTTTTTACTGTAATTCCCGGAAAGGGATCAACGAATGGGGAGGTACACAAACTATATGATCTTCTTTCCTCTTTTCCATTTATGATTAAAATAATCGTAAGAAACTGACCCGGTAAATACTCAAGGTGGGGCTCGGGTTGATCAAAATAAAGTGTAACGGCATCCGAAGTTTCCCGTACGACTTCTCTTACTTGTAAAGTTATATATTGGGAAGATGCTTCCGTTTCCTCCGGATTTTTTTTGAATAAATTAAACAACATCTGGTGATATTTTTTTTTCTTTCTCGAATTGGCATTGCAAAATTAACTGGAAAAGGGTAAAAATGGGCCTATGCGTGGCGCATTTTTATTCTTTCCCCGATCTTAACCAATTCAGCCAATTAAAGGTTCTCAAACTAAATTAGATTTTTCTGTCTAAAATTGTAGCATTTCGACAACTTTATACGTATCGGTGCTGAAAACTAATCAGAACCAATAATGATTGCAAAAGTAAAGAAAAAGAAACAAATAGTTTCCCGTTTAAAAGGTGCATTGCCACTGCTGATTGCACTGGGAATGCTGAGCTCCTGTCTAAATGACCAGGACATGAATAATGAAGTTACGCCTATAGCCTATGTTTCCTTTTACCATGGGTCAACACAGTCTGATGAACTGGCCATTAGGGTAGACAACAACTCCTACCCCCGTCATTACACGCCGTTCAAATTCGGGACATACATTGACTATGGCAATTTCTACACCGGCGACCGTAATTTCTCATTCAGCAACTCGGGTACTGCGAATAGCTTGCTTGACACAGTGATTACCCTCAAAGCAAGTCAAGCATACTCTGTATTCTTGGCTGACGAGGAGGATTTGTTTTTGCCGATTGTGGTCGAAGACAAGCTTACCGATCCAGGAACAGGTAAAGCCCTCATCCGGTTGGTACACCTCTCCCCAAATACCTCTGAGGTTAATTTAGTGATTGGCAATGCGGAGACCCCCGTGTTCGAAGGCAGTTCCTTTCTAGAGATTACTGACTACAAGCCAGTTACTAGCGGAAGTGCGGTAATTAAACTGAATGACGCAGAAACGGGCGAAACATTGGTCACAACCGCAGAGACAACTATTCAACCAGGGAGAATATATACCTATGTTGTAAGAGGGCATCGAGACAATACCTCTGGGTCAGTCAACAACCTTGGCATTCAGATTCTCAGGAATTATCCAAACTATTAAAACCCACCCGGAACATCGACTTCGATGTTCCGGGTTTTTTTCCTTTCCTATCTTTTAATTATCTTTTTATTACGGAATGCTTTTGCCGTTTGGCAAATAAACACGAAAGGTCCGCCTATTTTCAGTTTAAAGGTTTAATTTTGCCATTCAATCACCTAAAAGGATACGAATGGATCTTTCTCATTTGACGGCAGTTTCTTCCATTGATGGCAGATATGGCTCAAAAACCTCCTCTCTGCGGCCATATTTTTCGGAGTTTGCTCTGATTAAATATCGGGTAAAGGTTGAGGTTGAATATTTTATTGCCCTCTGTGAGTTGCCACTTCCACAATTGACCAAAGTGGATCATGGCATTTTCGCTGAGTTAAGAAAAATGGTGAATGATTTTTCGGCACAAGACGCACTTGCTATTAAGGAAACAGAAAAGGTAACAAACCACGATGTCAAAGCCGTGGAGTATTTTCTTAAGGAAAAGTTTGAAGGTTTAGGACTGGGTAAATTTCAGGAATTTATCCATTTCGGGTTGACGTCCCAAGATATCAACAATACGGCTATACCCCTAATGATACGTGAGGGCTGGAAAGAGGTATTGTTGCCTGCATTACTGCAGGTAATTGAGGATTTAAAGGAGCGGGTTAAGGAATGGAAAGACATCCCAATGCTGGCCAAGACCCATGGACAGCCAGCCTCTCCTACCCGACTGGGCAAAGAATTCCAAGTTTTTGTTATCCGGCTGGAAAATCAACTTGCCTTATTTGATCAGGTGCCATATGCGGCTAAATTCGGGGGAGCCACCGGTAATCTCAACGCTCATTATATCGCCTATCCCGAGATAAATTGGTCTGAATTTGCAAATACTTTTGTGCAGGACTATCTGGGACTGACCCGTAGCTACCCTACTACACAAATTGAGCATTATGATCATCTAGCGGCTCAGTTTGATGCCATGAAGCGTTTAAATACCATTTTATTGGATTTTTCGAAAGACATTTGGCAATATATCGCCATGAGTTATTTCAAACAAAAAATAAAGCAGGGGGAAATTGGTTCGTCTGCCATGCCGCATAAAGTGAATCCAATCGATTTTGAAAATGCGGAAGGAAATCTCGGCGTGGCCAATGCCTTGCTAGAATACCTCGCAGGGAAACTTCCCATCAGCCGCCTGCAACGGGATCTGACCGACAGTACGGTACTTAGGGTGATCGGAGTCCCGCTAGCACATATGCTGATTGCATACCAATCACTCAACAAGGGAATAGGCAAATTGGAGTTGAACCGGGGAGCCATAGACAAAGACCTGGAAGACAACTGGGCTGTTGTTGCGGAAGCTATTCAGACCATCTTACGGAGAGAAGGCTATCCGAAACCGTACGAAGCCTTAAAATCACTTACCCGAACCAACAATACCATTACGGCAGAATCTATCAAAACCTTTATTCACGGTTTGGAAGTTTCAGAAAAGATCAAACAGGAACTACTGGTAATCAGTCCGTTCACTTACACCGGAAAATAAATACACTTTTTTTTCCGAAATAACGAAACCCGTAGTTGCGATTTACGTTTAACTATACTTTCCAAATAATTCAGGTGAAAAATGGATTGCTACAAACATAGAAACTAAGATTCACTTGGTTTCCAAAAAATTATTTGACCGGATTTGAAAATTATAAAATAATTTCCAACTTCGTTAAAAATCTCCATCGGAATTCATTCATCAATATTTTCAACAATTAGTTACAGTATTATTTAATTAACCCATTGTATAAACATGCCAAATAAAAAAGGATTATTTGCCAACCTAGGTTCGGACTTACCTGCTGGCTTAGTAGTTTTCTTAGTAGCACTTCCTCTCTGTCTTGGGATTGCATTGTCATCCGGTGCGCCTTTATTTTCAGGTATCATTGCAGGAGTCGTTGGAGGTATTGTTATTGGGTTTTTATCCGGCTCGCATACTTCCGTATCAGGTCCGGCAGCTGGTCTTACTGTAATCGTCCTAAATGCGATTTCAGATTTGGGTGCTTATGATATTTTTCTTACCGCTGTTTTCATCGCCGGGATAATGCAAATAGGTCTGGGAGTGGCCAAGGCAGGTATTATTGGATACTATTTCCCAACTTCAGTCATTAAGGGCATGTTGGCCGGAATTGGTATTATATTAATCATTAAGCAGATTCCCTACGCATTTGGGGTCAATGAGACCTCAAATCTTTTGGAATTCACCCCATTTATAAATGATCTTGATGCCGTCCTTTCACTTCGACTCATGTTAAATGAGTTTGAATTTGGCTCGGTCATCGTAGCAGTCGTTTCTTTATTAATTTTAGTAGTCTGGGAAAAACCCTTTGTGCAGCAGAACAAAATCTCAAAGGTAATCCCAGGAGCTCTCTTGGCGGTGTTATTCAGTATCGGGATTAATAAATTCTTCAAATTTTTTGTCCCTAATCTCTATATTGATATGGAGGATAAAGTGAGTTTACCTGCTATTAATGGGTTTGGGGATTTTTTAGACCAGTTGATGTTTTTGAATCCAAATGGCTTTATGAATCCGGACGTTTGGGTTGTGGCCATTACTATTGCGGTAATAGCCAGCCTTGAGTCTTTACTGAGTTTGGAGGCTGCGGATAAAATTGATCCCTACAAGCGTATTTCACCTCCAAATAAGGAATTGTTCGCCCAAGGAGTCGGTAATATGATCAACGGCCTAGTCGGTGGTATGCCTGTTACAGCGGTTATAGTAAGGAGTTCTGCCAATATTAGTTCAGGCGGAAAAACAAAAATGTCAGCCATCTTCCATGGTTTTTTGTTATTAGCCAGTGTATTGTTAATACCAGGACTTCTAAATTTGATTCCATTGGCCAGTTTGGCGGCTATTTTACTTTTGGTTGGCTACAAACTTGCGAAAATATCCCTTTTCAAGTCAATGTACAAGCTAGGTTGGGATCAGTTTTTGCCATTCGTAGCCACAATTTTCGGCATAATTGTATTTGATTTGCTCAAAGGTATTGGATTGGGTATGGTTATCGGAGTCATCTTTATCCTGTTGAGGAATTATAAAAATTCTTATTTCTTCAAAGATACGGAGTCTGTCGACCCGAAACTATCCCATATCATCTTGTCCGAAGAGGTAAGTTTCCTGAATAAGGGAGCATTAATTTCCGCTTTAAACCGTCTGCCAAATGATTCTAAAGTAATCATTGACGGTTCCAAGTCGGTCATTATTGATTATGATGTACTTGAAGTGATCGAAAACTTCAAAACGAACGCAAAGGAGAGAAATATTGAAGTAGAAACCATCAATATCAAACCGGTTAGAACGTCCTCCTTACATTAATCCGGATGATTGTTCAGTCTCGAGTATTTGTAGAGGACTGGGTCTACCCGCATCCGCTTTTCACTTAAAGTATAATAGCCCTTACCATCCGGGAAAAATGTTATCGCCTCTCCTTGGGGCTCGGGGGTATAAGGCAACAAAATCGGTTCTCGGGCTAATGTCTCGGGAACCGATTCACCTTCTTTTCTATCCCAATAGTAAATAACCCAATAATTTTTTATGATTATTTGACGGCCATCTTTAGAAATATCCCCCGCAGTTGACATGGTTACAGGTAGTTTCATGACCTTTTCCATGGTTTTTACACCTGTTTTTTCCCAAAGTTTATCCGCGGCCACAGTATAGAGCGTGTTACTGGAATCACGTTTTGAAAGAATAAATAAATCCCCGGAAACCGGGTCCACCATCAGGGTTTCGGCATCTCTGGCTCCATCTGGATATTTCAGGGTAATTTTCTCAGGCTTTACGGAGATCTCCTCCTTCCAAAACCTTGGTTCCGGAAATCGGTAGATGCGAATATCGCTATGTTTGGAATCATTGTCCCCTATCTCGCCTATATAGATGTATGACTCGTTGGCTTTTTGACCAGGCCCTATCGCTATATCCTCCCAATCGCGGTTAGATACTCCCTCCAATAAAATCCTTCCTTTATCTTTTCCCAACGTATCTAGCATATAGACGATGGGATCGCCACCGCTGTCGTTGTGGGTATATAGGATGTTCGGATTGGTCCAAGAAAATGCCAATCCGCTGGCCTCATCGATCTCTTTATTCTCCAATCTCGATACGCCTTGAGGTTGCGAATAGAGTGTATCCACCACCTGCGGGTCTAGGCGAATGGTAAACTTTGTCTGCATCTTCTCCGCAATCAAAAAGGGAAGAATTGAAAATGCGAAAATGATCTTAAAAAGCAAATCCATGTAAAATCTCATATATCACTTTGTATTAATTGTGTAGCATGTTCCCCATAAACAACTATTTCGCTCCAAAAGAGGTGAATCTTCGTCCATCTAGTGCAATTCCGATGGAAACGGATTTATCCCCAAGCAAGTTTCATGCAAAAATTGTGGAATCGGATTTTTTCCTTTTTAAAATTGAATAATAAAAAAGCGGCCCTTATTTAGGGGCCGCTTTTTTATTATTGTATTACTACGAACAGTTCAATTAATCC
>DATHWC010000046.1:0-17521 GCA_035460985.1 Lunatimonas sp.
GCTTAACCCGCTGGAGTCCGAATATTTCACTTGGCTCATGTCCAGAATTAGATTGGTATACCCTTCCGCGTGCACAGTCAACAGTTCGGACTTAAGCTGTGGGGAAATTCCCGTATCCAATTTTTCCTCCAGTAAGGTGAAGATTACGTACTGTTCTTTTTTATCTACTGTATATTTCATATCTACTTAATAATTTAACTAACGAGCGCATACAAATGTACGAAAATTTACATATTGCCCTCAATGGATTTTCTAATCCTTTCCTCCATCGACTGCGTGGACTGCCTCTCAAAGGGTTTTCCGGTAATCTGTTCGTACAGTTCGATGTATCTCTCCGAAATCCCGGCAATGATTTCAGCCGACATTTCTGGAATTTGTTGGCCTTCCTTTCCCTGAAAGCCGTTTTCAATTAGCCATTGTCTGACAAATTCCTTGGAAAGCTGTTTTTGGGATTCATTGTTCCGCTGACGGTCTTCATATCCTTCCGCATAAAAATACCGGGAAGAGTCGGGGGTGTGAATTTCATCTATTAGCAATATCTTTCCCTCATGGGTACCGAATTCATATTTGGTATCTACTAGAATAAGTCCTTTTTGATGAGCCATTTCCGTCCCAGCCTGAAATAATGCCCGGGTATACTTTTCAAGCTGCTCGTATTCTTTTTCCCCTACGATTCCTTTGGCTAAGATTTCTTCCCTGGAAATATCCTCATCGTGCCCCTCATCGGCTTTGGTAGTTGGGGTGATGATAGGCTCGGGTAATTTATCGTTTTCTTTTAATCCCTCAGGGAGTTTAACGCCACAAAGAATTCTTTTCCCTTCTCGATAGGTTCTCCAGGCATGTCCTGCCAGATATCCCCGGATGACCATTTCGACTTTGAAAGGTTCACATTTCCACCCAATAGTGACATTGGGATCCGGAGAATCGATGACCCAGTTTGGGACAACTTCTTTGGTGGCATTCAAAAAATGAAACGCAATTTGATTTAATACCTGTCCTTTGTAGGGGATAGGGTGTGGCAGCACTACATCAAATGCCGAGATCCTATCTGTTGCTACTACTGCCAGCTTCTTGTCAAAAATATAAACATCCCTTACTTTGCCTTTGTAAAAACCAATCTGATTTGGAAAGTGAAAATTAGTTTCGGGTAGTCCTGAATTCATAGCTATCTTGTTGAAAGGTGCAAAAGTAAGCACAATGGGAATTTATTCCGTGTTAGGCTCGGTTTTATTATGGATTTTTTCACGCATTACCCTTCCACGTTGATAGGTTCTCTCTAAATGGATTTCTCCTATTTCGGAATGGCTAATATATGTGCCGTCAAGTTCGCCATATTTATAAGGTATTTTCTCCTTCAACTGACCGGAAGAATAGTACGTTTTTATTTCCCCATGAAGCAGACCATCCTGATAAGAGGATTGTTGGAGTAGGTTTTCCGAATCATCAAAAACCTCTGAAAAGTTCGATTGTCCTTTGTTATTGTAAACAATTCTCCTTTTCAATTTTCCATTTTCATGATAGGTCTTGGTCTCTCCTACAGACTTCCCATTTTTGAAGTGGGATTCTTCTTCTATAGTACCATCTTCCCAATAGGTGATGAATAGGCCGTCAGGAGCCCCTTTTTTATACTGGCCTTTTTTCTCCAGGCTTCCATCGTTGAAATAGGTAATGGAAGGACCATGTTTTACCCCGCGGGAATAAGAAATCTCGGATAAAACTACACCGTCGGGGTAATAGGAGAACTCAACACCCTCCAAAACCCCTTTAGCATAGGTGGATTTTTGTATTAAATTGCCTTCATAATCATACCTTAAACGTTCACCGCTGTAAGATCCATTTTCATATGTGGCAGTTTCTGCCAAAATTCCCGAAGGGAAAAAGTCTTTAAATGTGCCGTGGGGGACGTTATTCTCAAAATGCGTCATATTTCGTACTTGCCCATCAGCATAGTATGCGGTTACCGCACCCTTAAGCTGATCATTTTTATAGGTAGCCTTTTGAGCCAGTTCACCGGAAAGGTGCCAGGAAAAAGCTTCGCCCTCTCTTTGGTTGTTTTGGTAATTGAGAATTCGCAATGTATCCTTTGTGCCGGGGTTGTAGTGCACAAATTTTCCTTCCTTCTTGCCATTTACCAGATTTCCCAATTGGATGAGTTCTCCGTACTCATCAAAAAACTCATAGATGCCGTGAGGAATGCCATTTTCAACGAAGTAAGCCTCCTTTACCTTTAATTCCTCTTCATCATAATAGGTATATGCCCGCTCTTGGCCAAGAAGAGGCGAAAATATTCCCGTCAATAAGAAGAGACAGGACAAAAACCAACCGTTGCGGCAACTAATTATATTTAGCAAACCCATGAATGAAGTCTAGTTATGCAAATCATCCCTCATTTACGATAATATGGAGGATAAAGTTATTATGTGGGAAAGGCTTTAAGCAAGTCGCTCAATGACGAGGGCAGACGCTCCGCCTCCTCCGTTGCAGATTCCCGCAACTCCAATGGTGCCGTTTCTTGCCTGGAGAACCGAGTACAGGGTGCCAGCAATCCGAGCTCCGGAGCAGCCTAGGGGATGTCCTAAAGCTACAGCTCCTCCAAAGACATTCAATCGGTCCATATCCAGTCCCAGCAGGCGTTGGTTAGCAATAGCGACCGCTGAAAAGGCCTCGTTGATTTCATAAAAGTCTACAGATTCAGCACCCACACCTGCCAGTGTAAGTGCCTTGGGAATGGCCAAGGCTGGAGCTGTCGTAAACCACATGGGGTCTTGTGCGGCATCCGCAAATCCCAAGATCTGGGCGAGAGGGGCGATGCCCATGGATTTGGCTTTGGATTTACTCATAAGTACCAAGGCGGCTGCTCCATCATTCATCGTCGATGCATTCGCGGCGGTTACCGTACCATCCTTTGCAAACACCGGGTTAAGGCGACCCATTTTATCGAAATCTACATTCGTGTATTCTTCATCTTCCGAAACGGTGGTTACATCCCCTTTTCTGCCGACTAGATCTACCGGGATCACCTCATTTTTGAAGTAGTCCGATTCCCAAGCCTTTGCCGCTCGCTTGTAGGAATTCACCGCATAGGCATCTTGTTCTTCCCGGCTGATCTTCATGGATTTGGCTGTATTATCCGCACAGTTTCCCATAGGGAAATGATTGTAAACTTCCGTTAGGCCATCGTGGGCCAGTCCGTCCACTAGGGTCGCATTGCCAAACTTGTATCCAAATCTGGCTTTGGGTACATAGAAAGGAACATTACTCATGCTTTCCATACCACCAGCCACTATGATATCTTGCTGTCCGGTCATAATGGCTTGTGCAGCCAACATGATAGCCTTCATTCCGGAAGCACATACTTTATTTATTGTCGTACATGGTACTTCGTATCCCAATCCCGCACCAATCGCTGCCTGCCTTGCAGGAGCTTGTCCCAAATTTGCCGACAACACGTTCCCCATATACACTTCCTGAATTTGATCTGGGGAAAGGTTGGATTTGTCAAGAGCAGCACTGATTGCCTTGGCTCCTAATTCGGTAGCTGACAGAGAAGACAGCTTACCACCAAAACTACCAAGAGGAGTTCGGGCAATCGATACAATGCAAACGTCGTTCATGGCTGATTACGTTGGGATTAAAAACATTTCAACAAAAATATTTCACCAATCAGGTAGTCCTCTTTGGGGTCGTTGAGTGGCTTTTTTTCGGTTTTGTTGGATATATTGCAATTCGTTGCTATTCATGGCATCGAGGATCTGGGCGGCCTGTTCGGGTGTAAGATTCATTTCTTGCAAACGCTGCTTGAGTTCTTCCATGGATTGCTCCCGTTCGCTCAAGTCACTTTCCTGACTGCTGGGTTCTTCAGTAGGTTCCTCCTGTTGGGACTTTTCACCCCGCTGTTCATCCGTAGCTTCGGACTCATCGGCTCCATCCTCATCTGTCTGCTCTTCCCCTTCACCGCTTTCCTGTTCTTCACTCTGCTGATCCTGATTTTCCTGCTGCTCGGACTCTTCCTGATTTTGTTGCTGTTGCTGATCTTTCTTCTGCTGATCTTCCTCATCTTTTTGCAATTTTTCCAGCAATGAGTTCAGTTTGGGATCGTTCGGATATTTCTGCAACCCCTCGGCAAGGATTTGTCCAGTGCCCGGCAAATCCTCATTTACATACTGTCGGGCTGCCCGGTTAAAGTACTCACTTTCCGATTGGGCTTGGGATATTCCCGCAAGAAGTAAGGTTAAGGGTAGCGCAAACGCAAAGATTTTATTTATCATTGATTTCTTTAACATCACTTAAATATTGGATAAAATTCTGATAGTGGGCTACCGTTTCATCGATTTCCAACGCCCGCTGCATGGTTTCCAATGCCTCATCAAATCTGTACTGATCCACATACTCATCGGCTTGGGCCTTCATCCTTTTGGCGTAATTGGAGGGTTCTATCTTGTCTTGATCCTCTTGATCCTTTTCTTCTTTATCCTTGTCTTCCTCATTTTCTTCCAGCCATCTGCTTAGCAGTTCGTAATTATAACGTGCCATTTCATTATCAGGATTTTGGATAAGTGCGGACTTAAAGTAAGCCAATGCGTCCTTATGGTTGCTTTCCCGTCCCTCCAACACGCCTACTTGATTGGCGGCAAATGAAGCTAGTGTCTTATTTCCTGAACGGATAACCTCCTCGTAAGTTTTCTTCGCCTCATCCTCCTGTCCGTTATTCTGGTAGCTCAGCGCCAGATTGAATTTAACTTCGGGAGTGCGTAGGTCGTGGTCAGCCATGAGACTGAGATGCTGCCTTACAGATTGCTCAAAATCCGTAGCTACATACGCCTGTTCCGCATCATATATGGCACTATTTTTCGCCCCAATTTTTTTCCAAGAAGTCGGGATTAGAAGGAAAACTACCATTAACGTTCTAGCAAATAACATCATAACGGAGGAACTTTTGAATAGTTGATCAAATGGATAACGTTTTCAAGGGTAACATTACATCGATCATCGCTAAGAGCAATGCAGCAGAAAGGAAGAAAAAATATTTATTGGCCGAAGCTTCTACCATTCGACTGGCCATGACCGTTCCTTCCATCCGATCAATCGCGTTGATCAATTGAGGGATTTCCTGATTGACATCACTAAGTTCGAAATAGGCCCCATCTGTTCTATTGGATATCGTTTTAAGGTTTGTGGCATCGAGTCTGGTGATGGCCGGTCTATTTGTCTGTGGATCCATTACCACACTGTTACCCCTTGGAATGCTGGTGCCGTCTTCCGAACCCACACCCAAGCTAAATACACGAATTCCCTGTTCCGAGAGTTTATCTAGAACGGGAGGAAGATTGTCCCCAAAATCCTCCCCGTCGCTGATTAGGATGATTGCTTTTGAGGTTTCCTCTTGGTCATTTTCATTTTGAAATTTCTGATAGGCCATGTTAAGAGGAGAAGCAATGTCTGTCCCGAAGTTTGGGACCAGGCCGGTATTTAGTCCATCCAAGTGCAGTTGGATGACATTTTGGTCAAATGTAAGCGGACATTGGATAA
This sequence comes from Lunatimonas sp., assembly GCA_035460985.1. Taxonomy (GTDB): domain Bacteria; phylum Bacteroidota; class Bacteroidia; order Cytophagales; family Cyclobacteriaceae; genus Lunatibacter. The sequence continues at coordinate 5,530 of DATHWC010000046.1, forward strand.
ATGCTTCTGATGAGAAAATAATTATCCCAACCCGGTCAGAACTGAAGTTTTTAACCAAGTTTTTCATTTCAAACTTTACCCGTTGAAGACGGCTGGGATTGATGTCCTGCGCATTCATGGATTGTGAAAGGTCAATAGCGATAAAGATGTCCTTGCCCTCCTGCTTGATCTCTTTCATTGAACTGCCAATTGACGGGCCTGTCAGTGCTATTAAAAACAGGACAAAATAGGCCGTTCGTAAAAGACTTTTCCATATAAGCCTTCTTTTTTTTACCTGAAGCTTTTTATTGATCCGCCAAAAACGGATCAAATATAGCGCATACAGAAGGGTAAATAAAATTACCAAGGTGATTATCAAACTATTATTAGGATATGCCCAAATCATGACTTGAAATTAGTGAATTAAAAGCAAAACGAAATATATCCCGGTTAATTATTATTAAAACGGTTTGAGTTGTGAGTCGTTGGGAAATAGTGAAAAACCTACGCAATAAAACCTGCTTTTATTGAACTAGATTCAACGGAAATCCGTATCAGTAAACAGTTATTTCCTTTTTCAGGGAAAAAAAACCCAAATAGCTGAAATTCAAAAGAGAAATTCTTCTCGAAAAAGAATGTTACACGGAATGAATAAGCAATTGTATAAAGCTATTTGCGGTTTTTTTTATTTGATGGGTCTTAGTATCTTCTTTCAAAATTCCTCATTCAGCCAGTCATTGCCGGATCGAATTTCCGGCAGTGTTAAGGATATGACGACCGGGGAAGTCTTGCCCGGAGCGAATGTCTATTGGTCTAATGCGTTAGATAAGGGAGTGACTACCGATGCTGACGGGACATTTTCCATACGCCCCATAGATCTGCCGGCTGAATTGACGATATCTTATTTAGGATATACCTCTACCTTACGAGTTATCACTGAGAAGGAATTGGGTAAAGAAAATAAGTTTTTTTTAAATCCTGAAGCGCAATTTCTAGAGGAATTCGTTGTCAATGAAGCTAGAGAAAACAGCAATGTGATGAGTTTGGACATTGGGAAAAGTAATTTGCCTGTGGAGGTGCTCAAAAACATTCCGGCCTTATTCGGAGAGGTAGACCTTTTAAGGGGCATTCAGCTACTACCCGGTGTAACCACAGCCGGTGAAGGCACTACTGGATTATTTGTACGTGGTGGATCTGCTGACCAAAATTTGATACAGATAGATGGGGCACCCATATTCAATCCCTCCCACTTTTTTGGATTTTTCTCCGTGTTCAATCCGGATGCGCTCAGTAATGTGGAGTTGTATAAGGGGCATATTCCTGCCCGATACGGAGGAAGACTTTCCTCCCTTATTGATATCTCATTAAAAGAGGGTAATACCAAACGTATCCATGGGGAGGGTGGAATCGGGAGTATAAGTTCCCGGTTAACAGTAGACGGTCCCCTGCTTTCCGACCAATCTTCTTTTATAGTTTCTGGCAGAAGGACTTACGCCGACATTTTCTTGGGGCTATCTCCCGATGAAAATATACGTAATAACCAGCTTTATTTTTATGATCTAAGTGGTAAATTGATGTTTCGTATAAAAGACCGCGATAAAATCACCCTCTCTTCTTATTACGGTTCGGATTATCTAGGGACCAGTGGCCAGTTTGGCTTGGGGTGGAACAACTGGATTTCTTCCCTTAACTGGACCAGATCAATTCGAGAAGACCTTTTTTTGGATGTTAAAGGTTATCATAGTTACTACAAATACATCATAGCATTTACAGACGAGAGTATTGGGTTTGAATGGAGCAATAATTTTTCAGAATCAGGTATTCGGGGCGAAATCAATTGGATACCAAACGAGAATTTAAGTCTATACGCAGGAGCCCATAGTCAGTTATATCATTTTGCGCCGATTAATTTAAATCTGGCACCGGAGAGTAATTTGGAATCTATCAACACCAATCCAAAGACAGGTTTTCTGAACAACCTCTTTATCGATGGGAATTATGACGTCAGCCCCGTTTTTTCAGTGGAAGGTGGTCTGCGATGGAACCACTATCAGCAAATCGGGGAGGGAGTAAACTACCTGTATGAAAATAATGATCCCGCCAATGGGGCAGTGGCAGATACGGTTAGGTTTGGTTTTGGAGAGAACATGAAAACCTACCTGGGTCTTGAACCCAGGCTGGCAGCCAGGTATCTTCTAAGTGAAAGCCTATCCCTAAAAGGAGCCTACAACAGAAATTTTCAGTACATTCAGATCGCTACAAATAACTCGGCAGGACTGCCAATAGACCGCTGGATGCCAGCGGGGACCTATGTAAGTCCAATACGGAGCGATCAGGTATCCTTAGGGATTTTTAAAAACCTGTCAAATAATCAGTTTGAGCTCTCCATGGAGGGATATTACAAGGATTTTGACCAGATTATCGACCTGAAGCAGGGAGCTGAAATTTTGTTTACCGACAATCTTGAAACCGAAATTCTGTCTGGATTGGGCTGGGCATATGGAGCGGAGTTCATGCTCAGAAAGAACAGCGGAAAAACAACAGGCTGGTTAAGTTACACCTGGTCCAGGGTATTCCGACAGATAGAGGGAATTAATGAGAACCAACCTTTTAATCCCAGATTTGATCGTCCTCATGATGTTAGTTTGGTGGTAAATCACAAGGTCAATAAGCGGTTGGAATTTTCTGGAACCTTCGTCTATACCAGTGGAGTAGCGGTGACTTTTCCGGTAGGCTCCTATGAAGTGGATAACCAGCGTGTTCCGCTGTATGGGCCTCGCAGAAATGAAGACAGATTCCCAGCGTACCACCGCATGGACCTATCCGTCAATTTGAAAAACAGGGACAGGGGGCGATGGTGGAAAGGTAGCTGGAACTTTAGTGTGTATAATGTATACAATCGAAAAAATCCTTTTTCCTATCAATTTGCCGATATATATAACAATGATTTCAGGGTAGATCCAGGTCCCGAAGATGTAATTACCTCATCTCGTCCTGGAGTCATCATGACTTATTTGTTTGGTATTTTGCCTTCTGTCACGTATAATTTTGAATTTTGATATGAAAAAGTATTTATACCTGAACTTAATTATTCTTTCATCTCTCTTTTCCTGCCAAGAAGAAGTGCGGTTGGAATTAAAAAACATGGAGAAGATTCCTGTAATAGAAGCCATATGGACTGATAGGTCAAGCGTCAATAAAGTATCGGTAACATATAGTCGGGATTTTTATGATACGCTTTCCAACGAAATCCTATCTGAAGCGGAGGTGTCCATCACCAACATTCAATCTGGAAATCGGGTAGAGTTTCTGTTTGTTGATCATTTGGGTCATTTTCTTCCCTTGAACAATCAGGTAGCTGAAATTGGAAGTAGATATAGGCTGGAGGTGAAATTTGACGGTCAGGTATATTTTTCCGAAGGTGAAATGTTAGAGCCTCCCGTATTGGACAGCGTAACCTATGCGTTTTCCGAAGAACGGTTTTTCAGGGATGAGGGATACTATGTGACGGTCTATGGCAAAATCCCGTTTGATAGGGACAATTATTACAGGGTCAAAATTATTCGAAATGACACCCTACTTAACAGACGGTCCGATTACCTTTTATTTGATGATACGTTTGGCACCTCAATATTGGACAATGGTTTTGAACTGGGCGGATTTGCTTTCGAAAAAAACGACAAGGTCAAATTAGAGCTTTATAGGCTAAACCAAGCTCCCTACAATTACCTGAATCAGCTGGTGAATTTGCTGTTTAACGATGGTGGTCTCTTCAGTCCACCGCCCCAAAATCCAACATCAAATATTTACGTTGAAAATGGAAACGGAAGGGTGGGAGGTTATTTCGTTACCTCCCCGGTTTTGAGCGAAACCATTAAAATAATTGATGAAGAAATGTAATGCCTAGAATCTGCTGTATTTAGCTGTAACAGATGAAGAAAAACCTTCCAGGTTTCACCCATTTGATTTGAACAACTAGCTTTTTATCAAAAAAACCTGGATGGTTTCGGATCTAGGGTAATAATTACTCAGTTTCTGCGGAGCTGTTTTCCATTTTGATACGTTTTAATTCTGCCTTGCTGTAAGCGATCTTGGTAATCAGCACAAATAAAACGGGAACAATAAAGATGGTAATAAATGTTGCGGTGACCATTCCGCCCAACACCGTCCATCCGATAGTTTGTCTGGCTACTGATCCCGCGCCGGATGCAAAAGCGAGCGGCACTACGCCAAGAATGAAAGCCATGGAGGTCATAAGTATTGGTCTCAGCCTCAACTTTGCAGCCAATTTCGCTGCCTTTTTTATAGGTATTCCCCGATCTACCCGTTCTTTGGCATACTCAACGATCAGGATGGAGTTTTTTGCTGCCAGCCCCACCAAGGTGAGAAATCCAATCTGTGCATAAACGTTGTTCGTTAGGGATGGGAACAGTAGCAAGGTAATAATAGCGCCGAAAATACCAGTGGGAACAGCCAATAGAACAGAAAAGGGTACTGACCAACTTTCATAAAGTGCCGTCAGGCAGAGAAAGACAAAGGTAATGGACAATAAAAATATAAGTGCTGTACTGCCGCCTGACCTTATCTCTTCCCGAGTGATGCCTGAGAATTCATATCCAAATCCCGCGGGCAAACTTTCAGCAGCTTGGGCTATCACCCGCTCTATAGCTTGACCCGAGCTGTACCCTGCTGCGGCATCACCGTTGATGGTGGCCGATCGGAACAAATTGTAATGATTGATTAGGGGCGCATTTTCTATGATTTCCGTGGTAACCAAGTTGCTGATAGGAAGCATATCGCCCCGGTTGTTTTTAACAAAAAACTGGTTCAAGGATGACAAGTCCTCACGGTACATGGTGTCCGCCTGCGCCACTACCCGAAAGTTTCTACCGTAAAGTATGAAATCATTTACATAGAAGCTACCGAGATATACTTGTAGGGTATTAAAGGCATCTCCTATGTTTACACCAAGTCTCGCGGTTTTTTCTCTATCTAAGTTGATCCGGTAGGAGGGCGTAGAAGCACTGAACAGACTAAAGGAATTGGATATTTCCTCACTCTCATTGAGCTCACCGACGAAGTCTTTTATTTGCTGATCAAACTCCTGTATGGTGGAGGTTCCTTGCAAATCCTGCAGTACCACATTAAATCCGGATGTGGTTCCGAGGCCGGGTATGGCAGCAGGAGCTACAATGATTATGGACGCTTCCGGCAGTTTATCCCTCAATTCCCGCAGAAGGCGATTGCGTATTTCAAATGAGCTTTGGCCTGCCCCTTTCCTTTCACTCCATGGCTTTAGTTGGCAAAATACCGTCCCGGTGTTTGATTTGCTCGAGAAGTTGACTGCATTCAAGCCTGTCACCGCAGTAAAATGGAAAATATCTTCTTCCTTTGCCAAAAACCCCATTAATTTCTCTATGGTCTCCAAGCTTCTTGCGGTAGAAGCACCTTCTGGCAGTTCATAGGTGACAAAAAGCCGCCCCTCGTCTTCGTTGGGGATAAATCCTGTAGGTTTTTGGTTGAACAGAAGTAACGTGACGACCCCCAAAACCACCAACCCCATAATAATATACTTTCCTTTCGAAAAACTTTTTGCGATTCCGGCTTCATAGCGGTCATTGAAGTAGGAAAACTTCTGGTTGAAACCATAGAAAAACCTGTCAAGAAGATTTTTGGAGGAAGCGTTCCTGTCCTTCTTTGGTTTAAGAATCAGGGAGCACAAAGCCGGTGTCAGTGACAGTGCCACAAATCCCGAAATAATACCAGATGCTGCAATGGCCATGGCAAATTGCTGGTAGAGTCTTCCCACGATGCCAGGTATAAAGCCCACGGGTATAAAAACTGCCGCAACAATTAGGGACATGGCTATTACCGGGCCTGAAATATCCTTCATCGCTTTGGTGACGGCCTCCTTAGCTTGAAGGCCCTCTTTTTCCATATAGGCAATCGTGGCTTCCACCACTACAATGGCATCATCCACGACAATCCCAATAGCTAACACGAACCCGAACAACGTCAAGTTGTTGATCGAAAATCCCAAGGGCAAAAACAGGGCAAACGTGCCGATGATAGACACTGGAATGATTAGAATAGGGATAAGCGTACTCCTCCAATCCTGTAGGAAAATGTAGACAACGATGGATACGAGTAAGAGGGCAATAAACAAAGTTTCTACTACCTCACCGATGGATACTCTTACCACCGATGCGGATTCGAAAGGAATGACATATTCCAAATCTGATGGAAAGTCTTCCTGGATTCTTTCCATAGCTTCCTTTATACCCACTTCTGTATCCAGGATATTGCTGTCCGGAGTCTGAAAGATGATCAGGTAGGCGGCAGGTTTTCCGTCGGTAAAATTGCTTGTAGAATAATCAAACCGCCCCAGTTCCACCCGGGCAATGTCTTTGAGGTAGACGATACGCTGATCGTCTTCTGATACTTTTAGGATGACGTTCTCAAATTCCTCCTGGGAATTGAGTCGGCCGTTTGTGAAGAGTGTGTACTCAAAAGCCTGATAGTCACGCTGGGGAGGGGTGCCAATAGCACCTGCGGCTACCTGAATGTTCTGTTCTCGGAGAGCTGATATAATTTCGTTGGAAGTAAGGCCCAACTGGAAAAGCTTTTCGGGCTGTAACCAGATTCTCATACTAAAATCTTCCGATCTGCTGAAAATATCTCCGACTCCCGGTACTCTTAGCAACTCGTCCTTGATATAGATGTTGGAATAGTTGTTCAGGAAGTCAATATTGTGAGAACCCTCAGGGGAAAAAATTGACACAATTAATAGAAGGCTGGGGTTTCTCTTTCTGATGGTGATTCCCAATCTGCGTACTTCCTCAGGAAGTAGGGGTTCCGCTACATTTATTCGGTTCTGAACCTCGACCGCAGCAGTGTTAATGTCTGTTCCTACCTCGAACGTAATGTTCATCGACATTAAGCCCTCGTTGCTACTCGTACTTTCAATGTATGCCATTCCCGGTGTTCCGTTTATTTGGGTTTCTAGGGGAGTGGCTACGGTTTGTTCGATGGTTTCGGCATCTGCCCCGGTGTAGGTGGCGGTAACTTGAATGACCGGTGGGGTGATATTTGGGTATTGGGCTACTGGCAAATTAATAATGGCCAGAGTCCCAAGCAACAGAAGGACAAGGGATAGAACAATTGCTGCATTAGGTCGCTTGATGAAGATGGATGAAATCATGCTCAATTTTCGTTTTTGATTTGGATTTTATCCCCATCGGCGATTTTTTGCACTCCGCTTACAACTATTTGTTGGCCTGCCTGCAACCCTTCCTGAATGACCACCCGGTCTTTACTTTTGTTTCCAGTTTTTACCGTGACTTGTTTTGCTTCTCCATTATCAGCTACATAAACATATACCTCTCCCAGACGCTCTACCAAAGCCTTCTGAAGAACGGTGATCTGGGATTCGGGTGATGTTTTTGTGTAAAGTAAAGTAGTATTAAGCCCGGGTTTTAATGAATAGTCAGGGTTCGGAAATTTTAACCGAATCTGAATCGTGCCTGTACCCCGGTCGATCGCCCTATCGATGGTTTCAATAGACCCGGGAAATGGGTAAAGCTGCTGATTGGGCAGCAAAAGCCTAAAAACTGAGTCAGCTGACACTTTTTCCGGCTGCGTCATTAGTTGGGTAAAATCATGCAATGATTTTTCATCCGCATAAAAATCCAACCCCATGGGGTCGTCAGCACTGATGACATTTAGCAGAGTTTGTCCCGGAGTGACTAAGGCACCCAGGCGCACGGAAGAAAAACCAACCGTACCAGCAAAGGGCGCCCGTATCGTTGCGTAGCCCAGATCTGTAGTTGCATTGTCAACAGCAGCTTGGGCACGAAGGAGCTCCTGCTGACTACTGACCATATCTGTCAACGCGTCGTCATAAATCTTTCCGGCAATGGCGTTTCCCTCCCTAAGTTTCTCATACCGGGTTATGTCCCGTTCTGATCGGGCCTGATTGGCTCTGGCAATTTCAAGTTGGGATTGGGCCTGATCTAGCTGGGCTTGATACCTGCTTCTGTCAATTTGGTAGAGAACCTGACCTTGGCGTACACGCTCTCCATCTGCTACTTGAATTTGAGTAATGTATCCAACCACATCGGCTCGGAGTTCTACCTCCTTTAAGGCGACCACTGACGCAGGATATCTTTGTTCCAAAACCACCATTTCGGAGACTGCCTCATCGACTGTTACAATGGTGGGTTGATTTTCAGTCGCTTTGTCTTCGGCACAGCCTAGAAAAATGAGCAAACTGACGCCAAGGGTTGTTTTTTTCATCATCTTCAATAGTCTATTATTACCTCTCCACGAGCACGCTGTACCGCTAGCTTACTCGTCAACACGGCAAATAGGGATCTGGTATAATTGATTCTACTCGTGCGTAGGTCTGTTTCAGCTACAATTACTTCAAGAAAATTCTTAATGCCTTCTTCATATTGCAAAGAAACAACCTCGTAAATTTCCTCCGCCAGTTTTTTGTTTCGTTCTTGAATGTTAAATAGGTATAACTGGTTTTTATACCTGCTTATCGCTTCCTGGTGCGCGGCCTGTACTTGATTGCTGAAATCTTTCTGCTCCAATTCCAAATTATCCAACTGAAGAGCGGCCTCCCGCGCCTCAAAGATCCTGCGGCCTCCCTGAAAAAGCGGGTAATTAATTCGGACGCCAACTAGTGAAAAAGGATATCCCTGATCAAAAATCTCATTTCCGACAGGACTTAGATATAGTATGTTGTAATTGTAAAAAGCCGATAGCGATGGAATAAATTTCCGCTTTTGGTAGCGGATTTCAGCCTCCTGCAAGCCTCTTCGGGTTTCGAGAAGTTGATATTCTATTCGCTTGCCTACACTGGGTTGTTGGAGCGTATCTATATATATTTCATCCAATAGATCTTCAAAAGAGGCAGTCAACTCAAGAGCTTTGTCCTTAGGATAACCCATTAATGAATTGAGCTGTGCTGATTTTATTTTAGTTTCTTCCCGGTATTCATAAAGTGCGCTTTGGCTATTTTGGATATTTATTAGCGCCCGCTTATAATCTATTTGATCGGTTATTCCGGTTTCGTACATCAGCTTGGCATCTTGGAGTTGTTTTTCTTGCCTTCTGATGTCTTCACTTGTAAGTTGCACCTGCTCCTGAGCCAAGAGTGCCTCATAGAAAGTAACCGTTAGTTGATTGACAAGCTCTATTTTAAAATCTTCCAAAGACTGTGCAGCTTGTTTCCTAAGTGGACTTGCCTGATGATGGGAGCGGATGAGTTCGTTATTAATGAGTGGTTGGTTGACTGAAAAATTAAGACTGGAATTAAACGGAATACCGGTTCGTACTTCTTGGAATTGTCCGGATTCAGGATTATTGAAGTCGGGGAATATCGCAGTTGGCTGCGAAAAATACCTCATGTAATCGCCGTCGACCATCACTTCTGGAAGCCACCCCGAGAGATTGGCTTTAACCTGATACCCCACGATCGATTCCTGGTTTTTATATTGAAGCAAAACCGGGTTTTGTTCCAGTCCGATAGCCAAAACCTCTTCCAACGTAAGTTTATTCTCTGTTAAAGATTGACTGTTAGCATTCAAAAAAAACGCCATCCAGCAGGCAAGGAAAAATACGGTTTTGTTCATATCATCAAAACAAATCAAGGAATAGGGTATCCGGGATAACTTTGGCTACATTTTCTTGTTAGGAACCCCCTAATGGGGATGCATTTGAATAGACGAATTTCCCAATAATTCTATTCCCATCAAAGGTATTCTTTCACCAAATCCTGACTCATGTTCCATAACTTTTCCCGAAGCGTGGCAGATACGGCAGTTTTCGAGGGGTTTGCCCGTTTGGATTTCTTGAAATAGGCTCCTGATTCCAGAGAATCGGTAGCTGTGGAGGCAAGAAAAACAGTGGTTTTTGCTCCTTGAGCTGCATTAATCATAAATGGTTGGGCAAGTTTAATCAAGAACTTAAAAACCCCTGAAAAATCTCCTCCAAAATTCGTTTTTACAACCCCTGGATGCAGCGAGTAGGAATGGATTCCTTTATCAGCGTATTTTTCAGAAAGGGATTTGCTAAAGAGTATGTTGAACAATTTGGCATTGGCATAGGCTGGGAACGAGCTGTATTTGGATATGTCGTTGATCTCCTTTAGTTTAGGTTTTGCGGCTTTGTGGGCCTCAGAGCTCACATTAATAACTTTTGCCTCGCCTGCGTTTTCCAATAAAGGCATCAGTTTGATGGTTAGCAGGAAATGCCCCAAGTGATTAATTTGGAACGTTTGTTCCAGCTTATCCCCGGTAAGTTTGCCTTCCGGAAAAATTCCCCCGGCATTGTTTATCAGCACATGGAGGGAATCTACCTGGTCTTTGATCAAGTCTGCAGCTTTTGATACGGAGGTCAAATCTCCCAAGTCGCAGGGAATGATGACAAACTTTCCCTTATCGTAAGAGGAAAAAAATTCTGCTATTAGAGAAACTGCTTTTTCTTCACTTCTTACAAGCAAAAATATCCTGTTGAATTTTGAAGCGAGAGCTTTTACAGTTTCTACACCTATCCCTGAGGTTGGGCCCGTAATGGCTAGATTCATTTAGTGACTATTTAGTTGGTTTACAAATAACAACCGTTATCTGTTGCAAATTGTTCATTGGTTTTGTGGCAATAATACTTCCATAAGTTGATTTCTTTTTAAGTGCCTTTTATTGCAGGGAATTTTGGTTTGAATTGTCCGGCCAGCTTTCCGGACAAAATTCCCAGAGAGGAATTTTGTCCACTGCTAAATTAATTTTTTATATTTTTGTAAGGTAAAAAAATAAGCGTGGAGAAAAAGGAAAAGTTTATAGACATCAAAAAGGTAATTTCGGAAAAAAACCCCGGTCTTGTCAAATGGATGCCTAGATTTGTTTTATCGTACATCAAAAGGATTGTACACGAAGATGAAGTCAACCGAGTGATGGCTAAACATGGGCACCTTTATGGCTTGGAATATGTAGATGCCCTTATAGGTGAATTTGGTGTAGAGGTCTCCTATATGGGCGAAGAAAACATTCCTTTGGATAGGTCTGTTATTTTCGCATCCAACCATCCGCTCGGAGCCTTAGATGGTGTGGTATTAATGCATGTGCTGGGTAAATTCAGGAATGACTTGAAATTTCTGGTTAACGATATACTTTTAAATATCCCCAATTTTGGAGATTTGTTCGTTCCTGTCAATAAACATGGAAGTAGCGGCAAGCGTGGTGCTGAGATGATAGAGGAGACTTATTCCGGTACAGATGCCGTTATTGTTTTTCCAGCAGGATTAGTTTCCCGCAAACAGGAATTCGGTATAAAGGACTTGGAATGGAAGAAAAGTTTTATTAATAAAGCGAAAAAGTATAAAAAGGATGTAGTACCCATTTATGTGGAAGGGAAAAACTCCGAATTTTTTTATAATCTTGCGAGAATTAGAAAGAAAGTAGGCATAAAGGCGAACATCGAAATGTTCTATTTGGCAGATGAAATGTTTGGCCAGAAAAATAAAAAAATAGTTGTCCATATAGGAAAACCCATTTCTTACAAGTACTTTGATGCTTCAAAGAGTGACCTATACTGGGCAGAAACAGTTAAAAACATGGTTTACGAGATAGCCCAAGATAAATAAATTTATGCAAGAAATAATAGCTCCAATAGACCGAGCGACGTTAAAGAATGAGCTTAACCAAGAGAGATTTTTACGTTACGTCAATAATGGAGAAAATGAAATTTACCTGGTAAATCACCATAACGCTCCACATGTCATGCAGGAGATTGGACGATTGCGGGAAGTTTCCTTTCGTGCAGCAGGAGGTGGTACAGGGTTACCTTTAGATATTGACAAAAATGATACCTGCAAGAAATGCTACGAGCAATTAATAGCCTGGAATCCAGTGGATGAAGAAATTATAGCGGGATATCGCTTAATTAAATGTTCCGAAGCAGGAGTCGATGGCCACGGCAACCTGAACTTGTCCACCGCCCATCTGTTTAA